>CALLVW010000033.1:0-9912 GCA_938015835.1 uncultured Atopobium sp. | reverse complement strand
AAGGACGCTTAAGAATGCTGAGATGGAATTTTGCAATTTCTTTTTCTACCAACTTAATGTCGGTAGAAAGCGCACTTTTTGAGACAAACAGCATCTCAGAAAGCTCTTCGAGAGTAATCCAATCATTACGCTGTAATAGATTACTGATAAGAAAATCTACTCGTTCTGCTGGAGATGATGGTTTAGCTGTTTGAGCTGCAATATGACGCTCTTTTTGGAAAGCATCAAATCGATCTTTGTCATCGACAATAAGCTCATAGTCAGTGCCTCTGTGTTTAATAATGCGTGCAAAACCCTGAAGTTCTTCATTAGCCTGGTTGACATAAGAGCGCATAGTACGAAAGCTAATCCCAAGGGCAGAAGCAAGTTCTTCAGGAGTCATCCTATTCTGTGCAACAAGAAGCTCAATTAGCTTTGTAATCTCCTTGCGCATGGAACGACTCCTTTCTCCCGCTCAGCACGTACCTGCTTTACGGTCTAAAGGTACTCGATAGTTAATACCACCTCAATGTTATTTTCTGCCACAAAAGTTGGAAGCAAGCTGAACGAAATAGAACTTTTATATAAATAACTGGTGAAATACCTGTAATTTTGCAGGCAGTCACTCTGATACCTAGCAGTTATACAGATATTAAAGCGATGTGTTATCTGTTGAAGTAGTTGCAAAATATTTTTACGAGGTTGGACGCACATTTTCAAACGCCCTCACCCTCGATCAATCATATTTTGAAAATTTGTATATTGATTACTGAATATACGATTTCATGAATAGTAAATTTTAATCATGCTATTTTAGACCCTCATTTGGGTAAAAAATCCGTTTAGTTGGAAATGAAATTTTATGTTATGCCAAATTAACTCCAACTAAGACGATTTTTTACCACCAAGATTTCAATCAACTGCAGAAACGCTTTATACAGAATTATGAATTCTCCAACTAAACGCATTTTTTACCACTTAGATGTCATTTTTGGGGCAAAGCCACCTCTTCCCCACCAAAAGCGAAAATCAACCTGCATAAAAGTACCCGGCTATTCATTTTCATGAATAGTCGGGTACTGAACGTCTAAGAAATGCGTGCTACCGCGCTATGGCCCACAACGCTACGATCTGCCGCGCTACGCCCTAACGCGCTTACGCCTCCAAACTCTCCAGTTCAGAGAGCCAAAGCGAGCTAGAAGCGTCGGATGGCATGCGCAGGTCGCCGCGCGGAGACAGCGAAACCGAGCCAACCTTTGGTCCGTCAGGCATCGCCGAGCGCTTAAACTGCTGCGAGAAGAACCTGCGATAGAACACCTTTAACCAGCGCACGATAGTCTCGTGATCGTAAATCTCCTGTTCAGTACCTGTGCCAAATGCACACTCAGCAAGACGCAGGACCTTGAGTGGACCACTTCCGTGACGAAGCACGTGGAACAAGAAGAAATCGTGCAGCTCGTATGGGCCAACCAGGTCCTCCGTCTTCTGCTCAATAGAACCGTCTGCCGCGGATGGCAGCAGCTCAGGAGAAACCGGCGTGTCCAGAACATCGCGCAGAACGTGAGCAATTTCGTCCTCGCCCTGCTCCTCATAAGCGTCGGCACAGTAATCAACAAGGTATCTGACCAGCGTCTTTGGTACCGAAGCATTTACGCCGTACATGGACATCTGGTCACCGTTGTACGTTGCCCAACCAAGCGCCAGCTCAGAGAGGTCGCCCGTGCCAATGACCATGCCGCCCACCTGGTTGGCAACGTCCATCAGAATCTGCGTGCGCTCGCGAGCCTGGGCGTTTTCGTACACAACGTCGTGAACGTCCTGGTCGTGGCCGATGTCGGCAAAGTGCTGCAGCACGGAATCCACAATAGAAATCTCGCGCAGGTCGGCGCCAAGCGACTGCACCAGCTCAATAGCGTTGGTGTACGTGCGGTCCGTGGTGCCAAATCCCGGCATCGTCACAGCTACAATGCCCGAGCGGTCATATCCTAGCTGGTCAAAAGCACGCACCGTGACGAGAAGAGCCAGCGTAGAGTCAAGTCCACCCGAAATGCCAATAACCGCGTGGTCAGAGCCCGTGTGTGCCAGCCTTGATGCCAAACCATGAGCCTGAATCGACAGAATCTCCTCGCAGCGCGCCGCGCGAGCGTCGTCCATCGCGGGCACAAACGGATGCGGATCAACGTACCTGGTCAGGGGTGTGCGGATTGCAAGCTCGTCGTCACTGTCACCCTCGCCGTCAAACTCCAGCGAGAAATACGTGGTCAGGTGCTTGTAATCCTCCGGCGTCGGAGCAACCTCAAACGTCGACGTGCGCCTGCGGTCAGCCGCCAGCGACAGCACGTCAATCTCGGACACGGCAATACCCTCGCCAAACACGCCAGAGTCGGCGAGCACACGGCCATTCTCGACAACAAGATCATGGCCCGAGAAAACCAAATCGGTCGTAGACTCGCCCTCACCTGCACTGGCGTAAACGTAGCCGCAGATCAGATGCGCGCTCTGTTGCGCAACCAGCTGACGACGGTACGCGGACTTGCCGGCCAGCGCGGGCGATGCGGACAAGTTACAGATCAGCGTGGCGCCGGCAACGGCGTGCGAGTTTGACGGCGGCATGGGAACCCAGAGGTCCTCGCAGATCTCCGCACCCACGACCAGCTCAGGGATGGTGTCGCACGCAAACAGCTGGTTGGTACCAAACGGCACCTCGCCCAGCAGGCCAAAGTCCACGCTGGTGACCGTCTTGGGGCCAGAAACAAAGTGTCGGCCCTCGTAAAACTCGTTGTACATGGGCACGTAGCGCTTGGGCACCAGGCCCAAAAGCTCTCCCCTAAAGAGAACGGCGGCGCAGTTGTAGAGCTTGCCGGCCACGCGAACAGGCAGTCCTAGCAGCAGCAACGCGTCGACGTCGGCCGTGCGGGCGGCAATAGAAACCAAGCCACGCTCGGCAGCATCCAAGAGGGCATCCTGCCAGAACAGGTCCTCGCAGGTGTAGCCCGTGATGCAGAGCTCGGGCAGCACGACCACCTTGGCGCCGCGATTACCTGCGGCTTCTTCGATGGCGGCCAGGCAGCTCTCCACGTTAAACGCCACGTCGGCCACGCGGACGCGCGGCGTGATACTTGCAACTTTGATGAATCCGTCTTGCACAATGGCCTCCTTACATGCCGCTTGGGACAACGGGCGCCGCATCCGACGACCACGATCCCAGTTGCGCGTTGGGGTTTGCGTCCAAGGTCAATGGCGAGAAACCCTGCGTACGGTAGCTACGAAGTGCGCCGACGGCAATCATTGCGGCGTTGTCGCCGCAAACCGACATCGGAGGCACCGTTACTCGAACGCCCATACGACCAAAGGTTTCCTTATATGCAGCTCTAAGTGCGGGGTTTGCAGCTACGCCGCCGCCCACGCAGAAGTCGGAGACACCCGTCTCCTCAACAGCGGTTTTAGCCTTTGCCACCTGCACGTCAATAACAGCCTGCTCAAACGAAGCGGCCAGATCGGGCAGATTGATAGCTCTACCTGCGCGGTTCTCGCCCTCAATGTAGGTGATAACGGCGGTCTTTAGGCCGGAAAGACTAAAGGAATAGTCGCCGCTGTGCATCATCGCACGCGGGAAGTGGATGGCCTTAGGGTTGCCCTGAGCTGCAAGTTTGCTGATTACGGGACCACCTGGATAGCCGAGGCCAAGCGCCTTGGCAACCTTGTCAAATGCCTCGCCCACGGCGTCGTCGATGGTGGAGCCCAGAACCACATAATCTCCCCAGGCACGCACATGTACCAGCATAGTATTGCCACCCGAGACCAGGCTGGCCACAAACGGCGGCTCCAAGTCGGGCGTCTCAAACAGGTTGGCCAGCAGGTGACCTTCCAGGTGATGAACGGGAATAAGCGGCAGGTCAGTGGCCACGCAGAAGCCCTTGGCAAACGCCACGCCTACAACAAGCGCGCCGACAAGGCCTGGACCTGCGGTAACACCAACGGCGGCCAGGTCAGACGGCACCAGCGTGTCGCAACCAAAGTGCGCACCCGCGCGGGCCATGGTCTCCTCGAAAAGACCAACGATAGCCTCGGTGTGCTTGCGAGAAGCAATCTCGGGCACGACGCCGCCAAAGCGAGCGTGGAAGTCAATTTGAGTTGCGACAACATTTGCGCAGACCACACCGTGTGAATCCATGATGCACATGGCAGTCTCGTCGCACGAGGACTCCAGACTGAGGATCAAATCCCCCGCCTCGCGCAGTGCAGCAAGCGTCTCTTCAGAGCGCTCACCTGCAACAATAGGCCACGGACGCACCGATGCGTGAGGTTCAGGGTTTCTCGCCTCAAAGCCAGCGCCAACCGCCAAAGGCAGCTGCGCTGTCATCAACAGCGCCGCACAATCTGGACCGTAATATCCCGGGCGACGACCAACCTCAGCAAATCCCAGCTTGCTATAGGCGCCCTGAGCTGGAGCGTTGTCCTCCTCCACCTCAAGGGTAATCGCGGATGCGCCCAGCATCTGAGCGTCGTACGCCACGCGTTCTACCAGCTTGGATGCAATTCCTTGGCGGCGACGCTCGGGCGCGACCACCACTTCTTCCACCTCAAACTGAGCTCCTGCCAGACGACCGCCCGCAAAACCGATGACCGTTCCGCGGTCGTGAGCCAGCCACCAGCTGCGCCCAACGCCCGAAAGCTCGTCATAGAACGTCTGCTTTGACCAGGCCGAATGCGCAGCGTCGGCATATGTTGCCGCCTCAAGCTCCGCCACCTGATCCAGATCGTTCACCGTCATCGGACGAAGCTGCAGGTGAATATCAGCCAGCGCATCATCCACGCCGGTCAGGGCCACCGTTGCCGGCTCCTTGAGACCCAAACGCTTGCGCTCCGACTCCTCCGCGTCCGAAAGTCGCGTGTAAATGGGCAGCACCAGCGCCGGATCGCCTGCGCCCGCCTGCTGATACTCGGGCATGCACACCGCACGTACCAGGCCTTCTCCTGTTGGGAACCACGTTGCTTCATCCGAGTATGTCGAGAAACCCGCGCGCTCAAAACACTCGCGGTACTTCACTAAACCGTTGCCTGTAAGCGTGAGCTGGTCCTTATCAGTCCTGCTCGACCACTCCTCCACACAGGCGTCTGCCTTGAGGACGGTCTCCACCGGGAATGTTCTATGTGCTCCGGCGTCATCCAGCAGGTAGATGCCCGGATAGACCTCGCCGCGCATGGCGTCCGCAACAACACCAACGGTGCCGCGCTCGCCCGCCTTCCATGCGCTAAACGCCATGGCGTCAAGAGCACTTGCGCCATAAAGTGGCAAGCCAGAGCCGCAGGCAATACCCTTTGCGGTGGCCACGCCGATGCGAACGCCCGTGAACGAACCAGGTCCTCCACCTGCGATAACAGCGTCAACGTCAGCCATAGTCAGTCCAGCGGCGTCAAGCGCTTCCTGGACCGAGCCCACAAGCTCCACGTTTGCCTGACGACGACACAGGTGATCCGTTGACGCTAGTACGTCAACATCAAACCCACCGTCCACCGCGCTTGCGCCACCGTCCGCCGAACTCGCTGCGCCTACAGCACCAGCATCGCGCCTGTTCAGACGCGCGACTGTACACGCCAGCATGTCCGTTGACGTATCAACTGCAAGCACCACGTTTGTTTCATTTTTTATAGCAAGCATAAACACTCTTCTCGGCGAAAAACGCCTTGTATCACGCCAATATTTCTTCTTGTAACTCTATAACTATACGCCAAGCCACGCCCGCAAACAGCGCGAGTCCCAACCCCGCAAAACTTTTACGCAACAGCTGTTTTACCGGCACGTATATACGTCGCAACTTAATCAAATCTTTGCTAGCGAGAAACGCTCTGATGCCCACACCATATACATAAACCTGCATAAATAGCTTAAAGAGATTGCTATAGAGAATTTGCGGTTTCCACCCTATTGCTCTAGGCAATCTTGCTATTTGGTTTATAGTTAATCCATCAGCGCCCACCCAAGGCTACGCAATGCGTCCTGAAATGCGGTGGGCCATTTTCATAACATTGAGATTCTCATGGAAAACAGAAAAAGGCAGCTCACCGAGAGCTGCCTTCAACGCACACTATGTCTCCGCAGCACCTAGACTGCGTGCTCTGTCTCAGCTCCTTTTTCCTCCTTGAGAAACTGCATATCCAGAGCCTTAATAAACGGTAGGTAGATTGCCATATCAATCAAAATCAATACGAGCTGAAATAAAGCGCCCTGCCATCCGCACAGAAGAAATCCCGAGATCAAAGGAGGGGTACTTCCAGGCAGCATAATGCCGTTACACAGAGGCACCAGCCCCGTATTCATGGCAAACCAGGAAATCGAAATATTGATTGCGGGGGTAAAAATCAGAGGAATTGCCATAATGGGGTTCAGTACTATCGGCAGTCCGTACATAACGGGCTCGTTAATACCAAAAATACCAGGCACAATGGAGATCTTTGCAATGTCTTTTGCACGGCGAGAATTGCAGAACAAAAATATCACAATCAACAGAGAAAGGGTTGATCCTCCGCCACCAAACAGCGCAAAGAACGCATCAAACTCTCGATTGATAATGTTGGGTAGCGCAGTGCCGGCGGCAAAGGCGGCCTGGTTTTCCAGCGTAAGCGCAGTCAAAATCGGCGTAAAAATAGGGCTCGTAATGTTTGACCCATTGATGCCAAAGAACCAGAAAATGCCCTGAATGATGTAAGCAATCGCCAGAGCCCAAACGGTTCCACCAAGCATGGTCAGCGGAGTCTGCAACATGGAATAAATGCAGGTGAATGCATCTCCCCAAGGAGTGAGCGCAAACAAAACGCTAATCGCCCACACTGCGGCAAACGTGAGAGCCATCGGAACCAGAGCACTAAACGCAAGCGAAACAGACGTAGGAACGCCCTCCGGCATCCTAATAACCCAGTTCTTCTTGATAGCAAAACCAAAAATGGACACCGACAAAAAGCCTACGATAATCGCTACAAACACACCCCTCGCGCCGGTCCACGCAAGAGGAATGCTCTCCACCAAAAATGGCCGAGAAGCTCCCTGGGGCAAAAACTCAGTCACCTGAGGCATCAAAATAAACCAGCTGACGAGCGAAACCATACCAGCAGAAACTCGATCCTCTAAACCAAGTTGATCAGCAAAGTTGTAGCCAATCTCGAACGACAAAAATATTGCCATGAGCGAAACAGTGCAGGCAGAAGGAATGGCCAACAGCGAGAAAAGCGACTTGCCCTGAATCGTAGTGGACTTCAAGAAATCAACCCACGCAGGAATTGGCAAGTTGCCTACCAACGTAAACATTGATCCGATAATAAGGATTGGCATGAGCATGGCAAACGAGTCGCGCATAGTAAGAAGATATTTATTCTTACTCACCAACTCCGCCATTGGCATAAGCTTCTTCTCAAGACCTTGCGCTACATTCATACAGTCCCCAAAACAGCACGTAAATCCCTACTAAATTCAGAAGTGAGAATCTTATAACAAATGCAACAAAAGTCGTCTATCGCAAGGTCATTCACATAAAATTCACCTGCAAACAACACCAAGCCCATTCCAAATACCTTAAATTTGTTATTAAAAACCTGGCGAGAAAATCGTTCTTCTCGCCAGGCGTCTAATTTGTTGTTCCAGTATTAAAGTAACAACCAAACAACCCCGCTAGTCTTTAATAAATCCAAACGGGAATTCAGGTTTCACATAATCCAACAAGAAAAGCTCGTCTTCTGGGATACGTCCTACAACATTACGGGTTCCGTCGTCCTCAAAATCTCTTAGTGCAACTTCAACTTCTCCCAGGTAGTGCGATAAATTGTCATTCACTACTAACACGTCTCCGCGCCTAATATGATAATTTGCACGCTCGCGAGCAGGAATCGAAGTGGAGTACTCAAACATCCTAGGTACTGAAGAACGCAGATAATACTCAGATGCATCTCCACGCGTTACGTGGTTGAACTGATACAAAACGTTCTTCTCGACCTCAGTTACACCAGAATCAAATTCAACCTTGAACGTTACCTTAGTAGTATCAACAGCAGCTAATGCGGCAAGTTCCTCTTCAGAAGCAAAGCAATTGCCAACCATAATGTCATCAATAAGGCCAGTTGCCAACAGGTGTCTTGCCTGCAAATCAATTGAACGAGTACGATCATCTTCACAGGTAGGAAGACCGTCATAAACTGGCCATGGACCAAACGTGTTATTCTGCTGACTCGTCACAAATGCTGCCTGAGTGAGACCCATACCAAAATAATGCTCGGAGAATTCACTAAAGCGTTTCTCGCTCAAGCCAGAAAATCTCTGTGGATAAAAATTGTGACAAACGCACATATTGCGACGATATGCGCCACGCTCAATAAGCAGATCAAGCGACAGCATCTGACTGGCGTTGAACTCAACTGCAATGCCGTAAGGATTTCTTGTCAGAGCAATGTCCTGACGATCTCCCAAATGCCCATCAAGACGAATAATATCAACTCCCATCTTGGCAAAAACAGAAATATCAGTTGCCGTTGCCCCTAAGTGTTGGAATACGCGCGGGTTGGTATCCACTGCAACAGTAAACCCATACCCATGAGCGCGGTCCATAAACTGCGAAAACTCCGCTACTGTCTCTTCTGGTGACTTATCCACAGAAAGTAAGCATGTGAAAATGCGCGAGAAACCATAGTTACTTGCTAATGCCATGTAGGCATCATCGGCTTCAGGTGTTGAGTGCTCTGGATAAAGAGAAATTCCAAGCCTATGCATCACTTCCTCCAATCAAGCATACAGACTGGTACCTGGCACAGCGTCTCAGCGTTGTACCAGGTACAGCTCAAATACAAAAGTTTTACAGCACGACAGAATCAAGGTCGATAGAGTCAAAGTCTTCCAGCTCAGTAGAAGGTTCCTCGGAAGCTGCAGCTTCTTCCTTCAGATATTCCTTGTCCAATGTCTTGATAAAAGGCAGATAAATAAAGATTCCCAGAATGATTAAGAAGAGCTGCAGGACAGCGCCTTGCCAACCACTCAGCAGGAATCCAGAAACCAGAGGAGGAGTAGTCCAAGGAAGCATGACGCCATTGCACAGAGGTACTAAACCAAGATCCATGATGAAGTACGCAATGATGATGTTGACCACTGGAGTAAGAATAAAGGGGATCAACATAACAGGGTTAAGAACAATAGGAAGACCAAAGATAATTGGCTCGTTGATACCAAAGATACCAGGAGCAACAGAAATCTTTGCCAGATCCTTAATACGCTTGGAATTGCAAAACAGAAGCATTGCAATCAGCAAAGAGAGCGTCGAACCGCCACCACCAAAGGTTGCAAAGAAGGTCTCGAACTCACGGTTAACAATGTTAGGAAGTGCTGCACCAGCAGCAAATGCAGCCTGATTTTCCAGCGAAAGTGCGGTAAGAATTGGGGTGTAAATTGAACCAGTGACGCTGGAGCCATGGATACCAATAAACCAGAATCCACTTGCCAAAACATAACTAAATGCCAATGCCCAAACAGTTCCACCAAGTGAAGTTAGAGGAGCCTGAAGAATTGCATAAATGAAGCTAAAGGCATTGCCCCATGGGGAAATGATAAAGACAATACCAACCAGCCATACAGCGGTAAACGCAATAGTCATAGGAATAAGAGCGCTAAATGCTCGAGCAACAGTAGGAGGAACGCCCTCTGGCATCTTAATGGTCCAGTCTTTTTTAATAATGTACCCAAACACGCCCACCGCAAAAAATCCTACAATCATGGCAATGAAGACGCCTTTTGCACCAGTCCAAGCAAGCGGAATACTATCTACCAGGAATGGCTCCACGCCCTCTTCAGGTGAAAACTCAGTTACCTGAGGCATAAGGATGAACCAACTTACCAAAGATACAATACCCGCTGACGCACGGTCTTTAATACCAATGTGCTCGGCAAAGTTATAG
>CALLVW010000032.1:0-4347 GCA_938015835.1 uncultured Atopobium sp. | reverse complement strand
ATGTATACGTCTTTTTAACAGATTATCCGACTTAGGTGTGTTTTGAACTGCCTCCCATTTCTCGTGGCTAAGAAATGGGAGGCAGCTCATACGCTGGCTCTCTTTTTGGGTTTCTCGCCATTTTGCTTTACCATAGCAACATAAGGAGATGATGCGACATGAATAAAGCGGCTCAAATTATTAAGAACCTTTCACAGGGCTTTTTAATTTCAGGTATTTTAAGTGCGCTCATGGGTGCATACTACCTATTCGCTAAGGCTGGACTTCCTCTGCAAGATCCTCCGCTGGCGCTCAAAATTCAATACGAGATTAACTTTGGCGTTGGCGAGAAAATGTTTATGTTAGGTCTAACTTGCCTGTTTATCGGCTGCGTTGGCTATACCATTGCGTGGATTTGCTCCAAGACAGAGAAAGTTCAAGAGCCTGATAATCACCAAGCTGGTAGACCTTCTCGCCCTGGCGGAGCAAACTAAAGCGCGTGAGCAGAGGCGCGCGGACCGAGGCTGCGGGCTGGACGCGGCGTCTTGAAGCGCGACAGCCTGAATTCATATTCGCCAGCAGCAGATGTGGTACAAACACAAAAATTTGAACTATTTTTAAAATAGTATTGTCCATACAAACTATACTATTCATCAGCCTAATTCACTTTTTATGTGAATACTAATTTCTCATATGTTTTGGCTATCAATTTGTAAGAAAATATAGATGTAATATGCACATCTTTTTGAGGGGCCATCATGAAAAAAGGTTTTCTTAAGAGAATCTCAGTCTTTCTCACCATGGTTGTGGCATGCCTGTTTATGTCTATTAACACAGCTCAGGCACTTGATCGCCAGAAAGACGATAGTGATCTTACCCAGATCAACATTTACCAGTTCACGCTGACCAGAGACAACATGACTGTTCTCTCGCAGGGAGCTGGCGTTAAGCGTGTAGAGATTCCTGCTTCTGACACAGGCAGACTGCCCTCAACAGCTTTTGTTGTTCAGCCAACTAAAGACGGTTCCAACCAGCAGTATAACCAGCCTCTTTCGCTGAAGTTTTCTAACGCTGGCACCGTTGACGGCAAGGACGTTGACGTTTATGTCACCATCAACTCTCTGGACCTTACCCTTAAGAACGCCAACGCAGATTACAACAACCCTAATAAGACTGACGTTGCATTTTTGACCGTTGATGAGAACTGGGGAACTAAGTCCTTCCAGATTATGGACTATATTGACGTGAATCACCCCAGCTATACTGCTGATATGTTCAGGTCCTATGCAATCAACGCAAACGTAACAGTAGAGCTTAAGTACACCGATGGCACCCCTTGTGACCTCAAGCTTGTTATGCAGCCAAGCGATATTGACGTTGTCGGCGACACTGGCGCAAACGAGACCTTCTCGCTTATTAACGCCAATAGCACCATCGATAGCATTGTTATGAACAACAGGAACATTCTTGTTGAGAGCACCAGTGGCAACAATATTACCTGGAATCCTGTTCGTGGAACTTCCGGTCCTGACCAGGAGAAGAACCTTGCAGGTTTTGCTGTTAAGTCCAAGTCAAGCAGCATGACGTTTGAGTCCACCAGCGCGGCTACCAGCGGCAGCCTCTTTGGTGTGTACACCGAGGCAATTACTCCAGCTCCAGTAAAGGCCGTTGATCCAGAGCAGGCTCCTGCTAAGGCCGGAGAAACCATTACCTATACCGGCACCTTTACGCTGCCAAGGCAGGGCATTGATACCATCGGCAAGATTAAGTCGATGAGCATGGTTGACACCTTTGACGAGCGCCTTGATTTCCAGAGCCTTACCGTAAGCTTTGACGGCCAGACTCTAACTGAGGGCACCGATTACACTGTTGCTGTTGACGGCCAGAAGGTTACGGTCAACATCAAGGATCACCTGCTCACTAAGGCAAATGGCGGCAAGAAGTTTGTTATTACCTACAAGACTGTTACCAACAGCAAGGTAGAGACAGACGGCTCCAACATTGATAACGAGCTCACACAGGTTGTCGACGGAAACGTTGCTCACTCCAACAAGGTAACCACTGAGCTTCTGTACGAGAAGACCCATGAGTTTGTCAGCGGCACTCCTAACAGGGAGCTTCCTCAGGAGGTCCTGGACCTGCTTCCTGGTAAGCAGACCAGAATTCCTAACGGAACCACCGTTACCCCTGATCAGCCACTTGGCGGCGTCACTCGTGTTGAGACTCCAGACGGAACTTGGGTATTCATCGGTTACGATCACGATTCCGAGGTCATCGACCACAAGAACGCTCACTTCATTGGCGTTTGGGTAGTTCTGCCTCAGCCAAAGAAGGACGTCCTGGACGGTCAGGGTAACTCCATCGATGGCAACAAGGTAACTGCTGGTCAGGTGCTTACGTACTCCGTTACCTACACCAACACTACCAACACTGCTCGCGATGTCACCATCACCGATGTCATCCCAGAGCACACAACTTATGTTGATGGCTCCGCTGATAACGGCGGCACCTACGACCCAGCTACACGTACCGTAACCTGGACTCAGAACGTTGCTTCGGGCGACACGCTCACCGTAACCTTCCAGGTCAAGGTCAACAAGGGCGAGAAAAACGTCACGGTTGTAAACACTGCCCACGTCAGCGATGGTCTTATCGACACAGACACCAATACCACCACTAACCCTGTTGTCCCTAAGCCTCGCAAGTCCCGCACTCCTTACACTGGCGACGACGCACTGCAGAACACACTGATGTTTGCTGTTGCAGGCGGCGCAGCAGTTCTCTTTGCACTGGGTACGCTCAAGCTTCACGCGGCTAGAAACTAAGCCGTGACAAGGCTGACGCTCGCAGGCATGGTGCGTGGAAGCCACAGATTTAGCACGCAGTAACTTCAAGCCGCTCTCATCTTGAGGGCGGCTTTTTGTATGGGTGTGCGTGCGAACGCGTTTGCCCGTGCAAGTTCGGGCGCACAGAAAGAGGCACTCGGAGCACAAAGAATGCACTTCATACGTCAGTTAGTGCATTTGGGCGATATGAGACCATAGATAAGAACTGCAACCGTTATTCTAAAGATGCCTTAAGGCAAGGAAGCAAGCGGACTACAATTCCGCTGCAGCAAGAAAACGAAACGTTAGGTCAAGTAAGTTGTTTGGAAGTGTCATGGAAATTCGTGTAGTTGAAGAAAAGGGTCGCGCGCAAATCGAAGTGACCATCTTGAGCGGCCCCGATGACCCGCGCGTTTCGGGAATTGTCCGTCAGCTCCAGATGGTTGACGGAAAGATGACTGGATACGTTCCCGGAACCATCAACAGGCGCGTCGTCCTTCTCGCGGATGTTGCATGGATTCAGACGGATGGCAGTGTGACACTGATTCACCTGGTAAACGGGGAGACTCTGGAAAGTTCTAGTCGCTTGACCGAGCTCGAGGACGCGCTCAAAGACACGGCGTTTGTGCGCACTTCTCGACAGGAACTGGTCAATTTGGATCAGGTTACGGGCATCAAACCCGCAGGTTCCGGCCGCATGTTGCTGTCGCTTGGCGAGAAACCCCTTGTTGCTTCAAGAAAGTACGCTGCGGAAATCAAACGACGTATCGGAATTGTGTAAGGGCCAGCGGATTTTCTCGCGCATCGCTCCCGGTGCCGAGCGCCAAACACCACTCGAACCACACTTTAACAGCAGTTTTATCCCAGAGAAGGGAACATTATGGAACGCAACGAATCACAAAACTGGCAAGGAATTGAGCGAAAGACTCAGCAAGAATTTGATGAGGGACTCAATAAAACAGTAGGTCAAATCATGTGCAAAGGTATTTCAGGTGGCGCGATATGCTTCACCGGCATCTCGCTTGTGTATGGCGTCATTGCGCTGGCAACCAATTATGGTGACAGGCAAAATAACATCATACTTCTTACGCTGATCGCCGCCGGCGTCCTGTCGGGGATTTACCAGCAGATTTGGTTCAACTATCAGCCTCTGATTACTAAGCTCAGCTACCTTCACAGGTTTCTTGGCTTCAACGTTTGCCTGTTCCCAACGCTTGTGGCGATGGCGCTCATTGGAGGATGGGTGCCAAATATGGCTCAGGCTTGGATGTCTTTTACTGCGCTGTACCTGGTCATTCTTCTGGTAACTACCCTGTTTTTCAACGCCATGTTCAAGAAAGAGGAGCAGAAATACAAAGCTGCTTTCGAGAAGTACCAGGCATCTCGTCGCGGATAAAGTTGCAACTGATTTTGGACCTTGTAGCTGCGCCTTATTTCTGCAAAGAATCTGTAACTTTTGCCTGAAAACATCAAAGAAACTGTGGATTTTGCCTGATTTCATCAAAGAATCTGTGTCCCAAACACAGATTCTTTGCACTTTTCA
>CALLVW010000031.1:0-164575 GCA_938015835.1 uncultured Atopobium sp. | reverse complement strand
TGAACTGCCTCCTATTTCTCGTGTCCAAGAAATGGGAGGCAGTTCACAAGTAGCCGCTTTTCTCTTACGTGTTTGAATGCTCAACGCATTTGTATTTTGCCGCGAGTTAGTCCTCGTCATCAACCATTTCTACAACGGGTTTGCCCATGTAATTGATACCGTCGACCAGTTCTTCCAAGGTGATTCTTTGACCTAAGATAGTTGCCTGAACAAGCTCTTTGTAGAACTCACGAGCTTCATCCATAAGATCAAGAATACTTTCAGTCTTGATCTCTCCTGTGTAAGGCTCTTTCCAAGGTAGACGCTTGAGGTTTGCCGTAGGGAAGTCCTCGGTTTTAACAATACGATGAGCCATCGCGGCAACGTATGAATTGTTTGAAGGACGCATGAACTTCTCGGTTTTATACAAAACGTCAGGAAGCTTAGTAGTGTACTTAGGATCAGTGCGCTCTACAGTGTGGTAGATGCGAGCGTAATCCTGAAGGGCCTTCTCGTACTCACCAACGCCAACATTAAGGCCAAATACCTGAAGCGCTACTTGCGAGAAGAGTGCGCCACCAACATGCTTGGTTGATTCAATTGCTTCAAGCACCTCAGCTGGTGGGAACGTCTCAACGGTGGTGTGACGCATGTGCCAGAGAAGGTATGAGTCTAAGTCTGTCTCGATAATAGGGTGGAGTTCTCTGTAGGCATTTTTGAGAGATGGTTCCGCCTCAATCAGTGCATCTTGCTGGGAATACACAAATGGATGGACAATTCTATCCAGCGCGTAGTGTGCTAAGAGGCCAAGCGCAAACGCACGACCAGCGGGCATGTCGCTCTGCGGTAGGCGAGAAACACCATCGCGAATAGAGAGAAACGCGTCAACAATATGACCTGCATGCATACGACGATGTAGTCTATTGCAGGCAAGTGAGTGGTTTGGCCAGGCAAGATGACGTGCTAGGAAGGGATCAGGACCCTGGTTTCCAAGAAGGAATGCATTGACCTCTGCATCAGTTGCAACAAGCTCTTGTGGTAAATCATGAACCACTTCTGCGCCAAACAGATAGTGGGTTATTAAAGCAGGCATAGGACTCCTTGTAGTTTTTCAATATAAGAGTAGCCCAAAATAGCTTATAGGCGTTAAAATTTCTCCTTCGTGTTACAAGATTTAATGATACTTGGGAACTGACACATGGGTCTACTTGAAATTTTAATGCTGGGTATGGCGCTTGCAACAGATGCGTTCTCTGTCACTATCTCTAACACCTTTGCCTTTGATGACCATAGGTTTTCTCGTCTTATGCGTATGCCTCTTTTCTTTGGTCTCTTTCAGTTTGGTATGCCTCTTGCCGGTTATTTTGTTGGTGGCATTGCAGCAGAGTTGATTGAGAAGTACGCAGGTATTGTCTCGTTGGTTATTCTTGGTTTCATTGGTTCAAACATGCTGTACAGCGGCTATAAGGCGCTCAAAGAAGATGCTTCTGAAGAAGATGAGGAAGAAGCTCAGCAAGGCGCTACAACACTCTCTTATGGCAAGTTGGTATTTCAAGCTGTTGCTACGGCAATTGATGCATTTGCTGTTGGTGTAAGTTTTAGGGCACATAGCGTAGACATTTTGGTTGCCTCGGCACTCTTTGGTATTATTACCGTCATCCTCTGCACCATTGCATTGTTCGTTGGTAAAAAACTCGGCTCGCTTTTGGGCGACCGCGCCGAGATGGTCGGTGGTGCGGTGCTTATCCTGATTGGACTAAAAGCCTTTTTTGGATAAAATTTGTTCGACCAGATGGACTGAGTAGCAGGTAAGGAGGTAGCGTGAAGTTTATCCCAGATTGTCTGCGCCAGAAGCTGCATAAAACTTTTGGACCAAAAGACCCTGACGAGAAGATCACTCCACCAACTGCCACTTCTGTTACACGAACCTCATTTATCATCCTGGCTGTCTCAGCGGTTGCTGCACCCGTAATAGCAACCGTAGCAAACGTTTTAAGCCCAGGAATTTCTTATGTTCAGCAGGAACTTCTTCCTCCACAGCTCAATTCAAAAGTTCCGGGCTACGCTCGAGCGCTCATTCAACTTGCACAACGAGAAGGCTCTCTCAATCTGCTTTGCACCTCAAAAGAAGCGGTAAAGCCCCTGGTAGAAACATATTCAAGAATGTTTTCTCTGCCTGTTACGGTGGGCGAGGCAACAGAGGAAGAAATTCAGGAGTTTATTAAGCAAACATACGCTTCTGGTAAGAGTGCGGAGTCTGAAACTTCTGATATTAAATCTGGTACCGATTGGGGTTTTGAGAAACCTGATGTTATTTTTCTGGCAAGCGAAGCTCTCATGCAAAACTTTGAGACTTCCGCATATTGCCAACCGTTTGAAGTTTCTTCAACAGACCAGTACGTGCGTCCAGAGTTTTTTGACACCAACGGGCACTGGTATGCCTACGCTGCAGATCCATTGGTTTTACTTGTAAATCAAGAGCGCCTTAATGAGAAAAAGATTCAGCGTCCACGCGAATGGACCGATCTTCTTACAGATGGCCTGCGTGGAAGGTATGTTATTCCTGACCCCACACTTACGTATGCGGGAAAAAAGTTTGAATCGCTCTTTTTAGGTCAGTATGGACTGGATAAAGGTGCTCAAATTATCCAAAGTCTGTTTGAAAATGTTGACGCATTTTCTGAGAGCACCTATCAAGCTATTAGAGACACAGGATTTGGCAGGTACAGGGCTTGTGTTTGTCCGCTGAGCGCTGCGTATAGGGCAATTACTAAAGACGATTTTGATAATCTTTCAGTCATTCTGCCAGGTACTTCATATTTCTCTACGATAAGGTCATTTGTATGTCAGGGGTCAAAACATACGTATTCAGCGTATTTATGGCAGGAATTTATTACTAAACGAGACGCTGCTGAGCACATGGGAGAAATGGACTCGTTCTTCTCGCCAGTTATTGAGGGAACGCCAACTCCTTGGTATGCAAGCCGTTTAAATTTGACAGCAGTGAGCGAATCAATGCAGATAGCTCCTGCTCCCACCGATGCTGAAGGCAATCTCATCAAGCTTGAAGACGTCCATGCTGCATACAGTAAGTTGGTCAACGCATAACCTTTGCCACATCTTATGAGTTTGGATACAAAAAACGGCCCAGGTAAACTGAGCCGTTTTGCTGTATAGATGGAGTGGCGAGAAGACCGGGTTTCTCGCCAAGAAGCTCTTAGTGAAGAATTAGACGTAGAAGAGCATCTTGTTGTAGCTAGGAACTGGCCACCAGTCGTGTCCGCAGATGAGCTCCATGGAGTCAACGGCGCTGCGCAGGCGGGCCATGGCAGGAAGAACTTCATTGCAGTAGTATTCGCACTGCTCCTGAGGCTGATCCTTCATCTGGTGAGCTGTGGTGTTGATCTTATCAAGGCTGTTGGTAGCTGCGTAAATCTCGTCAATACCTGCAGTGAGCCTCTCAACAATCTCTGTTTCTGCAACGCTCTTGATACCAATAGCCTGTTTAGCAGCAACTGAAGAGGCAACATCACTTGAGTAGGTAAAGAGGGCAGGCAGATACATGTGGCGCGTCATATACAGCATGGTACGAGCCTCAATGTTGAGAACCTTAGCATACTGCTCTGCCTTTGCAACGTAGCGAGCCTGTGCTTCTGCCTGGGAAAGAACACCGTAGCGCTCAAAGAGCTCAATGTTCTCTGGGGCAACCATTGCAGGAAGTGCCTCAGGGGTGGTGCGGAGGTTTGGAAGGCCGCGCTCCTCGGCAAGTTTCTCCCAATCGCCTGAGTAGCCATTGCCTTCAAAGAGGATGCGCTCGTGAGCCTTAAAGGTGTCAATAACCCAGCTCAAAGCTTCCTTAGTGAAGTTCTCCTCAGAAGCGTTTGAAAGATCGTTTGCAAAGCGGTCACACTGCTCGGCAACAATGGTGTTCAAAATGACGTTAGGATCAGAGAGGTTCTGCTGGCTGCCGCACATACGGAACTCAAACTTGTTACCAGTAAACGCAAAGGGGCTGGTACGGTTTCTATCCGTGTTGTCCCTAAGGACTGCAGGTAGTGTTGGTACGCCAAGGTCCATACGAGTGCGCTTTGCACCGTGAACATCAGAGCCAGTGATGAGGTCATCAACAATTACAGAAAGCGCAGCACCCAAAAAGACTGAGACAATCGCTGGTGGAGCCTCGTTTGCGCCAAGACGGTGATCGTTTCCAGCAGATGCAACCGACATGCGCAGAAGGTCTGCATGAGAGTCAACAGCGGCAACAAGGCACGCAAGGAAGACTAGGAAGCGGAGGTTCTCGCCAGGCTTATCGCCAGGTTCAAGCAGGTTCTCGTTATCTGCGGAGAGTGACCAGTTGTCGTGCTTACCGGAGCCATTGACGTACTCAAAGGGCTTCTCGTGCTCAAGGCAGGCAAGACCGTGATGCGGTGCAAGAAGCTTAAGCTTCTCCATGGTTAGAAGGTTGTTGTCAATAGCAAGTGCTCCCTGCTCAAAGACAGGTGCAAGCTCATGCTGGCAAGGAGCAACCTCGTTATGCTTGGTTTTTGCAGGAATGCCTAGCTTCCAGAGCTCGTCATCAAGTTCTTTCATGAAGTTGTTGACGGTTGGACGAATAGCGCCAAAGTAGTGCTCGTCAAGTTCCTGACCCTTGCTTGGTTCGCAGCCAAAGAGGGTACGACCACAAAGGATAAGGTCAGGACGCTGCTCAAAGTCTTCCTCTTTGATAAGGAAGTACTCCTGCTCAGGACCAATGTTTGTGACAACTCGAGAAGGCTCTTGTCCAAAGAGCGCAAGAACGCGCTTGGCCTGCTTTTCTAGGGCAACCTGGGAACGAAGCAGAGGAGTGCGCTTATCCAGAGCTTCTCCGGTGTATGAAATAAATGCAGTTGGAATGCAGAGAACCTCGTCTTTGATGAAGGTTGGGCTTGCAGGATCCCAAACCGTGTAACCACGAGCCTCAAAGGTAGCGCGCAGGCCACCAGAAGGGAAGCTTGATGCGTCAGGCTCGCCCTGTACCAGCTCTTTTCCCGAGAAGGACATCAAAATGGTGCCGTTTCCCTGAGGAGTCATAAAGCTGTCGTGCTTCTCGGAAGTAATACCTGTGAGAGGCTGGAACCAGTGTGTGAAGTGAGTAGCACCTTTTTCAAGTGCCCACTCTTTCATGGCATGCGCAACCTCGTTTGCAATGTCGAGGTCAAGCGGCTTGCCATCCTGGATGACACTACGAAGTTTCTTGTACGTTGGCCTTGGCAGACGTTCTTGCATATCTGCGTCGGTAAAGAGAAGTGAGCCAAATTCCTGAGAAACTTTGTCGTGAGCCACAGCCCCTCCTTGTGGGTAAATGCTGGCAGTTAGTCTGTTTTCTCGCGTGCTGAGCACGTTATGTTGGTTGTTATTTTCGCACGTTTGGCAGAGTCAGAGTGGTGAGGATACAAACAGAAACATAACGATTACAAAAATTTTAGCCGGCGCCCAAATGAGATGTGGGCTTTGTTTCCATGGGCTCTGGCGCGCATAAGCGGATGAAGTCTTAGTACAATAGAAACACACAAAACTAAGAGGAGCAGGTATGTCTGATACTACTATGCCAGTTGATACTACAGATCAAAACGACGCTGCGTCAGCTAAAGAAGGTGCAGCTAAACCACGTAGAACCATTGCTGTTATTGACGGAAACTCGCTCATGCACCGAGCATTCCATGCAATCCGTCAACCTATGGCAGCACCAGATGGTACGCCAACTGGCGCGCTGTTTGGCTTCTTCAATATGTTTATCAAGCTTGTTGAGTCCTTCTCGCCAGACGGTGTCATTTGTGCCTTTGATAAGGGCAAGCCACAGGTTCGCATTGATATGTTGCCTCAGTACAAGGCCCAGCGTCCTCCTATGGACCCCGCTTTGCACGCACAGTTTCCCATAGTCAAAGAGCTGCTTAAGACCCTAGACGTTCCTGTCTGCCAGCTTGAAGGCTGGGAGGGCGATGATATCTTGGGTACCCTTGCCCGCCGCGGTGAGGCAGAGGGTTATCAGATGCTGCTCTTCACGGGTGACCGCGATATGTATCAGCTCTCCACAGAAAACGTCAAGATTGTTTCTACGCGCAAGGGTGTCTCTGACGTCTCAATCATGACGCCAGAGACCGTGGCAGATCTCTATGCAGGTATTACGCCTGAGCTTGTCCCAGATTTCTATGGCCTTAAGGGAGATTCTTCCGACAACATTCCGGGCGTTCCTGGAATTGGCCCCAAGAAAGCTGCTGCTCTGATTGTGGAGTATGGCTCACTTGACCAGGTCATTGCCCACGCTGACGAGGTCAAGGGCAAGGTGGGAGAAAACCTTCGCGCCCACATTGATGACGCGCTGCTTTCCCGTAAGGTGGCAACTATTCGTACTGATGCGCCGCTTGATATCAACCTGGACGACGCTCAGTTCCCAACATTTGATCCAAATGACGTAGTCAAGGCTTTCTCGGCTTTGGGCTTTACCGGTATGACCTCAAGGCTTGCCCGCATGGCTGGCGGCTCTGCTGCTGGTGCAGTCGCACAAACTGCCTCCACTACACCCGCACTTCCTATTCCGTCAGAATTTTTGCAGGCAGGAGACGCATCTGCTGCACTCACTGCTGCAATTGAGAACCAGGAGTGGATTGGCGTTGCTGAGGATTCTGCGGCGGACGCCGGAGCGCTCTTTAGCCTTTCTCGCACACTTTGGGTGTCTACAGAAAAGGCGCTTCTTAAATTTGAAGGAGAAAACGCAACTGCAGCGCTCTTACGTATTTTGCGAGAAGCCCGTGTTGCTGCAGACGATGTCAAGGCGCTGCTACACGAGGTAAGCCCTGTTGATTCGTCTGAGCCACAGAAACTGGATATTGAGACCATTGATTCTGATCGCCTCTTTGACACGGGTGTTGCCGCGTATCTGCTTGAGTCCGATCGTTCAAGCTTTGATATCAACGGCTTGGTTGAGCTGTACTTTGGCTCCGAGCTTCCTGAGCCTACAGATGAGATTCCTGCTGCAGCACTAAGAGCTGTAGCTGCTAGGGCTCTTGTGCCTGTGCTCACTAAAAAGCTTGAAGATGATGGTTCCCTGGAGCTCTTTACTTCTCTAGAGATGCAGCTACTGCCTGTACTTGCAGCGATGGAGCGTCGTGGTCTCTACGTTGATCCTCAAGAGCTTGCTAAGCAGTCTTCGGAGCTGGGTGAAGATATTGCGCAGCGTGTGGCAAGCATTCATCAGACAGCAGGCGAGGATTTTAACTTGGATTCTCCAAGCCAGCTTTCACACATCCTGTTTGACGTGCTCAAGCTTCCAACCTATGGCCTCAAAAAGACACGTTCTGGTTTCTACTCCACCAACGCAAAGGTGCTTGGAGACCTGGCGCAGGAGTACCAGATTGTTGCTGATGTTCTTGAGTATCGTGAGCGTGCCAAGATCAAATCAACTTATCTCGATGCGCTTCCTGCGCTTATTCGTGGCGATAAGCGCATCCACACCACATTCAATCAGACCGTTGCTGCAACAGGAAGGCTTTCCAGCTCTGATCCAAACCTGCAGAACATTCCTACCCGCTCTGAGCTGGGACATCGTGTCCGTACTGCCTTTACCGTTCCCGAGGGCAGCGTTTTTCTCGCCTGCGACTACTCCCAGATTGAGCTGCGCTTGCTGGCACATCTTTCAGCTGACGAGCACCTGGTAGCAGCATTTAACTCTGGTGCCGATTTCCACGCCGCAACTGCCGCACGCGTCTTTGGCGTGCCTGTTGAAGAGGTCACGCCAGCACTTCGTAGCCGTGCTAAGGCAGTTAACTTTGGCATTGTCTATGGTCAGCAGGCCTTTGGTCTGGCAACGTCTCTGAAGATTTCCCGCAAGGAAGCGCAAGAGATGATTGACCGCTATTTTGACGCATATCCTGGAGTCCGTGCATACCTTGACGATTCCGTCCGTACTGCTCACGAGACTGGTTATGCGATTACCATGTACGGTCGTAAGCGCCACATTAGAGAGTTCAATCAGTCAAATCGCCAGCTCATTGCCTTTGGCGAGCGTACTGCTATGAATCACCCTATGCAGGGAAGTGCTGCAGACATTATCAAAATTGCAATGATTAATGTCGAGAAACGCCTGCGTGATGAGGGTCTTGCATCAAAGCTGATTCTTCAGATTCACGACGAACTTGACTTGGAAGTTCCAGAGTCAGAGATTGAGACAGTCTCTAAACTGGTAAAAGAGACCATGGAAGACGTTGTTACCCTGCGTGTTCCTCTCATTGCCGATGTCAGCTATGGTTCTAACTGGGCTGAGGCAAAGTAGGCACGTTCAACGTACGTTCTAGAGGAGTTTTGGTATGGAGGCTGCAACCTCATATATGCACGTCACAGTCTATACAGACGGTGCGTCTCGAGGAAACCCTGGTCCTGGTGGCTACGGGGCCGTGCTTCTATATACCGATCCCTCCGGCCAGCAGCATACAAAAGAGTTCAGCCAGGGTTATAAATCCACTACAAATAACCGAATGGAGCTCCTCGGCGTCATTGTTGCACTTGAAGCGCTTAAGCGTCCCTGCCAGGTTGAGCTCTATTCCGATTCAAAGTACGTAGTTGATGCGTTTAATCAAAAATGGGTCTCGGGGTGGATTAGAAAAGGCTGGAAAACGGCTTCTAAAGAGCCTGTCAAAAACGTAGACCTTTGGAAGCGTTTGCTTTCCGCCATGGAAGACCATGAGGTAAGTTTTAAGTGGGTCAAAGGCCACGCAGGTCACCCACTTAACGAGCGTTGCGATCAGCTTGCCACTGAGGCAGCAGACGGCTCCAATCTCCTTGACGACCAAGGCTTCTTCGTGGATCAGCCATTGCTGTAACCCTAGACGCATAGGGCGAGAAGCCCTTCTCGCCCTACGTGCTCTCTACAAGAAAACAGCCGCCTGAGTGGGCGGCTGTTCTTAGTTGCATGAGGCGATTAACTGTTAGTAACCGAATACGGCATAGCCAACAAGACCTGGTCCGGTATGGACAAGAAGGTCCGAGCCAGCCTCGACATACCTAAAGTCAGTGACATTAAGGATTGCCTCTTTAATCATGGCTTCCATTTCGGAGTAAATAATATTAGGCGCAGAACAACAAATTCCCACATGGACGCGGTCAAATTGCTGAGCAAAGGCTGCTCCTAGAGCAATCTGTCCTGCTAGAGACTTCTGCCAACCGCGAGTTTTCTTGGCAATGGTGTATTTGCCATTCTCATCACAGGTGAGAACAGGTTTGATGTTCAACATGGAACCAATACGATAAATTGCCTCAGAAATGCGGCCGCCCTTACGCAGGTATTCAAGGCTTGGAACAGAGAAGTATACGCGTGTGTTCAGAGATGCCTGATCAAGTTTGGCACCAATCTCGTCAAGAGAAAGGCCCTGATCAATAAGACGTTGGGCCTCAATAACAATAAGACCTGAAGCAATGCCAATGTTTTTGGTATCAACAACATAAATAGGGAAGTCTGTAATGGACTCTGCAATCATGCGAGCAGTATCGCAGGTAGCAGAGAGTCCAGAGGAGATAGCAACGTAAACAGCACCCTCGTATCCTGCTGCTTTCGCGTCATCAAAGGCAGCCTTAATGCCCTCAGGAGAAGGAAGCGAAGTCTTTGGAACCTCTTCTTCAAAGCGAGCAACAAGCTCTGCTGGTGTGATGGTAATGCCAGACTCATAGGACGAGCCATCAGAATAGTTAATGCGAAGTGGGGTGATACGAATATTGTGTTCAGCAACAAAGTCAGGTGGGACATTAGTTCCTGAGTCTGTGATGATGGCAATTCGCTTAGTGTCCATTATTCGCTCCAAATATATACGTGCTACAAGTAGCTAAACGTTGACTTTCTATTACCCACATTTTACATGGAGATATACCCTGTTTTCTTGAGATATGATAAGTTGCTCTCAACGGTAGGTAGACGGTACACTAGGTATATACATCGAGAAAAACTTTCATAGCTAACGGTCAATACCTTTTAGATAAAGAGAGAACGGCAGATAATGTCTAGCATTTATAGAGAGCCCGCAGTTGTAAGAAGAATTAGTCAGCGCTCCTCTCTAAAGAAAATCACCTCTAACAGCACTATTGCAGCAGCAGTCATGGTGCTTGCAGCGCTTATTGCGCTTGTAGTTGCCAACTCACCTGCTCATGAGGTGGTTCGAGAAATTCTTGAAGTCCAAATGAGTTTCTCGCTTGGAATGATTCATGCACATATGGCTCTAGAAACCTTTGTGAATGACTTCCTTATGGCAATCTTCTTCCTACTGGTGGGCATTGAGCTCAAGTATGAAGTAACTGTTGGCCAGCTCAGAAAGCCAAGACAGGCAATGCTTCCTATGCTTGCGGCTGTTGGTGGCGTTGCAGTTCCTGCCCTTATTTATCTGGCGCTTAACGCAAGCACTGCCCCTCATGGATGGGCAACACCAATTGCAACCGATATTGCCTTTGCGCTGGGTGTCATGTCGCTGTTGGGCAACAGAATTAGTCCGCAAACCAAGGTCTTTTTCCAGACACTTGCTATTGCTGACGATATCCTGGCTATTGTGGTCATTGCACTTTTCTATGGTCACACGCCAGATATTGCCTGGTTAGCAGCTTCTCTTGGAGTACTTGTCATTTTGTGGGGAATGAATCGCCTGAAGATTTACTCTTCTGGTCCGTATTTGCTTGTTGGTTTGGTGCTCTGGGTTTGCATGTATCACTCGGGAATTCACGCTACTCTTGCGGGCGTTCTTCTTGCCTTCTTCTTGCCATCTCACTCTGATGTTCGTCTGAGCAAGCTGGGAAGTTGGCTTTCAAGACGTGCTCGCGAACTTGACGATCACTACGATGACGAGCATCACGTTTTAGGTCAGCATGACTTTACCCATGGCGCCAATTCAATCGAGCAGGTCATGCACCATGTAACTCCACCGCTTCAGCGTGTTGAGCATTACATTTCTGTCTTTGTGAACTTTGTTGTTCTGCCTATTTTTGCCTTTGTAAACGCGCAGATTACGCTGGTGGGAGCTGATTTTGGTGCTTTATTGAGCAGTTCTATTGCACATGGTGTTTTCTTTGGTGCTGTCCTGGGTAAGCCACTAGGAATTATTTTTGTAACGTTGTTGCTGGTCAAATGTAAGATTTGCAAGCTTCCTGCAAAAGTTGACTGGATTCAGATTACAGCCGTAGGTCTTATGGGCGGCCTTGGCTTTACCATGTCAATTCTTATCTCTAATCTTGCATTCCCAGATGCAGGGGAGATACTTGCAGCTAAGGTAGCTGTTCTCGCCGCATCGTTTGCTTCTGCAATCTTGGGCCTACTCTTTGTGCACGTTTCAGAGTTTTGCAAGCATCGAAAGAAAAATAATATGCAGGAAAACAGTGAGTAAAAATAAAATTTAATGAGACGTACGACTCTTTCTATTCTTGATTGTTAAAATGCAGAGCCCCACAAAATAATATGCAGAAGTTATTAAAAAACTGGTGCGTAGAATGTTCACTCCGCCTATTGAGGCATCTTGCCCTGCAGGAGAGAGACACATTGAGACAATGGTGAATAGCCATATAAGAAGCAAACAAATATTGACTATCTTATTAATAAGATGAGCTGTTGGAGTAGAAGTATCAAAGAATATACCTCTATTAAAGACGCTAATGAAAAAATCTTTCCAAGAGTCATACATGATGAGCCTCCAACTTGTTAGAAAAAGACCCCTTATATATGCAATTTTATCACTTATATAAAATCAAAAAGCTATGGCTACTCGACCGTGCCGTAGGTAAAGCCCCAACCGTGCGCCGTAACAATTGAGTTAATCTGATCGCAGAGGCGAGCGCGGACATACGTGCCAGAGGGAATCAACTCAATAACTTCTTGTAAATCTTCTTCAAGATCGTCTACTTCAGCTTGAATCAGCACGTCAACCTTAGTGACTGTGCCCGAAGGTTTGCGCTTATAAAGATTATCAACAAGGTGCTGGAGCTCGCCATATGCCTCCGAGCGCATGCCAGGTTGTGCAGAATTTGCCATGATTCTCCTTGTCGCGTTGATTTTCAAATCACCTATACTTTGTATCACGCAGAGACCGAAAAGGGGAGTGTCATGTTTGAGCTAGTTTCTCGCGAGCTGTTCCAGCCAAAGTCAACCTCTGAGCAAAACGCTTATCAGAAGATGAGCGATGCTGAGCTTAACCAGGCTCTTGAGCTTATTGGACAAGAAGCTCGTGCACTTGGCGAGAAAAACCTCAAGCTTGATATGGCGCGCGGAAAGCCAAGCCCTGCACAGACGGCGTTGTCTAAGCCTCTGCTTGACGAGCTGAACTCTACTTCTGACCTGACTGACAGCGGCTCTTTTGCAGACAACTATGGAGACCCTTGGGGTCTTCCTTCTGCGCGAGCTTTTGCTGCAGAGCTCACAGGCGTACCTGCTGATCAGGTCATCGTAAACGGCTCTTCAAGCCTTAACCTTATGCACGACATCATTTCTCATGCCGTAACCCACGGTCTTGCTGGTCAGCCTTCTTGGGCAGAGCAGATGATGGCTGCAAAGGCTCAGGGTACCACGCTCAAGTTCCTGTGCCCCGCTCCAGGCTATGACCGCCATTTTGCTATTACACAGCATTATGGATTTGAAAACGTTGCCGTACCTATGACTGAGGATGGTCCAAATATGGACGTGGTCAAGGAGCTTGTTGAGAACGACAGCTCTGTTAAGGGAATTTGGTGCGTACCACGTTTTGCAAACCCTACCGGTATCACCTATTCAGATGAGGTTGTCCGTGCGTTTGCAAACCTCAAACCTGCAGCCCCTGACTTTAGAATCTTCTGGGATAACGCCTACGCAATTCACGCCTTTGTACCAGAATCTGAGGCTCCTCAACTTCTCAATATCTTTGATGTACTTGCAGAGGTTGCTGCAGACGATGTTCAAAAAAACCTGGTGATTGCTTTTGCCTCAACGGCAAAGGTAACCTTCCCAAGCTCAGGCATGGCATGGGTTGCCGCAAGCCCTGCAGACATTAAAGAAATCCAGAGCGCTTTCAAGGTTGCTCGTGTTTCTCCCGAGAAGATCTCTCAGTTGGCGCATGTACGTTTCCTTAAAGATGCGCACGGCATTGAAGCTCATATGCAAAAGCATGCTGAGTTGCTCCGACCACGTTTTGATCTAGTGGAGAGCAAACTACAGGAGGGTTTGGGCGATTTAGCTGTTGCAACCTGGTCTCATCCTAAGGGCGGATACTTTGTCTCATTTGATGGCCCTGTTGGCTCTGCGCGCGCAATTGTTTCTCGCGCACATGAGCTTGGCGTTACTATGACACCTGCAGGTGCTACGTGGCCAAGTGGCAAGGATCCCTTTGACACTAATATCAGAATTGCTCCAAGTTACCCAACGTTGGAGGAGCTTGATGCAGCGCTTGATGTCTTTATTGTTGCTGTTAAACAGGTAAGTGCTCGACTGGCAAAAGTTGATCGTGGTCAGAGCGTCTGGGGATAGCTTGTGTAACTTTGGTATTTACTTTGAAAGTAGGCCCATTCTGCCGTATCTTGATAAGTTATGTTTAGAAAAAGCGATTGGATGTTGAATGCCAACTAATACTTCAAAGCCAGAACTTACACCAGAACAGAAGGCAGAAAAAGAGCTGGTTGCTATGGCAAACCAGACCGCAAAAAAGAAAGCAAAGGACCGCAAGCCCGATGAGGCTCCTAAAAAACCAGGTCCTTCTACAGGCATGAAGATTGCTATTGGAGTATTCTCGCTCTTTATTGCTATTTCTATGATGTTGCCTTCCCTGGCCAGCATTTTCTCTAACTCTCAAAAGCAGAATCAGAACCATCAGAATTCTCCTGAGGCTATTAATCAGGTCTATCAGAAACAGGCAGAAGAAAAAGAGTCTGCTATTCAGTCCAATCCAGATAATCTACCAGCACATCTTGATTTGGCTCGTACGTATCTAGGCTGGGGAATGGCACTTAAGAGCTCCTCTCAAGATGACTCTGTTCAGAAGCAGTCTTTACAGCTGATTAACAAGGCAATTGCCGAGTACGATACGTATCTTGCTTCAAATGATTCTGATGAGGTTCGTGTTGATAGGGCTATTGCGCAGTTCTATGCAGGAGACCAAACGGGTGCCGTTGAGGCGCTTAAGGCAGTAACAGATCGCTCTCCAGACTATGCTAACGGTTGGCTTAATTTGGGAATGATGTATCGTGTTACTGATCAAGTAGATCTTGCAAAAGAGGCACTGCAGAAGGCAATTGAGAAAGATTCCGATAATAGCGCCGGTGTGAGGGATAATGCACAGAAAGTTCTTGATGCATTAAACGGAAACACCTCTACCTCTTCAAATAACACTAAGTAAGGAGGAGTTATGGCACTAGAGATAAGCTCTGAAATTACAGATGAAAAGGCCATTATTCGCATTGAGGGCGAGGTAGACGTATCAAACGCCTCTGAGCTTCGCGATGCTTTGGATACCGCGCTCGCCGATGGAGCAAAAGAAGTTGAAGCTGATTTTGCTGAGGTAGCTTATATTGATTCGACGGGTATTGGCGTTTTAGTGGGTGCCGCACATCGAGCACAAGAGAGTGGTTCTGTGCTTGTTGTTGCAAATCCTCAGAAAAACGTGGAGCGTGTCTTTTCGCTTCTTGGGGTCGATAAAGACCTTAACGTTCGCAAGTAGGTTTGGTAACTTGCAAGCTCTTTGAGAAACGGTTCAAAGAGCTTGTTTATGTTTGTTCCAGAAAGGTATTGCTTGTGTTTGGCATTGGAGAAACAGAGCTCGTACTAATTTTGCTCTTTGCATTTTTAGTATTTGGTCCTGATAAATTACCTGGTATGGGTCGCACGCTTGGCCGTGCTCTTAGACAGTTCCAGAACGCGCAAGAAGGCTTTAATAAAGTTGTCCGTGCAGACTTACTTGACCCTGCAGCGGACGCACTTCACGAGAAGCCCAAGCGCTCCGAGCAGCTCAAAAATGCTGCATCTGATGCTGACCGCGAGGATACTGACCATCAGGAGACCTTTGCTGAGCGTCGTGCTCGCCTCAAGGAGGAGCGCGAGGCTGCTGAGAAGGCTGCTGCTGAGGCGGCTGAGCAGAATAAGCAAGCTGAGCAGACCCAGGAGGCTGAGCAGCCAGAGGCCGCTTCTGCTGAAGAAGCTCCTGCTGCTGCACCACAAGCTACGTCTTCTGTTGCTTTCTCCGATGATTCTACAGAGATAACTGAGCACGTGGCACCTAAGGCTGCAGAAGAAACTCCTGCTGCTCCATCTGCAAAAGACCTCTATAACCTTGGATCTGCACGTTCTTCTCGCTCTATGGCAGAAGACAAGAAAGAAGAAGTTGCTGGAGAGGAGGGAGAAAGCCAGGACGCATAAGTCCAGCTTTCGTGTGTAATGCCTATTACTCCAGCTCGTATGCCACTTTTTGATCACCTGGGAGAACTCCGACGCCGCGTGACCATTGTGGTGGTTTCGCTTTTTGTTACTGCAATCATTATTTACTTTGCAACGCCTGCACTAATTGAGATTTTGATTGACCCTATCAGGGAGTTTTTGACCGATGGTAAGCTTACGGTTATCTCGGTCCTTGGCGGCTTTAGTATCAGGTTTAAGGTAGCTTTCTTCTTCTCGGTGATTATCTGCACACCTATTATCATCTGGGAGATTATGGCTTTCTTCTTGCCTGCGCTTAACGCTAAAGAGCGCAAGTGGGTTGTTCCTACCGTGGCAGCCATGATTACCTTGTTCTTCTTGGGTATGCTGTTCTGCTACTTCATCATTTTGAACACCGCAATTGGTTGGATGATTGGCCAGTCGCAGGAGTTTGCAGGAACTATTAATGAGGCAAGCGATTACCTCAACATTATTATGATGTTTGAGATTGGCTTTGGTATTGCATTCCAGCTGCCTCTGGTCATCTTCTACCTGGCTATTCTTCACCTTGTTCCTTACAAGGACATGCGTGAGCAGTGGCGCTACGTCTATGTTGGTCTGATGATTCTTTCTGCAGTAGTCACTCCTGACGCATCGCCTGTCACCATGATTTTGATGTTTGCAGCTCTTATTCTGCTGTACGAAGTTGCTCTGGCCGTTGCTCGCTACGTCATTATTGCCCGTGATGGCAAAGCTGCTCTTAAGTGGAGCCGCGAGGACTACGAGCAGCATGAGCTGGACAAAATCTAATAGTTTCATTTTTACTTTGGAGAGTGTTGTTCTTTGATTCTAGTTGTTACCGAGAAAAACGACGCAGCGCAGCAGATTGCTCGCCTTCTGTCTGAATCGGGTAAGCCTGAGACAGACAAGGTATACAACACTCCTGTTTATCGTTTTAGACGTGGCGGAGAAGACCATGTTGCTATTGGTCTTCGCGGTCATATTCTGCAGCCGGATTTTCCTTTGGCTCTCAAGTTTGACAAGGAAGAGGGCTGGTATGGAGAAACTGCAGAAGGGGAACACCTTCCTGCAGATGTTCCAGATGGTCTTGAGCGTCCTCCTTATAAGGTTAAGCGCAAGCCTTTTATGGCAGATGGCGTTGACCTTAAGGGCTGGAAAATCCCCAGCTTGCCCTATTTGATTTGGGCTCCTGTAGATAAACAGCCTGCAGAAAAAGAGATTATTCGCGCCCTCAAAAACCTTGCTAAGAAGGCAGAGTCTGTCATTATCGGTACAGACTTTGACCGCGAGGGAGAGCTTATTGGCTCTGATGCATTGGCACAGGTTCTCTCGGTTAATCCTAATCTGGCAGTATTTCGTGCTCGCTACTCTGCCTTTACCAAGACAGAGATTGAGACTGCCTTCAATAACCTGGTGGATCTTGATTACAACTTGGCTGCAGCAGGTGAGTCCAGGCAGTATATCGACCTCATTTGGGGTGCGGTACTGACCCGTTACCTGACAACTGCACGCTTTGGCGGTCTGGGCAATACGCGCTCTGCTGGTCGTGTTCAGACTCCTACGCTGGCACTTGTTGTTGAACGCGAGCGTGAGCGCTTGGCATTTAAGCCAGAAGATTATTGGGTTATTTCTGGTGTTGCTGCTCCAGAAGATGATAAGGATGCAACCTTTAAGATGGTTCACCAGACCGCAAGGTTCTGGGATCAAGTGGAAGCAGACGCAGCTTACGCTGTTGTTAAAGATCAGACGCAGGCAACGGTTGTCGAGATTGAGTCTCGTAGCAGAAAGCAACAGCCACCAGCTCCGTTTAACACCACGTCGCTCCAGGCAGCTGCAGCTGCAGAGGGTATCTCGCCAGCTAGAACTATGCGTTTGGCAGAGTCTCTGTACATGGACGGCTTGATTTCATACCCGCGTGTTGATAACACGGTTTACCCAAGTTCTCTTGACTTGAAGGACTGCGTTCGTACATTATCTGCAGTTCCTCAGTATGCTCCTACCTGCAAAAAGCTTTTGGGTCAGCCAAAGCTTCATGCCACTCGTGGCAAGCAGGAGTCTACTGACCACCCACCAATTTATCCAACAGCAGCAGCAAATCCAGATGCTTTGCAGCCTGCAGCTTGGAAGCTCTATAACTTAATTGCTCGTAGATTCCTCGCAACTCTTATGGGTCCGGCTACTATGAGCGGCACTAAGATCACGCTTGATGTTGCTGGTCAGCCCTTTGTTGCAAATGGAACCGTACTGGCTGAGCCAGGCTTTAGAGAGATTTATCCCTTTGGCCTTAAGAAGGATGACCAGATTCCTGATGTCGGCGAGGGAGAGATTGTCTCCATTCAGTCTTTGTCGCTTGACGCTAAGCAGACAGAGCCACCTGCTCGCTACAGCCAGGGCAAGCTTATTCAAGAGATGGAGAAGCGAGGCCTTGGTACAAAGTCCACGCGTGCCTCCATTATTGATACGCTCTACCAGCGTAAATACCTCAAGAATGATCCTGTTGAGCCAAGCCAGCTTGGTATGGCAATTGTTGATGCGCTCTCGCAGTTTGCGCCACACATTACCTCGCCTGATATGACGGCAGAGCTTGAGTCCGATATGACAAGCGTTGCTGAGGGCAAAGATACGCGTGATGGTGTTGTTACCCACTCAAGAGCTTTGCTTGCAGGCATGATTGATACGCTTATTGACCACAAAGAAGACCTGTCTGAGGCCATTGCTGATGCCGTTACTGCTGACGCAAAGGTGGGAACCTGCCCTAAGTGCGGCAAAGATTTGGTTGCTAAGAGCTCTCTGAAGACTCGTGGAAGCTTTGTTGGCTGCATGGGTTGGCCAGACTGCGATGTTACCTATCCACTGCCTCAGGGACGCGTTGAGCCGCTTGAGGGAGAGGCCGGTGTCTGCCCAGAGTGCGGTGCTCCTCGCGTAAAGGTTCAGCCGTTTAGACAGCGTGCGTATGAGACTTGCATTAATCCTGCTTGTCCTACAAACGCAGAGCCAGATCTTATTGTGGGTGAGTGTCCAACCTGCAAGGCCAATGGCAAGCACGGGGACCTGGTGGCCCACAAGTCAGAGCGTACGGGTAAGCGCTTTATTCGCTGCACCAACTACGAGGAGTGCGAGACCAGCTATCCTCTGCCTGCTCGTGGAAAGCTCGAGAAGACCGATGAAGTCTGTCCAGATTGCGGCGCTCCTATGGTGGTTGTTACTACTCAGAGGGGTCCTTGGAAGCTCTGTCCAAACTACGATTGCCCTGGTAAAGAAAAGAAAACTGCCTCGCGTAGAGGCGCTCGTAAGAGTACTAAGAGCACCAAATCCACCAAGGCAGCAAAAAAGTAAACGTATGACGGTGCATCGAGAGGTGCACCGTTTTCGGAAGAACGAGCGTCCCTCTCCAACGCCCGCTCCATACGTATTTTTACCCATTTTTGAGCACCTTTCATGTGGAAATACGTAAAACCTTTAGAATATTCATGGCGAGAAACACAATCTGCCTGTATCGTGAGATAGTTAAGAGGGAGGGAAGCATGAACAAAAGCACACGTACATCTCAAGGTTTGTTTATCACGCTTGAAGGCGTTGATGGCTGTGGCAAGTCAACACAAGCTTCTCTTCTGCGAGAAGACCTTGGAGCTCTTGGCTTTGACGTGGTCTTTGTTCGCGAGCCCGGTGGAACTGCTATTTCTGAGCAGATCAGAGGCGTTGTTCTTAACCCAGAAAACGATGCTATGTGTGATGAGTGTGAGTTGCTTCTCTACGAAGCAAGTCGTGCTCAGCTGGTAGGAGAGGTTATCCGCCCAGCTCTAGCTGCCGGCAAGATTGTCTTATGCGATCGTTTCTACGATTCCACCTATGCGTATCAAGCAGCTGGTCGCGGTCTTGATACAGACCTTGTACATCGTGCAAATCGTTTGGGAAGCTGTGGGGTTTCTCCTGATAGAACCCTTGTCTTTATGCTTGAGCCAACAGTTGCTCATGCACGTGCTACGCAAAATGATGCCGATAGACTAGAAGCAGAAGGCGTTGCCTTCCAGGAGCGTGTTTTTGCTGGTTATAAGCAACTTCTGCAAGATGAGCCTGAGCGTGTAAAAGCCGTTGATGCAGATGGCACAATTGATGAGGTTCGTGCGCGCACCCGTCAGCTGTTAGCTGATCTTATCCCTGGTATTTGTGAGCTTGGTGAGTGATGCGTTTATGACTCAAGAGAGCACACATACTACTCATAGCACCTATCCACTTCCTCAGGCACTTACCCGTCTTCAGGATCAGCCTCAAGTTCAAAATCTGCTTGCACGTGCACTTCATGAGCACAAGCTTGGCCACGCCTATCTGTTTGTAGGAGCTCCTGGCTCTGGTAAAGGTCTCGCAGCCAAAGCTCTAGCGCAGTGTGTTCTCTGTGCTCAAGGCGGCGATGCTGCCTGTGACGACTGCATTCGTATTTCTCGCGGTACCCACCCTGACGTGCACGTACTTACTCCAGCTTCCGCAAATGGCTATCTCATTGAGCAGATTCGCCAGCTTATTGCAGACGTTAGTCTGGCGCCCATGCGCTCTACTCATAAAATTTACGTGATTGACCGCGCTGATTTGCTCAGAGAAAATTCTGCAAATGCACTGCTCAAAACTATTGAAGAGCCACCTGCAGACACCATCTTTATTTTGTCTGCACGTTCTTCTTCTGCGGTGCTTCCCACCATTGTTTCTCGCTGTCAGGTAGTTGCGTTTAGAACGCTCACTGACGCTGCAGCTAAAGCCGCTATCATGCGAGAGATTTCCGCCACAGAGCAGGAAGCCCGTATTGCGCTTGCAGCAACAGGAACCCCTGGTAGAGCTGTGGAGTTTTTGCAGTCTTCTACGCGCAAAAACATTCGCAGACAGCTCATTGATGTTTTTGGCAACCTGCTCAGAAATGACTCGTGGGATGTACTCACTTCCGCAAAAGAGCTGATAGAAGCCGCAAAAATTCCTCTTGGTGACGTAAGACGCGCCCAAGAAGAAGCGCTTGCTCAAAACGAAGACTTTCTTACCAGCGCTGCGTTAAAGCAGGTTGAGGCGGCAAATAAGCGAGAACTCACAGCGCGCGAGCGTTCGGGTATCATAGAAATGTTGGCAATTCTGGAATCGCTTCTTCGCGACGTGCTGTTGTGTTGTGAAGCAGTTGATGAAGAGATAGTAAATACGGATGCAGCAGGCATTATTGACCGCGTTGCATCTCAAACTCATACCCAGGGTGTTCTTGAGGCACTTGCCGCGGTGCAAGAGGCTCAATACAACCTGGATCGCTCTGTTTCTCCCCAGCTAACCCTTGAGGTTATGCTGCTGCATATCAAGGAGGCACTTACATGCCCACCGTTGTCCCGGTGAAATTTGAATACGCCGCGCGCGACCTTTGGTTTGATCCAAAGGAGTCCGGCGTTCTTGAAGGTGACCACGTTATTTGTCAGACCGAGCGCGGTCTAGAGATTGGTCTTGCTGTTGCTGACCCTCGTGAGATTTCTCAGGAGGAGTTTGAGTACAAGACAAATAAAGCCGAGCTCAAAGACGTTGTTCGTGTAGCAACTGAAGAGGATCTATCTCGCGCAGAAGAGCTTGCCGCTAAGGGTGAGGCTGCGCTTCCTGTGTTCAGGAAGTTTGCTGTTCAAGAAGAACTTGAGATGAAGCCCATTGGTGTTGAGTATCTTTTTGATGGAGAGAAGGTCGTGTGTTACTTCTCGGCTGATGATCGAGTGGACTTTAGGCAGCTTGTTCGTGAGCTTTCTCATGAGCTTCACGAGCGCATTGACATGCGTCAGATTGGCGTCAGGGAAGAAGCAGCGGTTATTGGTGGCTACGGTCATTGTGGACAAGAGCTCTGCTGTAGAAGGTTTGGTCTCTCTTTTGAGCCAGTTTCTATCCGCATGGCAAAAGAGCAGGATTTGCCTTTGAACTCCACTAAGATTTCTGGTGCTTGTGGCCGCTTAATGTGCTGCTTGCGCTATGAGTTTGAAGCCTATCGCGATTTTAAGAACCGTGCTCCAAAGCGCAACGCTGTCATTGAGACTCCTCTGGGCATGGCAAAAATTGTTGAGTACAACACACCAAAAGAAGAGATTGCGCTCCGTCTTGAGAGTGGCAAAGTGGTGCGTATTCCTCTTGCTGATATGGACACATCTCCTGCGGCACAGCAGAAGTCAGAAGACCTGGGATGTTCTTGCAGGCCAGACAGCGTTTCTCGCTCTGCACTTGAGCGCCTTGAATCTGTTGAGGTTCAGATGGCTCTGGCAGAGCTTGATAGGGCAAATGGTCTGATTGTTGATGAAGAGCCAGAGATTAACCCTGATCTCTTTGTCACAGAGACTCCAAGGCGCAAGCGTGAACGCTCCGAGCAGAGCTCTGCTAATAAGCAGGAAAACACTAGGAACTCTGGAGCAAGAAGCGCTCGAGAAGAACAAGGCGCTCAAAGTTCTTCTCGCACCCGTCGTGTAAGAACTTCAAAGAACGCTCAGGTCAATCCTGGTTCTAGTACTTTTGATGCTTCAACAGATACGCTTCGTCGTACCCGCCGCCGTCATCACGCAACAGAAGAGGGCACTGCAAATACTCAGGCTCCTCAGAAGAATGAGCGGGGTACAGCTCCTGCACAGAAGCAGCCTCAGGGTAAGCGTTTTAGAAGGACAGATGCTCCTCAGGGCGCACAGAGGACTGATGAGGCTCAGACTTCCGTTCGTGCAAAGAGGACTCGTCGTCCAGGCGATAGAGCAGGCATGAAAGCTCAAAGTACTTCGCAGAATGCTTCAGGCTCCGGCAGTGCGCCTACCACTGGATCTGCTGATGTTCAGCCACAAAACGCTGCACGTCGTAGACATAGAAGAGCTGGACGCGATGATCGCGGTCGCGGCTCGAAGGACAATGAGTAATGTATACGCTTAAGACTGAATATGCCTTTGACTCAGCGCATTTTCTTACCAACTACTATGGCAAGTGTGAGAATCTGCATGGCCATCGCTGGCATGTGACTGCCTGCATTTCGACTGCAGAGCTTGGTGAGTCTGGTACAGAAAAGGACATGGTTATGGACTTTGGTGTCTTTAAGCGCAAGGTCCGTGCTCTGTGTGATTCTCTTGACCATACGTTTTTGATTGAAGAAGGTTCTCTTTCTGAAAAGACGTTGGCCTGTCTTAAAGAAGAGGGTTTCTCGCTCACTATTTTGCCGTTTAGAACAACAGCAGAAAACTTGGCTAAGTATCTCTTTGAGCAACTTGAGACAGAAGGTTTGCCCGTCTCTTCTGTTGAGGTTGATGAGACCCCCAACAATTGCGCCATATATTCAAAAAATATGAAGTAACCTGTTGTTTTTTAAAGCTTGTGCGAGCAACGTAACCTCGATGGGTATACTCTACGTATGTAGAGGTTTTATCTTTTGGCGAGGTGGAATTTCATGGCTCACGGAGCGTTGCGGGGTGTCAATTTAACCGGTTGGCTTACGCTTGAACCGTGGGTAACTCCTGAGCCGTTTGCGCGCACAGGCTGCGTTGATGAGGCTCAGCTCATTAAAGCGCTGGGCGTTGAGGACTACCACAATCTTGTTAAAGCGCATCGTTCTTCATTTATCCAGAGTTCTGACTTTGTCAGCATTGCCGCTCGTGGTTTTAATGCGGTAAGAATTTCTGTGCCTTGGTACGTTTTTGATGAAGAAGCTGCTGGTACTCCATATGTTAGCTGCATTACCGAGCTTGATAGAGCTCTTGAATGGGCAGAAGAACTTTGCCTGCACGTTATTTTTGTACTGGCAGTAAATCCAGGTTTGCCTGATGGCTTGAATGACCAGCCAGGAGGTGCTCCGCGTACTAGAATTTCTGGGGAGAAGTCGCTTTCTATTCTGCATAAGCTTGCCCTTCACTACGCTCACCGCAGCGGCTTTTATGGCATTGAGGTAGCCGATGAGGTTAAGCCTCGTGTGCGCAAGGGCTTTAAGCTCACAGATGGTATTCCTGGTCACTCGCTTAGAAACTATTATCGCCGTGCTTATGAGACCATTAGATCTGTGGCAGGAGAAGAGCCTGTGGTCATTCTCCCAGATGGTGGCTGGCCTCAGGGATTTAGGCGTTTTATGAGCCAGCAGGCCTATCAAAACGTTTGGCTTGACGCTCACCTTGATAAACCCTGCGAGGGAATTGATTGCTCGGGTCCTCGCGGTGTACAGCAGCTTATTGATAAAAACGAAGCGTATTTGAAGACTTCTGCTTCAGGCGGTCTGCCAGTCATGGTGGGCAAGTGGTCGGCATCACTGCCAAGCATCGACGGTGCTATGACGGCAGAAGGAAGAATTGCACTTGAGCGCATTTATACTTCAGGCCAGCTCAAAGTGTACAATACGTGTCCTGCGTGGTTCTTCCAGACCTGGAAGACCTCTGCATTTTTGGCTGCATGGGACGCACGCGTTGCGCTTGCAACGTTTGAGAGGGGAATGCTCGAGTAATGACAGAATCTACTCTTTTAGCAGGTAAACTGTCTATTGTGGGCACGCCTATTGGTAACCTTTCGGACGCGTCACCGCGCGTTAAAGAAACGCTTGCAGCAGCAGATGTCATTTTATGTGAGGACACGCGCGTGACCTCAAAGCTCCTCTCGGCATTTGACATTCATGTACCGCTGCAGCGCTGTGATCAAAATATTATTGAGTCGCAAATTGAGCCAACGCTAGAGAGGCTTCGCGCGGGTCAGCGTGTTGCGTTTGTGTCAGATGCTGGTATGCCAGGCATCTCTGACCCGGGTCAGCATTTGGTTGATGCGGCGCTTTCAGAAGGCCTTGCCACAGAGGTTATTCCGGGTCCTTCTGCGGTAACCTGTGCGCTTGTTGCATCGGGCCTGGCAAGTGATCATTTCTTTTTTGAAGGGTTCTTGCCCAGAAAGCATGGACAGATTGTTCAGCGCTTACAGCAGCTTGCATCAATTCCTGGCGCTATTGTGCTGTATGAGTCTCCGTTTAGGGTGCTCGCAACGGTTGAGGCCATAGCCGAGGTGTTTCCAACCAGGCAGGTGGCTCTTGTCAGAGAGCTTACTAAGCTGCACGAAGAAGTAGTGCGCGACGTGGCTCCTTGCCTTGTTGAGACACTTGCTGCAAAAGAGAACCTTAAAGGCGAGTGTGTTTTGGTCATTGCAGCTCCCACGGATGAAGAGCTTGCCTCTGCATCATCGCAGGCAGAAGGAGAGTCTCAGCTCTCGCTCGAAGATGCAATAGAGGCCGGTCTTGCTGCTGGTACGAGAAAATCAGCCCTGGCCAAGGAGCTTGCTCAGAAGTTTGGTATTGCGCGTGACGAGGCATACCAGGCAATTCTTGCTCACGAGGCATAATCACCACACCAACGCAAAGAAAGCCCAGCATTTGCTCTATACTGGATAAGTTATTGCAACTTATACAAAGGGAGTCATTATGCCCGAGGCCAAGCCGTCATACTTTATTACCACCCCAATTTATTACGTCAACGCAAAGCCACACCTAGGAACTGCGTACTGCACCCTGCTTTGCGATATCCAGGCTCGCTTTAGACGCGCTGCCGGCTACGACGTCTTCTTCCTTACCGGTATGGACGAGCATGGCGAGAAGGTCGCTCTTGCTGCAGCTGATCACGGACTGTCCCCACAGGCATGGTGTGACTCCCAGGTTCCTTTCTTTAAGGGACTCTATGAAGAGCTCAACATCTCATACGACGACTTCATCCGTACTACCGATGAGCGCCACGTAAAAGCCGTCCAGTATCTGTGGGAGCGTATGCGTGAGGCAGGCTTCATCTATAAGGGATCCTACGATGGTTGGTACTGCATCCACGAGGAGACCTTCTTCACCGAGACTCAGGTAGAAAAGGCAGACGAAGAGGCTGGTTGCAAGGGTGCACACCTCTGCCCAGATTGCCATCGTGAGCTTGAGCGCGTTTCTGAGGAGTCTTGGTTCTTCAAGCTTTCCGCATTCCAGGACAAGCTGCTTGAGCTCTACGCTGAGCACCCAGATTTCATTGAGCCAGATTTCCGCGCCAATGAGGTCCGCAGTTTTGTTGAGTCTGGTCTCCAGGATATTTCTGTATCCCGTACCAGCTTTGACTGGGGCGTTCCGGTTCCTTTTGATGAGTCTCACGTAACCTACGTTTGGTTTGACGCTCTTCTCAACTACTACACTGCTGTTGGCTATGGCGATGATAGCCCAGAGGCTGCTGCTATGAGAAAGCGCTTCTGGCCAGCTCAGATGCACGTTGTCGGCAAGGACATCATTCGCTTCCACTGCGTCATTTGGCCTGCGATGCTTATGGCCCTTGGCGAGGCTGTTCCTGAGCACATCTTTGCTCACGGTTTCTTGAATGTCCGTAACTCTGAGACCGGCGTTGTTGAGAAGATGAGTAAGTCTCGTGGAAACGCCATTGCACCTAAGGATGTTTTGGAGCTGCTGGGTGTTGAGGGCTACCGCTATTACTTCATGACCGATGTCACCCCTGGTGAGGACTCGGGCATTTCCTTCGAGCGCATGGAGCAGGTCTATAACGCTGACCTGGCAAATAGCTGGGGTAATTTGGTTTCTCGCGCCCTTAACATGAGCGATAAGTACTTTGAGGGTATCACTCCAACCTTTGATGGTTCTACTGTTCCTGCAGATCATCCACTGCGCAAGCTGGCTGAGGGCATCTATGACCGCTACGCTGCGTGCATGGAGAAGATGGACTATGTTGGCGCTAAGAACATCATCATGGAGCTTGTCCACGCAGCTAACCACTACATTGAGGACGCTGCTCCTTGGACAGTGGCAAAAGACCCTGAGCGCGCAGCAGAGCTTGCAGAGATTATTTATACGCTGCTTGAGTCTATCCGCATTTGCGCACATCTCTTTATGCCATTCATGCCTACTACGTCTGCAGAGGTTCTGCGCCGTATGAGCCTTGACGAGGCAGAGATTACCTCTACCGATACCCGCAGCGAGTGCGTATGGGGCAAGCTTCAGGGCGGCCTGGCTGTCTCTAAGGGAGACGCTCTGTTCCCACGTCTTGCAAGCAAGTAATCGTGTCGGAGCACGCATCGCATCAGACTTCGTGGCTTGCTAATCAGCGCGCCACTAAAGAAACGCTGGAACGTTTTGGCCTTGCCACCAAATACAGGTTGGGCCAAAACTTCTTGGTGCAAGACCACGTTATCGAGAAGATCGTCCAGCTTGCAGAGGTTCAGCCTACCGATGTGATTGTTGAGGTTGGGCCCGGTTTGGGTACCCTTACGGTGGCCTTGCTCGACAACGCCCGTGCGGTTTGCTCGCTTGAAGCAGACTCTGAGCTTGAGCAAGTCTTGGTGGTAACCTGCAAAGAGCCTCATCCAGACTCGTTTGCGCTGGTTATGGGAGACGCTCTGGCAATTACGCCGCAGAAGCTTGCCGAGGCTTACAGCACGCTTCCGACCGTTGCTCATGACGCAGCGACGAGCGCTCCAATGCCAACTAAGTTTGTATCCAATCTGCCGTATCAGGTGGCAGCTACGCTGATCCTCAAGTTCTTCCAGGAGCTTCCTTCGCTTGAGCGAGCGGTGGTTATGGTGCAGGCTGAGGTAGCCGACAGAATTGCTGCCAAGCCTTCTACCAAGGCATATGGCGCTTACACTGCAAAGCTGTCTTTATTTGCGCAGGTTACTGGCAGATTTGAAGTGGGCCCTGGCAACTTTATGCCTCCACCACGCGTCAATTCTGCTGTGGTTCGTCTTGATCGCACCCAGGCGAGAAACCCGGTGACCTCCAAGCTTCTTTCTGAGGAAGAGCTCTTGCATACCATGAGCGTCATCGACGCCGCCTTTGCACAACGCAGAAAGACCATTCGTAATTCAATGAGTGCCTCTGGTTTTGATAAAGACAAACTAGACCAGGCGTTTCTCGCCACAGGAATTGTACCTACGGTGCGTGCAGAAGTTTTGACCAGCCAAGATTTTATTTGTCTTGCAGCTGCTTTGGAGCCTTTGAGTGAGTAAGAAAAAGCATCATTTACCAGCAGAAGAAGTGGACGCGCTTTCGTTTTCTGACGGCCAACTCTTCCATGATATTTATGGCACACCTCGTCCAACTCCGCGTGTTTTGGCACCTGTTGCCGATACCCATGGTCATTTGGGCAGCCTCCACGAGCACAGTGCTGCAGAGTCTCTTGCCCGTGCTGCTGCGGCAGGTGTGCGCATGCTTATTGTTCCCGTAGATATTGCTACGGAGTTTCCGCGTAAGTGGGAAGATACCAGCGCTTTTATTGCATGGTTTGAGGATACTTTGAACCAGGCTCGCGCTGCTTATACAAAGCTGACTGAGGCAAATCTCTGCATACCCTGCGATTTACCTGCAGAGTATTTGTTTGAGCACACGTATTTTGTGGTTGGTGCGCATCCCTATAGTGCACCAGACTATAACCAAGAGGCAGAAAAGCGCTTGTTTGAGTTACTTGAGCACCCTCTTTGCGTCGGCGTGGGAGAGATTGGCCTTGATTTTGGACCGTACTGTGAGGTCCCAGAAGAGGTCCAGTGCCAAACATTTGAACGCCAGCTCTTAATTGCACACGAGCACAATCAACGTGTTGAGCTGCACCTACGTGATGGTGCTGATGACACGCACGCTCATGATTTGGCGCTTGAAATACTAAACCGTCTAGGTGTGCCTAAGGCTGGCTGTGACCTGCACTGTTATACCGATGGTCCTGAGGTCATGAAGCCTTTTGCAGACCTTGGTTGTTTTGTAGCCTTTGGTGGTGCAGCAACGTTTAAGCGCTCAGATGATATACGAGCTGCAATGATTTCCTGTCCAGAGGCACAACTGCTCTCAGAGACTGATTTTCCCTACATGGCGCCAGAGCCTTTACGTGGAGGGGAGTGCACGCCAGCGATGGTGGTGCACACGGTTGAGCGCTTGGCGGAGCTTCGTTGGCAGCGACTTGATATCCCCAAAGAGAAGACGTATACCATACTGTGGGAAAACGCCCAGCACTTTGTAGGACTTGCATAGCACAGCAGGAGGTGAGCACATATGACAAAAATCCTGGTAGTAGAGGATGACCATCAGATTCAGCAAGAGTTGGTGCTCATGCTGCAAAGAAACGGCTTTGAGGCTCAGGCGCTCACGTCTTTTGAGTCCGCACCTCAACAGATTGTTGCTGCGCATCCAGACTTGGTGCTGTTGGACCTTAACCTTCCTGGCATTGATGGACAACAGATTTGTCGAGAAGTACGACAGCTTTCAAACGTTCCTATCATTGTAGTTACCAGCAGAAACACTGATCTTGATGAGCTTATGGTGCTCTCATTAGGAGCAGACGATTTTATCGCTAAGCCCTATAACACCCAGATTTTACTTATGCACATTACCTCGGTTTTGAGGCGCGCAAATAGTGATGTCACAACAGGAACAAAGCTTTCGCACGCAGGTGTGACGCTTGATTCTTCTTCATGCAAGGTCTCCGCAAATCAAAAGAGTGTTGAGCTGACCAAAAACGAGCTCAGAATACTTTCTCTTTTGATGCAAAATGCAGGAACAGTTGTTTCTCGCCAGCGTATTCAAGAAGAGCTGTGGCAGTCGGATGAGTTTGTTGATGACAATACGTTGACGGTAAATATTAGCCACCTTAGAAATACGCTTGCAAGCATTGGCGTTGAGGACTTTGTTATGACACGCCGTGGACTTGGCTACGTTATTGAGTAGGCTGTCATGACGCTTTTTAAGTATCTAAAAAATCGAACTATCTTCTTTCTTGCGCTTATAGCAAGCAGCACGTTAATTGGCTTTATGCTCAAAGGCATTGGACTCAACGTGTTTGCTATTGCCTACTGTATTTTGGTCTTGTGGGTAGTAGGAGCGGCCGCACTTATAGCCGATTATTTTCACCGTCGTTGGTTTTACCAGCAGCTTGCTGATAATTTAGCAGCAACTGAAAAAGAGAGCTATCTGGTTCCCACCATGCTGGATACGCCTTCAACACTGGAAGAACGGCTTTTTAAGGACGCGCTTTCACGTATGTCTAAGTCTATGATGGACCAGCTTGCTGATGAGCATATGCGATCAAAGGAATATCGTGAGTACATTGAGATGTGGGTGCATGAGATTAAGACTCCCATCGCTGCAGCTCATTTAGTTGCTCAAAATAATCCATCGCTACCTATGGATGATGTGCAAACACAGCTTACCAAGATTGAATCGCTGGTAGAACAGGCGCTCTTTTATGCTCGCAGCGCATCTGTTGATCGAGATTTTTCTATCAGAGACGTCAATCTGCAGTCTATTGTCAAAGACGCCCTTAAAAATAACGCACGTGTGTTCATTGACGCTGGCGTTTCTCCGCATTTTGAGGACTTGGCCCACGTGGTCAAAGCTGACCCAAAGTGGCTTGAGTTTATTTTGCGACAGCTTCTGATTAACGCTGCAAAGTATTCAAATCCAGAGCTCGCGCCTGGCGAGAAGAACGTTTGGATTTCCGCTTCTGTCTCAGAGCCACGTGAGGGAACCACTTCAACCACTCTCTTCATTAAAGATAATGGTATTGGTATTCCTGAAGAGGATCTTTCTCGCATTTTTGATAAGGGATTTACCGGTCAAAATGGGCGCAAGTACGCTAAATCCACCGGCATGGGTCTCTATCTCTGCTATGAGCTCTGCAAAAAGATGGGCCTTAAGCTGGCTGTGAGCAGTACAATTGGTAAAGGTTCAACCTTTTCTATTACGTTCAACCAGTCTTTTACGGATTTGCGATAAAGGCATAGCTTACAGCATGAGCTCCCACAATTCATCCGTTTGAGGATCGCTTCCTACTGGGAAGGTATGCTGACTAAAGCGCTTGAATCCCCAGCGTGAATAAAATGCCTTAGCAGACTCATTGTGTTCCCAAACACCCAGCCATACGCGTTTTTTGCCCTTATCTTTTGCTAGATCAAGGGCAAATTCCATAAGCTTTGATCCAAGGTGTAGGCCTTTGAAACGTGGAAGGATATACAGGCGTTCAATTTCAAGTGAGTCATCGCGCTGACCCTCGGTTTGCTCATAACGCGTATTGAGCTTCAGGTAACCAGCTACTTGACCTTCTACCTCAATAAAATAGAAATATGAGTGTTTAGCAGCAAGTTCGCGAGCAAGCTTTTCTGTGTTGTAGAGCGAGTCAATGCAGCTTGCCAAATCATCTGCTGTGTTTGAGTCAATAAAGGTATCTACAAACGTCTCTACGCTAAGCTTCTGCAGTGTGCGCAAATCGGCTGTTTCAAGTGGTCTAATTGAAACGTGAGCATCATCAATGCTGATTGTATTTCTCGTCTGACGATATGCATCAAGGTCAAGAGAAAGTACATGGTGGAGGACGCCAAAGTGATCAAGCACCTTAGAAGATGCCTGTGTAAAGCCAGCTCGCTCATAGAAAGACTGAGCTTTGAGTTGTGACTCAACTAACACCTTGGAAGCACTGCTTTTTTGTGCCAGGTAATCAAGGGTATCGTGCAGCAGCTTTGAGCCAATACCAGCACCTTTGTTGCTTACACAGACGCGTCCAAGAACTGGGGAGTTGTATGACTGTCCTGCATCAATAATGCGCAAATATGCAGCTACCGAGTCAGCATCCTGATAAAAGACATGGGTAGAAACTTGATCAACGTTATCAAGATCGTTGTACATAATCTGCTGGTCAACAATAAACGTTTCTGCTCTTAGAGAAAGAATTTGATACAACTCTTTAGCGGTAAGCTGCCCAAATCTTTTAATTACCAACTTCATAGCATGTCCCTCCCGTATGCTTGATAGTGATATTTTGACACATCAAAGTGAGAAAAGCGTAAGGTTTCCGTAAGGTCAATCGATGGCAACGTAAACGGTAGTGACGGAGTATATATCTCAAGATTTACTCGCTCCCAACGAAAGGACGCAACATGGCAGCTACTCAAGTAACTCCAACTCAGCCAACTGTTGTGGCTGGACAATCTTCAGCACTTACCCCTCACACTGTTTTGGTTTGCCAAAACCTCGAGAAGTACTATGGAACTCGCGGAAATATCACAAAGGCACTGGACGGCATTAATCTTTCTGTAGCTCGCGGTGAGTTCATTGCCATCATGGGACCTTCCGGCTCTGGTAAAACCACGCTTTTGAACTGCATCTCTACCATTGACCAGGCATCTGCAGGCCACATCTTTATTGATGACCAAGAGCTTTCCAGCCTGCGTGGAGCAGAGCTTTCTGCCTTTAGACGCGACCGCTTAGGCTTCATTTTCCAGGACGCAAACTTGCTTGACAGCCTTACTGCTCGTGAGAATATCGCGCTCTCACTAACCATTGGTCACGTCCGTGCACAGGAAGTTTTGGAGCGCGTAGAAAATGTTGCCAAGCTTCTTCAGATTTCTGAGGTGCTTGACAAGTTCCCTTACGAGATGTCCGGTGGCCAGCGTCAACGCGTTGCTGCAGCTCGAGCAATTGTCACTAATCCTTCGCTGGTCCTTGCAGACGAGCCAACCGGCGCACTTGACTCAAAGAACGCCCGCACACTTCTTGAGAGCTTTGAGAACCTCAACCGTAATGGCGCAACTATTGCCATGGTTACTCACGATTCATATGCAGCTTCTTACGCTCATCGCGTCATTTTCATTAAAGATGGTCGCATCTTTAACGAGATAGTTCGTGGCGAGAAACCCCGTAAGCAGTTCTTTGACCAGATCATGGACGTTGTTTCATTCCTGGGAGGAGAGGGTGCTGATGTACAGTAAAATCGCGCTTGGTAACGTCAAGAAATCACTGCGCGATTTCAGCATTTACTTTCTGACATTGGCAGTAGGCGTTGCACTGTTTTATTCCTTCAATTCAATCACTCAGCAGTCCATGGTGTTGAATCTTTCTGAAGACCAGAGACGCATTGTTCAACTCTTAAGTAATACCATCTCTGGAGTAAGCGTTTTTCTCGCCGTTATTATGGGATTTCTTGTTGTCTATGCTAATCAGTTTTTGATTCGTCGTAGGAAAAAAGAATTTGGCATGTACCAGATACTGGGCATGACCAAGAGAAATGTCTCAAAGATTATGAGTATTGAGACGCTGTTTGTTGGTTTTCTCGCCCTGGTAGTTGGACTTGTTGCAGGCATTTTTATCTCTCAATTTATGATGTTTGCAACAGCCCACATGTTTAACACAACTCTTGATTCATTTAAATTTGTGTTCTCGCAAACTGCGTTGATTCAAACGGTTATTTACTTTGTAGTCATGTTTGTGGTTGCGCTGATTTTTAACGTCACCACGGTGTCCCGCTATAAGCTTATTGACCTTCTTAACGCAGACAAAGTAACTCAGACCGTCAAGGTAAGAAACCTTACCGTTTCAGTACTGCTCTTCTTGGCCTCTCTTGGAATCATTGCTTATTCCTATATCCTGCTTCAGCACAATGGTTTAAAACAGATAGATGACGAGTTTGCCATGGCTACTGCTTTGGTATCTGTGGGCACAGCACTCTTTTTCTTCTCAATCTCTGGTTTTTTGCTCAGATTTATGCAGATGCAGAAGGGCTTCTACTACAAGGGTCTTCACTCATTTATCCTGCGTCAGTTCAATGCCCGCGTTAATACTGCTTGGGTTTCCATCTCTTTAGTCTGCGCTATGCTCTTTGTGGCAGTCTGTGGACTTGGTACGGGTTTCTCGCTTGTTGACTCTATGAATGCCAGCTTCTCTAAGCTCAAAACGTACGATGTTTCTGTGGCAATTAATCCAGGCTCAGAGCACAGTTATACCCCTGGTCCAGCAGATTCGTACGACTACCTTGCTGTAGTGCAGAAGCTAGATCCAGAGTGGGATAAAACTATCAAAAACGCCTTCCAGGTAGATACGTACTACGCTCAAAGTGATCCAACAACGCCTAGTTTTACGTATAGCTCTATTGATGCTGTAACAGGCAAGCGCTTTGGTGATTACTTTACCGGCTATAGCGGTCAGAATGATCCTGCGCAGACCAATGTGACTCTGATGCGAGCCTCTCAGTACAACAAGCTGCGTGTTGCGTCTGGTCTTGAGCCTGTTGACTTTGGTACTGACGGTTATATGGTTTGGACGCTTGATACTAATCTCACAAAATACTGGCAGGATTCTCTTGCAAATAATCCTGAGCTTACCATTCAAGGTCACAAGCTCCATGCTGTTGGTGGAACATTGGATATTGCTCAGACGCAAGGTGGCCCTTATCTTATGCCTGCAGTTGGAATTATGGTTGTTGCTGATCAAAGTTTTCCTTCAAGCACTGTTTTGACCAACTCATACATCTTAGGCAACTATCAAACCCCAGGCGATGCTTCTGAAACGCAGTTCCAGGGTCAAATTAAGCAGTACTTTGGTGATGGCGCCGTAACTGGTAGCGATTCCGATCCTTATTCTTTAATGCTTGTGGTCACCGCTTCCGAGTACATTCAATCGACTGCTGGATTCTCTGGTATTGTGACGTATCTGGCGCTGTACATTGGCCTGGTACTCTTCATTGCGTGCGCCGCTATTCTGGCACTTCAGCAGCTCTCCGAGGCATCGGACAACGCTCGTGCGTATCAAGTTCTTGCAGAACTTGGTGCCGAGAAGGGCCTTGCAAGTCGCGCACTCTTTGTTCAGATTGGTGTGTACTTCCTGTTCCCACTGCTTATGGCAGCTGCGCACGCTACTTGTGCGATGTCCATTATGGTTTCTGTCATTAAGTCGATTGGCAACTTTGATGTAGCTAGCAGCATTGGTGGAGTGGTTGCAGTAGTAGCTGCTTTGTATGGCGGATACTTCCTGGTTACCTTTTTTGCTGCACGTTCGATCATCTTTAGAGGTGCCAAGAGAATGCAGTAAGTTGCGTCGCCGTGTTGTAAATTCGTGAAAGAAGGACGGATGTTCCTCTGTGGAGCATTCGTCCTTCTCGCTTAGGTAAAATGGAAACGTTATGTCAGATGGTATCTGTGCAGAGCACATACTCAAGGAGGCATCATGGGTCTTTGGTCAAAGGTTAAAAATGTGTTTGTTCCTTCTAATGGAACAGAGCAGCCTCAAAAGGCTACATTTGCTACCAGGGAAGACACTATCTATGCACCAGTTTCTGGTGTCCTGGTAAGCGTACAAGAGGTTCACGATGAGGTAATCTCAAGCGGTCTCTTTGGTCAGGGCTATGGCATTTTGCCCGTTGGTCTTGATTGCGTCTATGCTCCTTGCAATGCTCGCGTTACCGCAACTAACGTAACCAATCACTCAATTGGCCTTACCACAGACACTGGTATTGAGATTTTGATTCACATTGGTGTTGGCACCATCGAGATGAACGGCAAGGGCTTTACCCGTTACGTTCACGCTAACGATGAGGTCAAGGCCGGTACTCCACTGATTTTATTTGATGCTGCTGCTATTGAAGAAGCAGGATATGAGAACGTTGTAGTCGTTACCGTTGTTAATGCAGATCAGTATGAGCGCATCGATCTTATTGGTGAGTCCGGAACGCTGATTGGTGGTCGTCCACTGGTTAAGATTGGCGATCCTCTGATGTGCGTCAAGCACTAGGGTTTCTCGCCAGCAAAGCATCTGCAATAAACGAGGTTTTACATGCTTAGAGTTACTAAGGCAATTCTTCACGTCTTTGATTTTGAGACGGGAACTAAATACTTCTCTCAATCTACCTTGGATTTAGAGGATCGTCAGACAAAGTCATACGTACAGCGTAGACTGCGTAAAATTACGGCAAATCCAGAGTCCAGGCACGGAGAGTTTGCTCCTACCAGCAATTTTGCTGGAGGTCTTCAGGAGTATGCTCACGGAGACGTTGAATTTGTAGAGTTTTCTCATCAGATTGCTCAGTGGTTCTGGGAAGAGCTTCGTCGCGCAGATGACGTTGAGCAATGCGATCTTCTTGTAGCGGACTACATTGATACCGATGCTGGCCAGGCGCTTGATAGTGCTGCTGCAGACGATGAGGACGCTCAGGCTGAGGCATTTGAGGGCGAGGGAAGACGTCTTTTTGCCATTGTACTTCTTCCGCGCAAGCAGGCCTTTATTCATGACGTCAACGGCTCTGCAAATGAGATTTTGCGCCAAGATGCAACACTGCCTTCTCCTACGCAAAAGGTTGATTCATATGCAGTCATTGACTTGGATACTGGCGCCATTGATTTTCATGATCATGATCGCTCTGTGGCAGGAGAGGGAAAGTTCATCATCCCAGAGCTTTTCCTTGAGTGCACGTCAGAGGCATCAAGCCATGAGGTTATTGGCGAGGTAACCGTCATTGTTCAAGATTTGGCTGAAGAGTATGGCCTTGAGCCTGCTGTTGAGGTGTCTCGTGCTAAGGCTGCCGTTGCAGAAGCAGCAGAGGTAGAAGAGGTAGTAGACCCTATCAAGGTTGGTAAGCGTATCTTTGAGGAGCGTCCTGAGATTCAGGAAAAGTACGAGGCTCAGGTGGCAAGTAGAGAGCTCCCCGAAGAAGTTCCTGTTAAACGGGGTGTTGCTAACAGAATTGCAAAGAATCATAAAATCCGCACCGATACGGGAATTGAGATTTCATTTCCCTCAAACCTAACGGATCGTCCAGGTTACCTAGAATTTTCTCACGAGTCTGACGGTAGGATTACCATATCAATAAAAAATGTTGCACATATTGAAAACCGCTAAATCCTATCTCTGACCTCACAATTTAGAGCAAAAACTCCCCGAAATTCGTTTTGGGAAGTTTGTAAATTACGTATCTTTTTGAATATCATCGTGTATCTCGGGTAGAATAGTCTCTCAAAGGTCACACCGTACTACTAAACGTTCTAGGAGACCCTTATGAGTTTAAAGAAACAGCAAGGCACAACCATTGAGGAGCAGAGCGCTGCTCTTTTCAACCGTCGTGATGCTCTTAAGATTTTTGCCGGCATGGGCATTGCTGCCGCTGCCGTTACTGCATCCCTGATTAATACCCGTCCTGCTTTTGGTGTTACCCAGGCTCAGATTGATGCTGCTCGTAGCGATTACGATGCTGCTCAGAAGCTGCTCGATGAGATTTCTAATGAGGTCTCCAACATGCAGGCAAGCCTCAATGACACTAACTCTCAGATTGGCGCTATTTCTGATCAGATTACAGATAAGCAGAATCAGATTGATGCTAAGCAGAAAGAGATTTCTGAAAAGGAAACTCAGATTGCCGAGAAGAGAAAAGAACTTGGCGCTCGTATGTCCAGCAACTACAAGGCTGGCCCAGCTGGTGCTTTGGAGATGATTCTTTCTTCTGCAAGCTTTGAGGAGCTCACTTCTAATATTTACTACCTCGATAAGATTTCTGAGTCCGATCAGAAGATGATTGAGGAAGTTAAGAACCTGAAGGCCGCTCTTGAGTCTGATAAGGCTGCTCTTCAGTCCGAGAAGACCGAGCTAGAGAATAAGAAGGCTGAACTTGAGAATCTCCGTGCTTCTCAGGAGTCCCAGCTTAATGATATTTCTGCTCGTCAGGCGGACGCTGCAAACGTTGTTGCAAATCTTGATGACAACGTAAAAGAGCTTATCGCTCAGCGTGATTCTGAACTTCTTGCCGCTCAGCAGGAGGCAGAGCGTGTTGCCGCTCAGCGTGCTGCTGCATCAAGCGACAGCGATGGCGGTAGTAGCTACTCTGGTGGCGGTGGCGGAGGAGGAACCTCTTCTGCTGGTTCTGGTTCTGCTGCTGCAGTTGTTAATGCTGCAGGCTATACCGGATCTACCGGTGCTGGCTTCTGTGCTGCTTGGGTTTCTAATGTCTTCTCAAACGCAGGTGTTGGCACCTTCTATGGCAACGCTTGTGATATGTACTATTCCTGGTGCTACTCTACTGATCAGAGCGCTATTGAACCTGGCATGATTATTGCTGTTCCAACCCTTGGTGGCTCTGCTGCAGCTTTGATTTACGGCCACGTTGGCATTTACATTGGTGGCGGCATGGTCAGGCACTGCCTCTCTGGTATTGTAAGAAGCCAGAGCTTGAGTTCTTGGATTTCTCAGCTTGGTGCTTTGAGTACTCCAAGGTGGGGCTGGCTTGGTGGCGTTGTCCTAAGCTAAGGTATTGGCCCCTCATAACTTGTTACGTAAAAGAGCTTGGTTGCATGCAACCAAGCTCTTTTTGATGTCTCTTTGGCGCAAAAAAGAAGGACGCAGATGCCAGAAGCACCTACGCCCTTCTCGCCCTATAAAGGGGGAGTGGATTACTCTTCAACCTCGAGAAGCTCAATGTTGAAGTTAAGGTCTTTACCAGCCATTGGATGGTTGGTGTCAAAGACGATAGTGGTGCCGTCGTTAGAGACAACGGTTGCCATAACAGGGTATCCCTCAGGGGTGCCCAGAGTAACCTGCTGACCTGCAATAAGATTCTCAGAGCCTGGAAGCTGAGCTACGGGAACAGGCTGCACTGCCTCTTCATGGCGCTCACCATAAGCTTCAGCTGCTGGAATATGGACGTCAACAATCTGACCAACGGTCATATCTTTAACAGCCTCGTCAAAACCAGGAATCATCTGACCAGCCATGCAGGTGAATGCCAGTGGCTCGTTGCGATCGCGGGAGGAGTCAAACTTAGTTCCGTCATCAAGAGTGCCTACGTAGTGGACCTTTACCTTTTTACCTTCGTTGCTCATGAAACTCCAATCGTTAAAAACATATCTTTGGCATTCTACCCAAGAGTGACGTAAATCAACCTTTGAATGATAAAGGTATAAAATACTTTACATTCAGTTTGAAAGGTTTGTAATGGAAGCTCGCTTAGCTCCTCATAATTTTATTGGTGTATTTGACTCGGGTGTTGGTGGCATGAGTGTGCTTAAACACCTTGTTGCCCAAATGCCTCACGAGGAATTTCATTATTTTGGCGATTCTGCATTTGCTCCTTATGGCACTAAACCAAAAGCGCAGATTGCCCAGCACTCTTGTGCTATTGCTAAAAAGTTTATTGATGAGGGTGCTAAAGCGCTGGTTATAGCTTGCAATACTGCTACAGCTGCTGCTGCAGACGAGCTGAGGGCAACCTATCCTCATGTACCTATTGTGGGTGTTGAGCCAGCTCTTAAGCCTGCAGTAACTGCATATCCCCATGGAACAGTGATTGTTCTGGCTACAAAAGCAACGCTCTCTTTGCAGAAGTACCACAACCTTGAGTCGCGCCTGCATCCTTCTGCAAAGGTTATCTCTATTCCAGGAGAAGGCCTGGTGGAGCTTATTGAATCTGGTCAGGCTGATTCAGAACAGATGCATAAACGACTGACCGAGCTTTTGGGAGATTATGCTGGCCAGGTAGATGCCGTGGTTCTTGGGTGTACCCATTACCCCTTTATCAAGAAGCAAATTAGCTCTGTTTTAGGAGACGTAGAATTTTTTGACGGCGGCGCAGGCGCAGCTCATCAGCTTAAGCGTTTGCTTGGACAGGCAAACTTGCTTGCTTCTGCAGATGCCGCTGCTGACAAGAACAATAGCGCCTCAGAGCCTGATATTTTATTCTCATCAAGCATAGATACTCCTGAAGAATTGAAGTTCTACCAGGAGTTCTTCTCGCAAGATATGTAAGCGTGGCTGGGTAAGCGTATTACTTAAGCTTAGTCTCAAGCCACTTTTTGAGCACTACTGCGTTGTTGTACGTAGTGTCTTTATCCGAGAAAAGCAGTGTCACGGTAGATTGATCAAGCTTTTTAAGCTGTTCGACAAAGGCATCTGCGTCAGGATTGCTGTCAAGTTCAGCTGTATAGGTAGATACAAAGCTATCAAAGCGCTCTGGATCGTGGTTGAATGCTTTTCTGCACTCAGTAGTAGGAGCAATGGTTTTAGTCCATTCATCAGCGTGTAGGTTCTCTTTTTTGATACCACGAGGCCATAGTCTATCTACCAGCACGCGATACCCATCGTCAGCTTCTGGCGCATCGTAAGTCCTCTTAAGTTTGATATTCATTTTTGCTCCCTTCAGCTCATGTACGTTATACCGCAAAATATCTATTCGGTTACAAACTATTTAATAGGACTAGGTATTCATATCCGCATGTTTATGATGAAGTTCATTCTTTAAAACCCACGGAGAAAGGAAAGCCATGGCAAACTCAGTGGAGAAGAAAGACATCGATTGGACAGCGCTTGGCTTCGCATATACGCAGTGTGACTACAGCTACGTTGCCCACTACAAAGACGGTGCTTGGGATGAGGGTGGCCTTACCACCGACCACAGCATTACGCTGTCTGAATGCGCAAACATCTTCCATTATTGCCAGGAAGTTTTTGAGGGTTTAAAAGCTTATACCACAGTTTCTGGCGATATTGTCTGCTTCCGTCCTAATCTCAATGCTCAGCGTATGGTTGACTCTGCATCTCGCCTTGTCATGCCACCATTTCCTGAGGATAGATTTGTCGCTGCTGTTAAAGAGGTTGTTTCTGCAAACGCAGCATGGGTTCCACCATTTGGTACGGGTGCTACGCTGTATGTTCGTCCATTTATGATTGGTACCGGAAATACTGTTGGTGTTAAGCCATCTCCTACCTATGAGTTCCGCATTATGGTCACTCCAGTTGGAGCGTATTACTCTAACGGCGTTGCTCCTGTCGCACTGACCGTTTCTCCTTATGACCGCGCTGCTCCTCACGGAACCGGCAACATCAAGGCTGGCCTGAACTACGCTATGTCGCTGTACCCAACTACCTGGGCACATGAGCAGGGCTTTGCTGATAGCATGTATCTTGACTCTGGTTCTCGTACCTATGTTGAGGAGTCCAGTGGCGCAAACTTCCTCTTTGTTGATAAAGAGGGAACCCTGGTTATTCCACAGTCTTACACAGATTCCATTTTGCCTTCTATTACCCGTCGCTCTCTGGCAACGGTTGCTAAAGACCTGCTGGGCATGAAGGTTGTTGAGCGTCCTGTCCGCTTTGACGAGCTTGACCAGTTTGTTGAGTGCGGTATGTGCGGTACTGCTGCTGTTATTTCTCCTGTTGGCAAAGTTGTTGACGGCCAGAAAGAGATTGTCTTTGGCGCTGGTATGGAGGCTGTTGGACCAGTTATGTCTAAGCTCCGCAACACGCTGACCAGCATTCAGTCTGGCGAGATTGAGGCTCCAGAGGCAGACTGGATTTGCAAGATTTGCTAAGGTTTGCGTTTTCAACAACGCTTTGCTTTTAACAATAAGGCGAGAAGACCAATCGATCTTCTCGCCATATTTTTATCTGCAAAAGCAGGATACGTGCGACGGCTATGCCTTGACGCTTATGCCTTGTGGGAAGAACCCAGGTTATCCATGTGGCTTGCAACAATCTGAGTGATTGCTTCCATACCAGGAACGGAAGGCTTCTTTGGATCAAAGTTGCCAGGGTTTTCTGACATGTACTTCATGAAGGCTGCGGTAAAGACCTGGCGGAGCTCGGTTGCGTAGTTGACCTTGCAAATACCGTTCTGAATTGCCTCTGCTACCTGGTCATCTGGAACACCAGAAGTACCGTGAAGAACCAGAGGAATATCAAGGCGCTGACGGATTGCCTTGAGGACGCCCTGCTCAATGTGAGGTGTGCCGTGGTAGACGCCGTGAGCGGTACCAACGCCAACTGCAAGAGAAGTGCAGTTAGTGCGTGCAACAAACTCCTCAGCCTGGTCTGGATCAGTGTAGGGGTTCTCGCCCTCAACAGCTGGGCCGTCGTCCTCTTTACCGCCAACTTTGCCAAGCTCAGCCTCAACAGGAAGGTTGATAGGGCCAGCAAACTTGGTTACGGATGCGGTAAGTGCAATGTTGTCCTCAAATGGAACGTGAGAGCCGTCAATCATGACGGAAGTGTAACCAGCACGAGCTGCCTGAATGCAGCGGTCAAAGCCATCACCGTGATCAAGGTGAAGAGCAACAGGAACAGTTGCCTCTTCAGCAGCACAACGAACCATGGCAGCAAAGTAATCAAGGCTTGCGTACTTGATGGTGCCAGGAGTGGTCTGAAGAATAACAGGGGAGCGGCGCTCTTCTGCTGCCTTAACAACAGCCATTACAAACTCAAGGTTCTCAACGTTAAAGGCGCCAACAGCATAATGGCCAGCCTGTGCGTCAAGAAGCATCTGCTTAGTAGTAACGAACATCTATTGCTCCTTTCGCCCTAATGGGCTCTTTGATTGACTGAAAAAATTGTAACGTTTCTCTTACTCTGTTATGCAACTTTTTCTAGAAATCGTTTTGTCTTTGTAACCTTTGGCGAGAAACCTGTCTTGCTGCATATTATTCAGCAATCTTTTTGATTGTGACCTGCTTATGAATTTCTGTTGCAACATCTTGATCAAAGCGACCGGTACCTGCAGATAGGCAACTTGCGGTAGCACATGACAGCGCAAAGGTAAGACACTCTGAAGTTGGTTTTTGCTGAGCAAGTGCAACAGCAAATGAGCCAACAAGGGTATCTCCTGCACCAACAGGATTAATAGCTTCAATTTTTGGAGGATTTGCTCTAAAGGTTCCTTCATCAGAAACCATGAGTGCACCTTTTGCACCAAGCGAGACAACTACAATTTTAATGCCGCGTTTATGCAGTTCCTGAGCCGCCTCAATGACCTGGTCTTCTGTAGTTACTTCTCTTCCTAGAAGTTGACCGATTTCATCGGTGTTCGGTTTGATCATGGTAGGAAGGGCATCAATACAGGAGGCGAGCAGTGCACCGGATGCGTCTACAATGCAAGGCACGCCCGCAGCCATGGTCTCTTCAATAAGTTCTTTGTAATTTTCGGCAGAAATGCCCTTGGGAACACTGCCATTAAAGGTAACAACTTCGGCTTCGTTGGTAAGCTGGACAAGTTTTGCCTTGAAAGCAAGGAATTCTTCAGGAAGTACAGGCTGTCCAGGCTCTAAGAATTCAGTTGATTGCCCGCTTGGCTCCAGGATATTAATGCATGAGCGGGTTTCTTGCTCGGTATAAATAAAATCACTGGTAATGCCATCTTTATGAGCCAACTCAACAAGGTATCTTCCGTTATTACCGCCAATAAATCCTGTGGCACAAACGGGGTAGTTTAGGGTGGTGATGGCTCGTGAGGCGTTAAGGCCCTTGCCACCCGCGCTGTTATCTACCACCGAGACTCTGTGTACCGTTCCATCTACAACAGGAGAGTCCAGGTAGTACGCCTTATCAATGGATGCATTGAGTGTTACGGTAACAATCACGCATATCACCTCGTCTAAAAGACAGTGCACACAAAGTGCTCAGAGGAAAGCAGGGGCGAGAAACACTATGGAGCAGCGCCACTGCAAATGAAATTGGATTAAATCTATTTAACCAAAGCACCATCAAGAAACTTTTCTTTAGATGTTATAAAAAAAGATACCAGTACATAATTTCTTAATACCAATTTTATTTTCTCGCCGTATTTGAGCAGGATTTTAGGGTTGTTTACTACGTTTATTACGTATAAAGGCACGTTATAAGAACTTCTCATTTTTCAAGAATAGCTCTAAATTTTTAGTGCATCGTCACAATTTATCCATATATCTACCTGCGAAAATAACAACATGTGTACCGTTTGCGGTAAAAATAGTACCGTTAAACCGGCGATTGTTAACGTACACATCTCAAGATGCTCACTAGACTATACTTATGTTAGGTTGTTATCTGGTATCTACCACTTAGAGAGAAGCTTCAACACCCCTAGCTTTCCGCGTAGCTCCCCAGATAGTTTCCAGCTCTTTGAAAGGAGTTTGACATGGTAGGTTGCGTTTTAACTGGTCATGGAACTTTTGCAAACGGACTTGCTGATGCTTTAAAGATGATTGCTGGTGAGCAAGAAGCTTTTGTTCCCGTTCCTTTTATTGAAGCCGGTGCTGCAACATACCCAGAAACTCTTTCTGCAACAATTTCAGATCTTCTTGACACTACTGACGGTGTGCTGGTTTTCTGCGATTTGCTTGGCGGAACACCTTTTAATCAGGCAATGATTATTGCTCAGAGTTATTCAAACGTAGAAGTTGTTACCGGCACAAACCTTCCTATGCTTCTTGAAACACTTGGTAGCCGCATGGCAGATACCTCTCTTGAAGAGCTGGTTGATACTGCTGTTTTAGCTGGTAGCCAGGGAGTTGTTCATAAGCGTCTTGAGCTTGAGGTTGAGCCAGAAGATGACATCTTCGGAGACGATGGTATTTAAGTAGCGTTTTGTTGTTGAGTTAAGGAGATGTACATGGCAAATCTAGCAGAGAACATTCTTGCTTCATCCATTGTTCTTCTCGCGTTCTTGGTAATTTTGGGCCTTGTTTATTCCTTCTTTGTTTGGAGAGCCTCTTCTAAAAAGGCGGGAACAACTTCAGAGTTTCTGAAGAATCTTCATGCAGGTCAGAAGGTTAAGACCAACAACGGAATGTATGGCGTAGTAAAAGACGTCAAAAAAGAAACAGTAGATGTTGAGTTTGCTCCAAATGTGGTTATCACGTTGGATCGTTGGGCTTTAATCAGCGTTCCCAACAATAAATAATTTGCAGTAAAACACGCAGCGTAAGTTGCGAGTAGTGCGATGAGAATCGCAGATAGCACGTACAAATGTGCGTGCAAAGAGAGGAGAACTTGTTATGGGAGAACCAGATATCAAGCTTGCTCGAATCGATAATCGTTTGATTCATGGCCAGGTTGCTACTCAGTGGAACGGCACCCTTGGTACAAACCTCATCCTTGTTGCTAATGACGAGGTAGCAGGAAATAAAATGCGTCAGGGTCTTATGGATATGGCAGCTCCTAGCGGCGTTGCAACCAGGTACTTTACGCTTCAGAAGACCATCGATGTTATCCACAAGGCTTCAGCAAGCCAGCACATTTTCTTAGTTGCCGAGAATCCAGAGGATGTCCTCACTCTGGTCAAGGGCGGTGTTCCTATCAAAAAGGTGAACATCGGCAATATGCACATGGCTGAGGGAAAGCGACAGGTCGCCACAAGTGTGGCGGTAGACGATAAGGACGTCGCTGCCTTCCGTGAGCTTCAGGAATTGGGGGTGACTCTAGAGATTAGGCGTGTTCCTACGACCCCGGTCGAGGATATCTCAAAGCTATTCGAGTAAGTTTTTGCGCGCAACTTCCTGGTAGAGATGACAAAAAAGTTGCAATGGTGCAACGTTTCTAGCAGGTTGGCAAAGGTATTCGAATAGTCTGCCGATCATCGTCATCGGTAGTTATGGTGTGTTTGAAAGGAGGAGTTAAGATGGATGTTAGCCCTATTCAGGTGTTATTAATTTTCATCGTTGCGTTTATCGCTGGCATCGATCAGTTTAGTTTCCTCGAGTCTCTTTACCAGCCAATCGTAACTGGTTTTTTGGTTGGTTTGATTCTTGGTGACGTTCAGACTGGTCTCATTGTTGGTGGTACCTATCAGCTTATGACCATCGGTAACATGCCTGTTGGTGGTGCACAGCCACCTAATGCTGTTATCGGCGGCATTATGTCTGCAGTCTTTGCAATCACTACTAAGCTTGAGCCAATGGCTGCTGTAGCTGCAGCAATTCCATTCTCCCTGCTTGGCCAGTATGCAGTAACCATCATCTTTACCATTATGTCCCCCGTAATGGCAACTGCTGATGCATACGCCGAGAAGGCCGATCCTAAGGGAATTGCTCGTATTAACTACGGCGCAATGGCTGCCCTTGGTCTTTTCTTTGGTGTTATTGTTACCCTGTTCTTCCTGGGTGGTGCTGCATTTGGCACTCAGATCACCACTGCAATTCCAAAGTGGCTCATGAATGCACTGTCCGTCGCCGGTGGCATGATGCGCTTCGTCGGCTTTGCAATCCTGCTGAAGGTTATGGTTTCTCGCGAGCTTTGGGGCTTCTTCCTCATGGGCTTTGCAGCTGCAATCGTATTTATCAGCATTCCTGAGCTCTCTGGTCCAGCACTTCTGCTTCTTGCTCTCATCGGTTTTGGTATCGCATTCTGGGATTACCAGCTCCAGACCAAGGTAAAGAATGCTGCTCCTGCTGTTGTTGCTGGAGGTGACTTCGAAGATGGCATTTAATATTCCTGATACCTATCAGAACACCACTCCTGCTGAGCCACTTGATCAGAAGACGCTCAACAAGATGGTGTGGCGTTCCCTGTTCCTGCAGGCTTCCTTCAACTACGAGAGAATGCAGGCAGCTGGTTGGCTTTACGGTATCCTCCCAGGTCTTGAGAAGATTCACGGCGACAACAAGGATGACCTTGCTGCTTCCATGAGTCATAACCTTGAGTTCTACAATACCCACCCATTCCTGGTCACTTTTGTTATGGGTATTGTTCTCTCTCTTGAGCAGAACAAGCTGGATATCCCAACCATTCGTGCAGTCCGCGTTTCTGCAATGGGCCCTCTGGGTGGCATTGGTGACGCACTGTTCTGGTTCACCCTTGTTCCAATTACTGCTGGTATTACCTCTAACATGGCAATTTCCGGCAACGTCTTTGCACCGTTCTTGTTCCTCATCATCTTTAACATCGCACAGTTTGCGGTACGTTATTGGTTGATGAACCTTTCCTACAAGATGGGTACTGACGCAATTACTCTGCTCACCGAGAACGCAAAAGAGTTCACTCGTGCTGCATCTATCCTGGGCGTCTTTGTTGTTGGCTGCCTGGTTGTCTGCTACGGCGGAACCAAGCTTGGCGCTGGCGCAAACATCCCTAACGGTGAGACACACAGCGTTGTTCTTTCTCAGGTAACTCTTTCTGATGAGCAGCTTGCTTCTGGTCAGTATGACAAGGCTCTCTTTGCTAAGGGTTCCTATGCTGACTACAAGAAGGACCCTGAGTCCGTTATGTTCATCGGCGGCAAGACTGCTGATGGCAAGGATGGCACCACTGCTATTGCTCCAGTCGGTAACGGCGTTAATCTGGTAACTGTTGGCGAGGAAGTTACTTCTCCTGTCTCTATTGACATTCAGAAGATCCTCGACGGCGTTTGCCCAAAGCTTATTCCACTGGCTCTTACCCTTTGCCTGTACTACCTCATGGCAAAGCGTAACTGGACTCCAATTATGTGCATCTGCCTGCTTCTGGTAATTGCACTTCTTGGTTCTGGCTTTGGCGTTCTCCCATATATTTGGGGTTAAGTAAGTGTGGCGGGTGTCCACTTGTTGGGCACCCGTCTTTTTATAGGAGAGTTTGATGGCAGCTTTTATGGGAAGACAACCACTCTACGAGCAGCTAGCAAATATGCTGCGCTATCGTATTGAGAACGAGATGGATCCAGATGATCCACTTCCTTCTGAGCGTGAACTCTCCGATTCCTACGGACTTTCTCGCACCACGGTAAGACTTGCCCTGCAAGAGCTTGAACACATGGGGCTCATTTATCGTCAGCGTGGCCGCGGTACCTTTGTTGCAGACGTCTCTGAACGTGCAACAGACCTTATGGGAGGCTATAGCTTTACTGACCAGCAGCGTCAGTTAGGTCGAGTCCCTAAGACAACTATTCTGGAGTTTGACACTATTGAGGCTAATAAGTTCTTAGCCCAACATATGCACGTTATTCTTGGCGAGAAACTCTTCCGCATCAAGCGTTTAAGAAGTGCCGATGACGTGCCTATGATGCTGGAAGTAACGTATCTTCCAGTTTCACAGTTTTTCTCGCTTACTGCTCATGATGTTGAGCAAAAATCTCTCTACCAAAATTTTGAAGAAGACTACAACATAAAGATTGGCGTAGCAGAAGAGGAGTTCAAGGCTTCAATTGCTCGCTCAGATGACGCCACTTTATTGCAAATTTCTGAAGGCTCGCCTGTTTTGAGTCTCACACGCACAACCTACAACGACAGAAATATCATTGTTGAGTTCACACTAAGCGTGGCTCGTGCGGATCAGTTTAGATACAAAATTGTACATACACGCAGTTAAATAACTGTGAGAAGGGATATCAATGTTTAAGAAGAGCCAAGAAGAGCTAAAGGCACTAGGCGCTCATATTACAACTGCCGAGATTAAGCAGCAGCCTGAGCTTTGGGAATCTACCTTTGGCATTTATCAGGAGAACCTTTCTGCAATTAAAGAGTTTGTCGAGCGTGCTCGCAATCTTGGCGAGGGTTGTCGTACCCGCGTGGTCTTTACGGGTGCAGGTACCTCGGCATATGTAGGCGATACCATTACTCCGTATCTTCGTTCTCATGGCGAGAAGGGCTCTTTTGAGTTTGCATCTGTTGCAACTACTGATATTGTTTCTGATCCTTATGGCAGCCTTGATCCAGAAGATCCAACGGTACTGGTTTCTTTTGCGCGCTCTGGTAATAGTCCAGAGAGCCTTGCTGCAGTAAATATTGCTCGCAAGATTGTCAAAAATCTTCTGCTCATCAATATTACCTGCGCTCCTGAGGGAAAGCTTGCCGTTGAGTCCGCAGGTAAAGACGATACGCTGCTTCTTCTTATTCCTGGCGCAAATGACCAGGGATTTGCAATGACTGGCTCTTATAGCTGCATGACACTTCTTGCAACACTTGTCTTTGATAGTGCTGATGACCAGCAGAAGAAGGCTTGGATTTCTGATGCTGCTGAGCTGGGTAGGCAGGTAATTGAGCGCGAGGAAGAGATTGCTGAGTGGCTTAAGAGCGATTTCAACCGCATTACCTATCTGGGTTCTGGTCCTTTTGTGGGTCTTGCTCATGAGGCTCAGCTTAAGATTTTGGAGCTTGCAGCTGGTATTAATGCAACGTCGTGGGATTCCTCAATGGGATATCGCCACGGACCAAAGTCGTTTGTCGACGAACACACCCTGGTGTTTGATTTTGTTTCCAATAACCCTTATACGCGTCAATATGATCTGGATATTCTTGACGAGATTAAGGGAGACCAGATTGCTGCTCTGACCATTGGTATTGAGCAAGAGGGGGCAACAAACTTTACGGGAAGAACATTTAGTCTTCCAGTATTTACAGAGCCTCTACCAGCACCTTATTTGGCTCTGCCTTTTGTAATGGTTGCTCAGGTGGTGGCGCTCTTGAACTCAGTCCGTGTTAACAACAAACCGGACACACCTTCTCCAACTGGTCAGGTTAATCGAGTGGTTAAGGGTGTTACAATTCACTCACTATAGGAATTACTAAGAAGGACGTGCCTATGGCGCGTCCTTTTGAGAATGATTGAGGTACGTATGAGTACATTTGCAGTTAAAGCAGATAAGTTCTTTTTACCAGGAGCAACTTCTGGTCCAGGATATTTGCTCGTAGAAGACGGTGTATTTGGTCATTTCACTAAAGAGAAGCCAGACTGCGAGATTATTGACCGCACTGGTTCTTGGGTGGCACCTGGCCTTGTTGATACCCATATCCATGGCTTTCTGGACCACGATATTATGGACTGCGATCCTGATGGCGTCATTGAGATTGCCCAGGGTTTGCTCTCTAACGGTGTAACTTCTTGGCTTCCAACAACACTAACCGCAAGTGTTGAGCAAACTGGCGATGCTTGTGAGTCCGTTGCTGATGCAGCAGAGGGAATTGCGGCAAACGGCATTGATGCTGCTCGCATCCAGGGCATCTTCCTAGAGGGACCTTTCTTTACCGAGAAACACAAGGGCGCCCAGAATCCTGCGTACTTCCTTGATCCAGATGTAGAGGTCTTTGATGAGTGGCAGGAGCGTGCCGACGGCTGGATTGCCAAGATTGCTATTGCTCCAGAGCGCGATGGCGCTCCAGAGTTCTGTGCAGAGATGGCAGACCGCGGTGTTCATGTTGCACTTGGTCACTCCGATGCAACGTATGAGGAAGCTCTTGCCTGCGTAAACGCTGGTGCAGACATCTTTGTTCATACCTATAACGGCATGAGCGGTCTTCACCACCGTGAGCCAGGTATGGTTGGCGCTGCAATGACCACCCACGGTACCTATGCAGAGGCTATTTGCGACGGCCATCACCTTAATCCTATTGCTGTTCGCGCTCTGGTAAATGCAAAGGGATATGACCATACCGTTCTTATTACAGACTGCATGCGTGCAGGTGGTATGCCTAATGGACAGTACAAACTAGGCGATTTCCCTGTTGTTGTTGAAGGTGGAACTGCTCGTCTGATGGATGAGTCTCACAGCCTTGCAGGTTCAATCCTTCGTCTGTTTGAAGGCGTGAAGAACGTCTTTGACTGGGGTATTGTATCTGCTGAAGAAGCAGTTCGTATGGCTTCAGAAAACCCAGCTCGTTCCTGTGGTATTGATGATGTTTGTGGCTTCATTCGTCCTGGATATGATGCTGACTTTATTGTTGTTACAAAAGATCTTCAGCTTGAAGAGACGTTCCTTGGAGGAAAGAGCGTTTACAAGGCTTAAGCAGCAGATCTTGAGTAATGCAAACTAAAGGAAGCCTATGGAGTTCTATTCCCATAATTATTTAATTCACCATGCGACAGTATTTGACTGGACTCAGCTTGTTCTATTTGGCCTTGTTGCACTTCTGATGATCTTCTCGCTTGTGCATTACATGCGCGATAGAAAGAATTCTAAGTATCGTGAGCTGGCGCTTATTGCGCTGTTCTCATTAATTTTTCTTGGACTTCTACAGCTTGATCGTGTGCTAGAGGTTAATCAGGCAAGTAAGCACTATGAGTCAATTGTTTCCTCACAAGAAAGCTTCGCTCGACGTCTTGAGGTTGATTTTGACCACGTGTACGTTGCCTTTGATAGCCAGGGAAATCCCTCGTATCTTGAGGTTGACGGTAAGTATTATCACGTTTTGAAAAATACCGAGAATGACTATGTCATTGAACAGATCAATCTCATTGGTAATGATATTAAGCATGTAGAGGAGTAGATCGATGAACTTTTATTTAGAAGTTGCCATTAAATTGTGCATCGGTCTTTTCTCGCTTGTTCTGGCAATTAACGTCAGCGGAAAAGGAAACCTAGCACCAACTGCAGCAATTGACCAGGTTCAAAACTTTGTACTTGGCGGCATTGTTGGCGGCATGATCTACAACAGTTCAATTACCATTTTGCAGTTCACCCTTGTCCTGCTTATTTGGCTCATTATTGTTATGGTTCTTAAATGGTTGAGAACAAACAATATGCTGGTCAAGCAGTTGATTGATGGACGTCCTGTTATTGTTATTGATAAGGGCAAGCTGCTTGTAGACAACTGTAGGTCTATGGGTCTCACTGCCTACGATGTGTCGCTGAAGCTTCGCCAGGCAGGAGTGAATTATATCTCAGACGTTAAGCGTGCCATTCTTGAGCAAAATGGACAGTTGATTATTGTTAAAAAAGGAGAAGAGAACGTTAGATTCCCGCTTATTACTGACGGACAAGTTCAGACAAATATTCTTGAGACGCTGGACCTGGAAGAGAATTGGCTTGAAAGAGAACTTGAGCATCAAGGTTATAAGTCTGCTTCAGAGGTTTATTTGGGTGAGTATAATAGTGGAGATCTGATTATTACTCCGTATGCGGAGAAAGATCAGTAGGTTAGCAAGAGATAAAACAGTTAACCTGTTTATTCCAATTCCGTTTGTGGAAAAGATAAGAAATTTATCGTTGACTTGAATTGGAATATGTATACTAAGGCTAACTTTTAGAAAGCGGACTGTCGGAAGACAGCCCGCTTTCGTGCTAAAGGGGAAGCATGAATGCATGTTCAGATGATGAGAAGTGAGTAGAAAGGCAAAGAAGTGAGGAGAAACATGGGTTTCTCGCCATGTTTTTATGCTTGGTAGTGAGGACAATCGCACGATTTTGTTTGAAGAATTTGGCACTACACCGTATTGGTTTTTATAGTTTTGGGAGATGTAACATGAATTTGAATCCAACCGTTTCTCGTCGTAGCGCACTTGTAGCTTCCGCTTTTGGCGTGAGTGCTATTCTTGCTGGCTGCAAGCCTGAGGCTCAAAAGCAAGAAGGAGCTTCTGATAATAAAGACCAGAAGAAGCTCAGCATTGTTGCAAGTTTTTATCCTATGTATGATTTTGCAAAGCGCATCGCTGGCGATCATGCTGAGGTAACATGCCTCGTTCCAGCAGGTACTGAGCCACATGATTGGGAGCCATCCAGCAAGGATATGAAGACTATCCAGGAAGCAGACTTCTTGATTTACAACGGTGCTGGTATGGAGCACTGGGTCAAGGACGTACTTGATGGACTTGGTTCTGGCACAAAACTTACAGCAGTTGAGACCAGCAAAGACGTTAAACTTCTTGAGCTTGAAGAGGACGATGATCACGATCATGAGGAGAAGAAAGACGACCATGATCATGACCACGATCACGACCATGGCGGAACTGACCCTCACGTTTGGCTGAGCCCTCTGAATGCAAAGATTCAGATGAAGAATATTTGTGATGCCCTTTCCGAGAAGGACTCTGAGCACAAGTCAGAGTATGCTGCCAATCTTGATAAAGCAAATGCAGACTTTGATACGCTTGATAATGAGTTCCACAAGGGTCTGGATTCACTACCTAACAAGACCATCGTTGTTTCTCACCAGGCATTTGGTTATTTGTGCGAGGCTTATGGTCTCACTCAGATGCCTATTGAGGGTGTTGAGGCAGATGCAGAGCCAAATGCTCAGGAAATGAAAGAGATTACGGAGTTCGTAAAAGAGCATAATGTAAAGGTTATTTTTACGGAGGAACTGGTAAGCCCTAAGGTTGCTCAGGCAATTGCTGAAGCAACAGGAGCTCGTGTTGAAGAGCTCAACCCACTTGAGGGTCTTACTGACGAGGAGCTCAAGGCAGGCGAGGATTACCTCTCTGTTATGCGCGAGAACCTCAAGGCTCTTAAGGGCGCTCTCGCATAGTGTGTTGCCAGCTTAGGCTGGATGTTTGGAGGACGTGTTGCAGGAAAGTCAGATAGCCGTTTCGCTTCAAGACGTGAGTTTTTCTTACAAGAAGACGCGTGTCTTAAGCGATGTAAATTTAGACGTTCATCAAGGTGAGATTTGCGCGCTTATTGGTGATAACGGAGCTGGTAAATCTACGCTCTCTCGAATTGTGGTGGGTGAGCTTGAACCTACAAGTGGTAAGTCACTTCTTTTTGGAACGCCCTCGACTCGGTTTAAAGACTGGGAGCGTGTAGGCTATGTCCCACAGCTCCCTTCAGAATCGGTTAATCGCTTTCCTGCAAGCGTCGTCGAACTAGTAGATGCAAGTCAGTATGCTCGTGCCAAAAAGGTAAAGATGAGCGCAAAAGAGCGTCGCGAGCGCACGCTTGAGGCACTTGACCTTGTAGGTATGACTGATTTTTCCACGCGTATTATTAGGGAGCTCTCTGGAGGACAGCTCCAGAGAGTTCGCCTTGCCTGCGCGCTGGTAGGAAATCCATCACTACTTATCCTGGACGAGCCTACAACTGGTCTTGATAAAGAGAGTCGCAATCATTTCTATAGCCTAGTGCGAGAAGCCCATGCAGCTCGAGATCTTGCGGTACTTATTGTTACGCATGATCTTGCAGCTCTTGATGCGCTGGCTTGTCGAGTTGTTGAAGTTGCTGACCACAAAGCTACAGAAATTGCAGGTAGGGGTCACGGTCATGATCACTGTGCAGTTCATGGCGCTCACTGTGACCTTGACTCTCATCATGTCCACGACCACAATCGCGGAAAATTAGATGATTTTGCTTTAACGGAGTCCCTTGGTCCTGCGTCCGACGTTGTTCAAGATGCCCAAGACTCGCATGAGAGGAGGGCGTAAATGTTTGAATACGTATTTATGCAGCGAGGAATTCTTGTGGGAATTCTTCTGGGAGCAATTATTCCGCTGGTAGGCGTTACGGTTGTATTGAAGCGCCTTTCTATGATTGGCGATGCTCTCTCACATACCTCTCTTGCAGGTGTTGCAGGCGGCATGATTGCAGGTATTAATCCTGTTGCCGGAGCAATTGCCGCTTGTTTGGGTGGTGCGCTTTGTGTTGAGGGAGTGCGTCGTCACTTTAAAGACCAGTCAGAGCTTGCAGTTGCTATTGTGATGGCAGCTGGTATTGGTCTAGCGGGCGTTTTGTCAGGTTTTGTTCCTAACTCATCAAGCTTCAACAGCTTTATGTTTGGCTCTATCCTGACCGTAAGCGAGCAAGAAGTTCAGATGATTGTGGTCATTAGTGTACTTGCAGTCGCATTCTGCTTCTTCCTTAGAAAAGAACTTTTCTTGATGTCTTTTGATGAGCGTCATGCCCGTTGTGTTGGTGTACCCGTAAGTCTTATTAATTTTGGCTTTGTTATCGCAGTAGCTTTGGTGGTTGCCGTAGCAGCAAGAACGGTTGGCTCACTTATTGTTTCATCTATGATGGTAGTTCCTGTTGCCTGTGCTTTGCAGATTTCCCGCAGCTGGAAGCAATGTTGTTTGTATGCAAGCACGGTGGGTATGCTGACCTCACTTGGTGGACTTGTTGTCTCCTATGAGCTTGGCCTTAAACCTGGAGGAACCATCGTTCTTCTCGCGGTTGTTACGCTTTTGTTTATCTTTCTGGTAAAAAGGGTTGTGCTGCTGCTCAAAACTCGCACAGTGTGATACTCTGAACAAAGTGCGTTGACGGAGAGGTCTGCCGGAGCACGTTGTGAACAGAGAGGGTGTTCGTGGTTGAGAAACACCTGCACAGCGCTGGTAGAGTTCACTCCCGAGCTACAACTTGAACGGCAGTTTCTGCTCAGTAGGGAAGTCGTCCGCCTAACGAGACTAGGCTTTCAAGTGGATTGCACAGAGAGAAAACTGCGCAATCAACCGAGGTGGTACCGCGGAAATTTTCCGTCCTTGGGCACATGCTCAGGGGCGGTTTTCTATTGAAAGGGTAATTACATGGGAATGTCTGAGGAACTCTCGGCAATTCGCGAGCAAGTACTTGAAGGAATTGCTAAGGCAACAAACCTTGAAGCGCTTGAGAAGGTACGCGTTGCATCAATGGGTAAAAAGGGCTCTCTTACAGCAATTATGCGTATGATGGGTCAGGTTCCCGCAGATCAGCGCCCTCAAATGGGTCAGCTTGCAAATACCGTTCGTGCTAACGTTGAGACCGCTATTCGCGAGCGTCAGCTTGCCTTAAAGCGAGAAGCCCTTGAAGCCCAGCTTAATGCTGAGGCAACTGATATTACCCTTCCAGGTCGTCGTCTGAGTCCTGGTACTCAGCACCTCATTGAGCAGGTACGTGAGGAGATGGAAGACATCTTTATCAGCATGGGCTACACCATTGAGACAGGCCCTTATGTTGAGACCACCTACTACAACTTCACAGCTCTGAATGCTCCAGAGGACCATCCAAGCCGTTCTGGTAAGGATACGTTCTACGTAGTGGACAATGCACCAGAAGGAAAAGAGTCGCACGTACTGGGCGAGTCTGACGTGCTTCTTCGTACACAGACTTCTGGCGTTCAGGTACACACCATGGAGACAAAAGAGCCTCCTATTTACATGATTTGCCCTGGTACGGTATTCCGTCCTGACACAGCAGATGCCAACCACTTGCCTCAATTTACGCAGATGGAAGGCCTTGTTGTTGATGAGGGAATTACCTTTGGTGACCTCAAAGGTACCCTTGATCATTTTACTCGTGAGATTTTTGGTAAGGACCGCGCTACCCGCTATCGTCCTCACTTCTTCCCATTCACCGAGCCAAGCTGCGAGGTAGATGTTTCTTGTGGTGTTTGCCACGGTGAGGGCTGCCGTTTCTGCAAGAACACGGGCTGGCTTGAGATTCTTGGCTGCGGCATGGTTGATCCTAATGTCTTCAAATATTGCGGTATTGATTCCGAGAAGTACACAGGCTTTGCCTTTGGCATTGGTGTTGAGCGTGTTGCAGCGCTCCGTTATGACCTTCCTGACCTGCGCATGCTCATCTCTGGTGACCAGAGAGTCCTGCGTCAGTTCTAATCATCGGCGTCTTATTAGAAAGGCAATCACATGCGTGTATCTTATGAATGGCTGAAGACGCTCGTTGATCTTCCTCAGGACCCAAAAGACCTTGAGCGTGAGTTTGTGCGCACTGGTACTGAGGTTGAGGCTATAGAGCGTGTCGGCGCAAATCTTGACCATGTTGTTACTGCTCAGGTTGTAAGCAAAGAGCCTCATCCTGATTCTGATCACATGTACGTTACCCTGGTTGACGTGGGCAATAACAATGTTGATAAGGACGGAAATCCTGTTCCTCTACAGATTGTTTGCGGTGCTCAGAACTTTAACCAGGGAGATCACATTGTTACTGCAATGATTGGTGCCGTGCTTCCTGGTGATTTTAAGATTAAAAAGTCAAAGCTGCGTGGCGTTGAGTCTTGCGGCATGAACTGTTCTTCTCGCGAGCTTGGTCTTGGTGATGATCAGAGCGGCATTATGATTCTTCCCGAGGATGCTCCTATTGGCATGCCTCTTACCGATTACCTGGGCATGTCTGATGTTGTCCTTGATTGTGAGATTACCCCTAACCGCCCCGACTGCCTTTCTATGACAGGTATGGCTGTTGAGGTTTCTGCAATCTATGACACTGATACTCACATTGAGCTTCCGCGTGTTACGTCTGAGTCTGGTGCAGATGCATCTGAGCAGGTAGATGTTACTATTGCTGATTCTGAGCTTTGCTCAAGGTACACCGCTCGCGTGGTTCGTAACGTCAAGATTGGCCCAAGCCCTGAGTGGCTTGCTCGTCGCGTTACGGCTTGTGGTGGTCGTTCAATCAATAACGTTGTTGATGTTACTAACTACGTGATGTACCTGACCGGCCAGCCTCTGCATGCTTTTGACCTCGGAAAACTTACCAAGGAAGATGGCAAGTACCACATTGTGGTTCGTGCTGCAGAAGACGGTGAACACATTGTGACGCTTGACGGAGAAGACCGCGAGCTCACGTCCGATATGACGGTCATCACAGATAACGGTAAGAGTCCTATTGCACTTGCTGGTGTTATGGGCGGTCTGGATTCTGAAATTACCGAGAATACCGTTGATGTTCTTTTGGAATCCGCTGTCTTTGATAATGGCCACATTAGCCGTACCAGCAGAAACCTTGATTTGATGAGCGAGGCTTCTATTCGCTATGAGCGTCTTGTAGATCCAAATGGTTGCGCATCTGTTGCGGATATTGCAGCAGCACTTTTTGAGGAGTGCTGTGACGCTGAGGTCTGCCCAGGTATTGTTGACGTATATCCAAAGGTAAAAGAGGCAGTAACTATTACGCTTCGCCCAGAGCGCGTCTGCGCCCTTGCAGGTGCTCAAATTCCAGAAGAGTTTATGGTTTCTCGCCTTACGCGCCTTGGCTGCAAGGTTAGCCCAGCAGACAACGGAGAGCTGAGCGTTGTTGCTCCTACAAACCGCCCAGACCTTACGCGTGAGGTTGACCTTATCGAGGAGATTGTTCGCCTGTGGGGCGAAGGTGATATTGAGGCTACACTTCCGGCAGCAAGAAACCATGCTGGTGGACTGACCCAAGAGCAGCGTCAGATTAGAAAGATTGGTCGTACACTGCGCGCTTTAGGTCTTAACGAGACAAAGTCATATCTGTTTGCAAGTCCAGATGACCTCTCTAAGCTTGGTATGAGCGAAGAGGGAAGAGGCGTTCCGGTAAAGGTTATTAGCCCACTTGTTGCTGATCAGTCTGAAATGCGTCGCTCCATTGTTCCAGGTCTTCTGCGTTCTATTGCATACAACCTTGCTCATGGCGTCTCTAACATTGCTATGTATGAGCTGGGCCGTGTGCTCTTTGGACATAAGGATAAGAGCCAGCCAGATGAGCCAAGCTATGTCTGTGGCGTATTGGTTGGTCGTCCAGCAGATGACGCTTGGAATGCTAAGTATCCAGCCTACGATTTCTTTGATGCCAAGGGTATTGTTGAGGGTCTGCTTGAGGCACTTCGCATCCCTAAGGTTCGTTTCCGTGTAGCTGAGCCAGAGCAGTACGGTTGGCTTCAGCCTGGTCGCGCTGCTGAGATTCTTGCAGGTAGTGAGAATATCGGTTGGGTTGGAAACATCCATCCTTTGTCGCTCCAGAACTTTGACATTGAGGTACCTGTAATTGCCTTTGAGATTTCTGTTGCGTCGCTCTTGCGTCTAGCCCAGAAAGACCTTCCTATTGTTGAGCCTCCAACCTACCCAGGCATCTCCATTGACCTGGCACTTGTTGTTGACGAGAGTGTTACTGCAGAGCAACTGATTCAGCGTTTGAAGTCTGCTGGTGGCAAGCTTCTTTGTGACATCAGACTCTTTGACGTGTACCGCGATGCTTTGCGTGTTGGTGAAGGCAAGAAGTCTATGGCCTTCTCGCTTACGTATCGTGCAGACGACAGAACGCTTACTTCAGAAGAGGTTGAGAAGACCCACACAAAGCTTGTGGAGAAGGTTCTTCGTTCTACCGGCGGAGAAATTCGCGGATAAGCAGGTAATTGTAGTGCCAAGTTGGAACGTACATATTGCTCATGCTGACCGGCTCCTTGAGAAAGGAGCCGGTTACTTGGGTGTAGATATTCACTACCCTGATACATTTCTGCTTGGAAACGTTGCGCCTGATGTGCACATTGGCTTTATGGTTCCAGGCTATTCTCACAAGGTGAGATACGGTCGAAGCCATCAGTCATACCCAGGAAGTTTGCCTATTCCAAGTTACAGGCGCTATCAGCGTAATTTTATGGGTGGTCTTAATCCAGCCGAATATCTGTTACAGACTGACTTCATTCAGCCAAATGTATCGTATTGTTCACCTGAGCAGCGCAGCTTAGTAGATCAGCGCCAGCTCAGAGAGCTTATCGTGGGCATTTGGTGCCACCTTGTTTGCGACCACGTGTATAACACTCATACACGGGCATTTTTGCGTGCTCATAATATTCCGACAGGAGAAGATGCACGTATTCGTAAGCAAGCAGATTTTGATGTTTACGGGCGCTCGCTTGATATGAATCGTCTGCCAGAAGCATCTGATGAGCTCTTTGCAGTTGCCGAGGCTCATCCACAGTATGGGTTTACGCATTCAGATGTTGAGCAAACACTTCAGGTTATACAGCGCATTGCAGAGGAGAATCGCCAGAATAGTGTGAGCTGCCCGCAGTATCAAATGCTTGATACTGAGTTTTTCTCGTCAGCCTATAAAGAGGCAGAGGAAACGCTCGTTCAAGGATTTATGCTGCAAAAACATAACTAGTTCAGGTAAAGTTATATTCTCGCTTTTCTGAGATAGGTTTTGGAGGACTCTATGGAAAAGATGGAATCTCGCGGAACATTTACGGAGTATCTGCCTTCATACACCATTGGTGTTGATGCTTATAAGTCGGTACTGCATATTGTTAAGCGCTTTGGCAAAAATGCCGTAGTCATTGGTGGACCAACTGCAATGGAGAAGGCACGTCCAAAGCTTGAGGCCGCACTTGCCGGTTCTGAGGTTTCTATCTCCTCCTGGATTTCTTACGGCACTAACTCTACGCACGCAAATGCCAAGAGGATTGCAGCAATGCCTGAGGTTATTGCTGCTGATATGCTCTTCCTTGTTGGTGGCGGTCGCGCAATTGATGAGGGTAAAGAGATTGCAACCATCCTGGACAAGCCATACTTTACCTTCCCAACACTTGCTTCTAACTGCGCTCCTGTAACAAGAATTGCTGTTTTCTATAAAGAAGATGGCTCTGCAGATACGTACTTCATTCCTGCTGAGCTTCCTGTTCATACCTTTATTGATACGCAGATTATTGCAGAGAGTCCTGATGAGTACTTCTGGGCGGGAATTGGTGACGCTTTCTCTAAGGGTCCTGAGGTTGAGCTTTCTTCCAGAGAAGTTGAGCTGCTCCACAGCCCTCTTATGGGACGAGCTCTTGCTGCAGGCGCTTGCATTGAGCCTCTGTTTGATAACGCAGAGCAGGCGCTGGCAGATAAGCGCGCTGGTGTTGTCTCTGAGGCGTTTGAGAACGTTGTTCTGAACATCATTGTGACTGCTGGTATTGTGTCTAACATGACCACCAACATTGGTGCTGAGCGCGGTGCGTATTACTTCAATTCCTCAACCGCTCACGCCTTCTACAATGCCTTTACTGCTCTGGGCGAGCGTGTCGAGAAACACCTTCATGGTGAGGTTGTTTCCTTTGGTACCTGCGTTCTTTATGCCTTTGACGGCAACCTTAAGGCACTTGAGGATCAGGTGGCGCTTAATAGAAAGCTTGGTCTCCCAACCACCTTGGCCGATCTGGACATTACTCCAGAATCAGTTGACGCTGATTTGGACATCATTGTTGAGCGAGCTCAGAAGACCAACGAGTGGGGTCGTGCTCCTTATGGATTTACAACTGATCGCTTCCGCCAGGCAATTCTTGATACCGACGCATACGGTAGGGCAGTTGCTTTTGGCGAGAAGGACCAAGAGACAGCAGCTCTTGATGTAATTGCTGCACATGCTCCTTCAGCTGAGACGACTGTACCACGCAAGATGTAGCTGCAAGTAACCTGAAGAATCACTTTAGGAAGAGGACTTGTAGGAGCCAGCTTTCTTAAGTCGCTTCACGGTTATATAAAAAGTTTTTGTATCAAATGGCAGTTTATTTGGATAAGCTGCCATTTCTTTTAGTTGAATTTTTATTCACTATTATTAACAAAAATCGGTAAAAACAAAAAAATAACGTGTACGGTTGTTTTTTATCGGTGAAAGACATATTGAGTGTTTGTTACCGTGTTTTACCTTGTAATGGTTTATCTTAGTAACTATCAACTACGAGTCTTTATGGATAACAAATCTACAAGATACGTAGATTTCATTGGTAAGCGCGGAGGTGAGCATGGCAGAGTTAAATGCATCGTTAGCAGTAAGTGACCAGGATGCATACTTGTTTGCACAAGGAAAATGGTTCCAGAGCCACAAGAAATTAGGTGCACACCCTGCGGTTCAAGAAGATGGAGTTGAAGGCTATCATTTTGCGGTTTGGGCACCCAATGCGGCCTCTGTCTCTGTTGTTGGAGATTTTAATAATTGGGATGATACCGTCAACGTTCTTTCTCGTTCAAAATACGGCGGAATCTGGGAAGGCTTTATTCCAGGAATCACCTCGGAAGTATTGTATAAATTCCTGATTGTATCCGCTTCTGGACAGAAGATTTTTAAGGCTGACCCCTATGGTACCTATGCAGAGGTCAGGCCACATACGGCATCTATTACGTTTGACCCAGACGTGTACGTTTGGGAAGACGATGCATGGATGAAAAGGCGTGCATCGCTTAAGTTCCTGCATAGTCCTTTTAACATCTTTGAAGTTCATCTTGGAAGCTGGAAGCAGCATACTGACCCGACTGCCCAAGAGGAAGATTCTGCTGGTGCAGAAGCTGCAGAGCAGGCTGAAGAACCTAAAGACTACTTTGATACCAACGTAGATGCTTTCTACACCTATGATGAATTGTCAGAAGAGCTGGTAGCTTACGTTAAAGATATGGGCTACACCCACATCGAACTTCTCCCCGTTATGGAGCACCCTTTTGATGGATCTTGGGGTTATCAGGTAACGGGTTATTTTGCTCCCACCTCAAGGTATGGCAATCCAGCCCAGTTCAAACACTTTATTGATTGCTGCCATCAGGCTGGTATTGGTGTCATTTTGGACTGGGTCCCAGGAGGCTTCTGCAAAGACGCTCATGGTCTTGCAGAGTTTGATGGCACTAGGCTCTTTGAAGAAAAAGAGCATCCTAACTGGGGAACTCTTAAGTTTAATCTTACTCGTGGTGAGGTTAGAAGCTTCCTTGTTTCCAACCTACTCATGTGGCTGAATGAGTATCACGCTGACGGCATTCGTGTCGATGGCGTCAGTAGCATGTTGTATATGAATTTTGGTATCGACGATCCTTCTCAGAAGCGTTTTAACCATAAGGGAACTGAAGAAGATTTGGATGCAAGTGCTTTTCTGCGTCTTTGTAATGAGACTGCTCAGAAAGAGCATCCTGACGTTCTTATGATTGCAGAAGAGTCCACAGCATGGCCGCTGGTTACCTATCCTCCAGAGGTTGGAGGACTTGGCTTTAACCTTAAATGGGATATGGGCTGGATGAATGATACTCTGCACTATTGTCAGACTGATTTCCCTTATAGACCAGGCAACCACCGTCTTCTGACCTTCTCTAGCATGTACCAGTTCAACGAGAACTTTGTGCTGCCATTCAGCCATGATGAGGTTGTTCATGGTAAGTGTAGCCTTATTCAGCGTATGCCAGGGGATTGGTGGAGACAGTTTGCTGGCATGAGGGCTCTGGCGCTTCATCAGATGACTCATCCGGGCGCTAAGCTCAACTTTATGGGCAACGAGATTGCGCAGTTTATTGAGTGGCGCTACTACGAGGGTATTGAGTATTACTTGACTGAGGAGTATCCAACTCACGCTCATCAGCAGGCATTTATTAAGGCTCTTAATCATTTCTATAAGAACCATCCAGGACTTTGGCAGTATGCCTACGACAACCGTGGATTTGATTGGATTGACGCAGACAATAATGAGCAATCAATCATCTCGTTTGTTCGTCACGGAAGAAAGCCTTCCGAGGACCTGGTTATTCTCATCAATTTTGACGTTGCAACCCATCAGAACTTCCGTTTAGGCATGCCTTCTGCAGGTGTGTGGAAAGAAGTGTTTAATTCCGACGCAAAAGAGTTTGGCGGTTCGGGTATTGTGAATACTAAGAAACTTTCCACCAAGCCAGTGGCATGGAATGGAAGAGATTATTCGGTAGAGCTGTCTGTTCCTCCGCTTGGTGGCATTGTTTTAGCGTTTGAGAAAGAACTTCCAAAGAGGGGGAAGCATGGCCGTAAATAACGGACAAAACATTTTTAACGATAAACAAGACTTTGAAGAGCAGTATCGCGATAAGTTCATCAAGATTCTTGGCAAATACTATGGAGAATGCACTGATCAGGAGCGCTATAACGTTCTTGCCCACCTCATTGCAGAAAAGGCGCGAGAAATTCAGTCAACCTCCTATATTCATGCTGACAAGCAGGTCTATTACTTCTCTCTTGAGTTCCTTCTAGGACCACTACTTGAGAATTATCTACTCAATCTTGGTATCACCGACGTTGTTGCAGAGGGCCTTAAAGAAATGGGTACTTCGCTTCAGGAGCTTGCTGCTCAGGAGGTAGACCCTGGCCTTGGCAATGGTGGTCTGGGTAGACTTGCCGCTTGTTTCCTTGATTCCATGGCGCACGAGGGCATGGCTGGCTTTGGTAACGGTATGAGATACCGTTATGGTCTCTTCCGCCAGGAGATTAAGGATGGACGCCAGGTAGAGCGTACCGATAACTGGCTGGCAAATGGATATCCATGGGAAGTCAGAAAAGACGATTCTAGCGTACTGGTGCGCTTTGGTGGCACAGTTGTAAGGCATGAGGACGAGAATGGCAATTTCTGGTTCTCGCAAGAGGGTGGCCAGGTAGTAAGGGCTGTTCCATACGATGTGCCTATTGTTGGCTATGGCGCAAAAACCGTAAATAAGCTGCGTCTTTGGTCTGCAGAGCCAGCAGAGGAAGACTTTGATCTTGATGCTTTTAACGCCGGCGATTATGCCCGTGCTAATAAGTTCCGCTCTGATGTTGAGGCAATTTCAACCATTCTGTATCCAAATGACTCTGGTGAGCACGGACGCATTCTTCGCTTAAAGCAGGAGTATTTGTTTGTTTCCGCTGGTCTTCAGACCATTCTTCGTGCTTATAAGGATAAGTACGGTGAGGATTGGGAACACTTTGCAGATCACGTCTGTATCCACACTAACGATACGCACCCAGCAATGTGCGGACCAGAGCTTATGCGCCTGCTTGTCGATGACCATGGTGTTGACTTTAACGAGGCATTTGATATCGCGAGAAATGCAATTTCTTATACCAACCACACCGTTATGCCTGAGGCTCTTGAGAAGTGGCCTATTAACACCTTCCGTGAGCTGCTTCCTCGCTTGTATATGTTTATCGACGAGGTTGATCGTTGCTATAAGGAGCAGCTGCTTGTTGACTCTAACGGCAACACCGAACTTCTCGCCTCAACAGCTGTGTTGTGGGATAACACCGTTCGTATGGCTAACCTCTCTATTTTGTTTAGCCACTCGGTTAACGGTGTCTCTGACCTGCACACAAACATTTTGAAGCAGAGTGTTTTGAAGGATTTCTACAAGCTTCGTCCAGAAATCTTTAATAACAAGACTAATGGCATCTGCCACCGTCGTTTCTTGGCACAGGCAAATACCGCTTACGCAAAGCTTATTTCTGAGGCTATCGGTACCGGCTGGCTTGATGATGCCAATGAACTTCAGAAGCTTTCTGCTTTTGAGAATAATGCTGAGTTCTTGGACAAGATGGACGCTGCAAAGAAAGAAGAAAAAGAGCGTCTTGCTGCATACGTCAAGAAGACAACCGGTGTTGAGATGGATACCAATACCATCTTTGATACGCAGGTAAAACGCTTCCATGCATATAAGCGTCAGCTGCTTAATGTCTTTAAGATTTTGTATCTCTACAACCGCATGCTTGATGACCCAAGCTATAAGCCAGCTCCAACAACCTTTATTTTCTCGGGTAAGGCTGCTCAGAGCTATACCTTTGCAAAGGAAGTCATTCGACTTATTCACTCCGTTGCAGACGTGGTTAACAACGACGAGCGCATTGAGGGTCGTCTAAAGATTGTCTTTATTCCAAACTTTGCTGTTTCAAATGCACAGCTTATCTATGCTGCATCTGATATTTCAGAGCAGATTTCGGTTGCTGGTGCAGAGGCTTCTGGTACCTCAAACATGAAGCTTATGATGAATGCGGCTCTGACCCTTGGTACATATGACGGTTCAAATATTGAGATCTCTGAGCTTGCAGGACCAGAGAACATTAAGATTTTTGGTCTTCGTGCAGATGAGGTTCAGCAGGTATATGCCTCGGGTACCTACTTTGCACAGAACCTACTCAATCAGAATCCAACACTGTCTCGCATTGTCAATATGCTGACCGATGGTTCTTTGGCACGCTTGTCCGGTAACTTCGAGTCCATCCGTGATTATTTGTTGATCAATAACGATCCTGATTTGGTTCTTGTTGACTTTGAAGCATACGTAAAGGCATGGGAAGAGCTTACTGAAACTTATGCCGATCGTCGTAGCTGGAATGCTCGTGCGCTTCATAACACAGCAAACTCTGGCTTCTTCTCTGCTGATAGAACTATCAGGGAGTACATGAAAGATATTTGGCACGTGTAAGAATCTGCGTTTAAGTTCAATCGTCGTAAGACGTTGAAAATAAAGACCTCTGTTGGGGAGAGAGGAGATTTGGATATGAGCAAAAGGGAATGTCTTGCAATGCTACTTGCAGGAGGACAAGGAAGCCGCTTAGGTGCTCTGACCTCAAAAGTAGCTAAACCTGCTGTCTCGTTTGGTGGCAAGTTCCGCATTATTGACTTTGCATTATCCAACTGCGCAAATTCAGGAATTTCTACGGTAGGTGTTTTGACACAGTATCGTCCGTATTTGCTTCACTCTTACGTGGGATCAGGTAGTGCTTGGGACCTTGATGAGCGCGGTGGTGGAATTTCTATTCTTCCTCCATTTGCTACTCAGTCTGGTGGCGCATGGTATGCAGGCACTGCAGATGCTGTCACTCAGAATATTGGCTACATTGAGCAGAACAACCCTGATTACGTACTAATTCTCTCTGGCGATCAACTTTACCGTATGGACTACGGCGAGATGCTCGCTTGCCATAAGAAAAATAATGCAGACCTCACGATTGCAGTCATGCCTGTTCCTTGGGAAGAGGCTTCTCGCTTTGGCATCATGTCCATTGATGATGAGGATAGAATCACCAAGTTTTCCGAGAAACCCAAAGAGCCAGAGTCCAACCTGGCGTCCATGGGAATCTATATCTTTAGCACAGACCTGCTTCTTGAGACCTTGCGTGAGGACGCAAAGAACCCTGAATCTTCTCACGACTTTGGTGGCGATATCATTCCAACGTTGCTTGATGATGGCAAGCGACTGTTTGCTTATCGTTTTGAGGGCTTCTGGCGTGATGTAGGTACCGTTGCAAGTTATCACGAGACCAGCATGGATTTGCTGGGCTCTGAGCCTAAGTTTGACATCTTCTCGGACAAGTTTCCTATTATGTCCAATGCGTCTACCCGTCCACCAGCGTATATTGGCGCATTCGGTGAGGTAGATGATTGTCTGGTAAATAATGGCTGCCAAATCTTTGGTTATTCTCGCCATTCAATTTTGTCTACCGACGCCGTTATTGGCGAGGGAGCTCGTGTTATTGATTCCGTGCTTCTTCCTGGCGCAGAAGTTAAGCCTGGTGCGGTGGTAATTCGTGCAATTCTTGGCGAGAACGCTGTGGTTGAGAAAAACGTCCACGTCGGTAGTTCTGACCTTAATAAAGAGATAGCTGTTGTTGGAAATGATGTAGTGGTCGAAAGAGGTGAGCACTAATGAAAAGGGTAATTGGACTTATTACCTGCAATTATGCTTCTACTAGTATGGAAATCGCTAATGGTGTACGCCCAATCGCATCTATGCCTTTTTTGGGAAGATATCGTCTAGTAGACTTTTCTCTTTCAAACATGGTTAATTCTGGTATTAGCACCGTTGGTGTAATTATGCCCTTTAACTATCGCTCGCTCATTGATCACCTTGGCTCTGGTAAAGATTGGAACTTGGATCGCAAGAGCGGCGGCTTGTTTATCCTGCCTGGATCTGCTTTTGGCACTTCTCATACGGGAGCGCGCTTCCTGCTTAGAGATCTTATTTCAAATAGGCCTTATCTTGAGCGAACTGACGCGGAATATGTTCTTTTGTCCACTTCAAACTTTGTTTTTAACTCTGATCTTAATGAGCTGCTTGACCAGCATCTTGAGTCTGATGCAGACATCACTATGATGACCTATACCACTCGTTATAACGATAGAGACGTTGTTGGTGTTGAGCTTGACGGTGATTGTGTGGTTAAAACGCACAATGGTGTCCAGCGCGGAGACGAGGCTTCTCTTGACTGCTTTATTATCAAGCGCGACCTGCTTATTGACATGCTTGATTGGTATAGCGCTACTGATTACCTGGATCTCTTTGAAGCGCTTCACGCTGATTATAACCGCGTCAAGGTTTGTACCTTCCACTTTGAGGGTCACGTAGCATCCATCTTCTCAAAGAATGCTTACTACCATGCAAACATGGAGCTTTTGAACCCTATGCCTGCAAATGAGCTCTTTACCCCAGAGCGCTCCATCAAGACAAAGGCTCACGATAACGCTCCTGCAAAGTTTGATATTGGCTCTAAGGTCAGCAACTCAACTATTTCTGCAGGTTGCCGTATCCGTGGTTCCGTCACTGGATCTATTCTTGGCCGAAATGTCATCATTGAGCGCGGTGCTATCGTTCGCGATTCCATTGTGATGGAGGGCTGCATTGTTAAGGAAGGCTCTGTAGTCGAGCACGCTATTGTAGACCGCTCTAACATCATTCCTGCAGGTACTGAGCTTCGTGGTACAAGCGAAGAAATTCTTATCCAGCGTAAAAACAATAAGAGGGTGGCGTAACAATGTCCCAAGTCTCCAAACGTCGCAAACTTCGTGTTGTCTATGCAACTTCAGAGGTAGCGCCTTTTTCCAAGACGGGTGGCCTTGGAGATGTTTCGGGCTCATTGCCACAAGCACTTAAAAAAGTAGGAGCTAGAGTGGCGGTTATTTCGCCACTCTACAGCTCTATTAAGCCCGAGTGGAAACAAAAGATGAAGAAGGTCTATGAGCTTCAAGTGCCCCTTTCGTGGCGCTTTGAGTATTGTGGGCTTTGGCATCTGGTTCATGAAGGCGTTGATTTTTACTTTGTAGATAACGAGTCTTACTTTGCTCGTGATGGCCTTTATGGCTACTTTGATGATGGAGAGCGCTATGCGTTCTTCTCCAAGGCTCTGTGTGAGCTGATTGCACACGTCCCAGAGCTCTCCTGCGACGTTCTGCACTGCAATGACTGGCAAACGGCATTAGCACCTGTATTTTTACGTGAGCACTATCAGGGTGTCCCTGAGGTTCAGAACGTTAAGACGGTTTTCTCCATTCACAACGTTAAGTTCCAAGGTCAGTTTACTGACAAGATGCTCGCCGACGTGCTAGGTCTTGCTGATATTCCTGCTGCAGTTGATCAACTGAGGTGTGACGCAAGCTCCATCAACTTTATGAAGGGTGCACTTTGCTACTCTGATTATCTACTCACCGTGAGTCCAACGTATGCTCAGGAGCTTCAGACAGAGCACTTCGGAGAGGGGATGGATGACATCTTCCGTCGCCGACAAAGTGTTCTGCGCGGAATTTTAAACGGTATTGACCTTGGTGCTTGGTCGCCTGCAAGCGATCCTTATATTCCACAGAACTTCTCGGCAAGCCATATGGAAGGCAAGGCTGAGTGCAAGCGTCAGCTGCAAGAGGAGCTGGGTCTTGAGGTAAATCCAGATGTACCTCTTGCGGTAATGGTTACGCGCTTGACCAACCAGAAGGGTTTGGGCCTGATTCGCTATGCGATGGACCGTCTTATTTGTGCAGGTATTGAGGTTGCTGTTCTAGGAACTGGTGACGCTGAACAAGAAGATGCTATGCGCTTCTTTGATGAGCACTATGGCAACCGTATGGCTGCACGTATTGAGTTTGATATTGCGCTTTCTCACCGCATGTATGCAGGTGCAGATATGTTTTTGATGCCATCAGAGTTTGAGCCTTGCGGTCTTTCTCAGATGATTTCTATGCGTTATGGCACGCTTCCTGTTGTTCGCGAGACGGGCGGTCTGGCAGATTCTGTAAAACCGTACAACCAGTTTACGGGAGAAGGAACCGGCTTTAGTTTTACCAATCAAAACGCAGATGAAATGGCAGATATTATTCTGTACGCCGCCGATGTTTATAGAAACGATAAACAATCGTGGGCAAATCTTGTAAAACAGGCGATGGCAGAGGACTTTAGTTGGCATAACGCTGCAAATGAATATCTTGACGTGTATCATTTACTACACCCTGAGATTATCAGGTATGTACGTCGTCGAGATTGGTAAGAATGCAGGCTTTTCACAACACCTCAAACATTGTTTGTAGAGATCCAAAAGGCGCGGTAGAACTAGGTACTTCAGCAACAATCAGAATATTTGCTTGGGACGATGATGTTCAATCAGTAACGCTTCGTCTCTGGCAAGAGTATGGCCCTGAATCGTCTCCAGAGGCCCAAGCTCTGTCTGGCGAGAAACGCGTTGTGATGCAAAAGAGTGATTTTGCTGGCGCGCTTCCGACTGGTGTACCTGACTATGCGCAGTGCTTTGAGGCAATTGTTAAACCAGCTGCTACGGGCCTTATTTGGTATCGTTTTGAGCTTCAGGCTTCTGACGGAGCAGTTTGGTCATATGGTGCTCAAGAAAATAGATGCACCGGTGTTGGTAGCTTTGCCTATGGCGAGCCACCATCATTTCAGATTACTTGCTATAAGCCTCGAGGTAGCTTTGCGGGTGTAGAAGATCCTAGCTGGTACAAGGGTGGAGTTGTCTACCAGATTTTCCCTGACAGGTTTGCACGAGATGCAAACTGGCACGAACGTACCAAGCAGGCGCTTGCTGTTCCAAGAAATGGGGTTTCTCGCCAGCTTGTTGAAGACTGGGAGAAGACTCCTGAGTATCAGCGAGATGCTAACAGCCGCGTGACTCAGTGGGATTTCTACGGCGGTTCTTTGGCTGGTATTGAAGAGAAGCTTTCCTACTTGGAAAACCTTGGAATAACTGCGCTTTATTTGAATCCAATCTATGCTGCTTCTAGTAATCATCGCTATGATATTGCGGATTATTTGGAAGTAGATCCCGTTTTGGGCACCGTAGAGGATTTTGAGCGCCTCTGCGTTAAAGCGGCTGAGCACGGTATTTCCATTATTTTGGATGGCGTATTTAATCACTGTGGTGCTGATTCAAAATACTTTAATAAATTCTCTAATTACTCTGAACCAGGAGCAGCTCAACAGGCTGGCTCGCCCTATGATGAGTGGTTTACGTTCCGTGAGGATGGAACGTATGAAAGCTGGTGGGGTGTCGATGCTCTTCCGACGATTGTCTCTGATAACCCTGATTATCAGGAGTTTATTTGTGGCGAGAATGGCGTTATTAGAACGTGGCTTCGTCGTGGAGCTCGCGGTTGGCGCTTAGATGTTGCTGATGAGATTTCTGACTCATTCATTCAGAAGATTCGTGCAGCAGCGCTTGCTGAACGCAGTGATGCGGTCATTATTGGAGAGGTCTGGGAGGACGCAAGCAATAAGCGAGCGTATGGAAAACTCAGACAGTATCTTGAGGGCTCTGAGCTTGACGGTCCTATGAATTACCCTCTGCGTAAATCTATTCTTTCATTTTTGATGAATGAGGTTGGTGCTGAAACAACTGCTTCTGCTCTTGAGGAACTGTGGGAAAACTATCCTCACGAGGCGTTTTATTCTTGCTTGAATGTGTTTGGAACACATGATAAAGAGCGACTGATTAACGTAGTTGCTGGAGCTCCTGCTCCTGATGCTCTTTCTGCTCAAGAGCAGGTAACGTATAGACTTTCTGCTGATCAGCGAGGTCTTTCTAAGGCTCGTATGTGGCAGACAGCTGTACTTCAGATGACGCTTCCGGGTGTTCCGTCTATCTATTACGGCGATGAAATGGGTGTTGAGGGATTTGTTGATCCGACAAATCGCGCAACTATGCCATGGCCTGAAAGCAGTCCTCGTGCGGACTTGGATTACTTGCATATGTATCGCAATGCCATCGCGCTCAGAAAAACGCTGCCACTACTGGTAGATGGTTCGTTTGAACCATTTGTTCCAGAAGGAGGCTCTGATGACGTTCTGGCATTTTGGCGTAAGCCTCTGCAGGAAGATGGTCAGTCACAACTTTTGGGTGAAGATGCCTCTGACATCTGTGTTCTAGTAAACAAGAGTCGCTCAGATGCTAAAACAGTATATGTTTCTGTACCTCAAAATATGCAGGTCATTGACGTTATTAGCGGCCAAGCAGTCCCCGTTAAGGACGGCAAAGCAGAGGTCTTTTTGTGGCAGCTTGGCTGTACCGTTTTAAACGTTCAGCCAGCTTATAGGTTACAAAAGCCTCTTGAGCTTGGTATGGGAGTGCTTGCTCACATTACCTCTCTGCCTGCCGATGAGAACTCCGCAATTACGCCAGGTCAGAAGCTTGGTGTTATTGGTCGCGAGACTTCCGAGTTCATCGATTTTCTCGCCAAATCTGACCAGAAGTATTGGCAGATTTTACCTGTCAGTCCAACCGATGAGTACGGTTCTCCTTACGCGGGAATTTCCGCTTTTGCAGGAAACATCAATCTACTTAATCCAGCGGCAATGGAGAGAGTCATTTCTGAGTGCAATGACCCTCAAGGCAAGCGATCTGCTGAGTACCAGGCATTTCTGGCGAGAAACTCATATTGGCTTGATTCGTATGCAGCATTTTGTGCTATTAAAGACCTGTTGGGTGAGGGAGTGTGGCAGGAGTGGCCTGAGCAATATCGCAGCTGGTCACAAGAACTTCTTGAGCGTCCTGAGCTTGCTCAGGCAATCGAGCTTCATCGAAAGCAGCAATTTGCTTTTGACGTAATGTGGAGTCAGACATTAGCGGAGGCTCGTGCTAAAGACATTCAGATTATTGGCGATATGCCTATGTTTGTTTCAGAGGATTCCGCTGATGTTTGGGCACATCCAGAACTTTTTGCTTTAGATGATACAGGTCATACAGAGCTTCAGGCTGGAGCTCCTGCTGACGCGTTTTCTCAAGATGGTCAGCTGTGGGGTAATCCAACGTATACCTGGCAGGCTCATAAAGACGAAGGATATCGCTGGTGGATTGAACGTTTCCGCAGGTCTTTCTATCTGTATGACTATACAAGGCTGGACCATTTTATTGGTTTTACGTCTTACTATGCTATTGAGCAGGGAAAGACTGCTGCTGAGGGTTCATTCAAGTTTGGTCCCGGCCTGGAGCTGTTTGATGTTGCTTATAAGCAGCTTGGCCCACTTCCTTTTATTGCAGAAGATTTAGGAGCGGTTACTCCTGCGGTCCGAGCATTGCTTTCTCAGACAGGTTTCCCGGGTATGAGTGTTATCCAGTTTGCTGATGGAGACTGTAGATATTCCTTTACACCAGCTCAAGAGTCTATTGTGTACAGCGGTACCCATGATACGCAAACGCTTATGGGTTTTGTAGAAGCTCGTTTTACAGGTGGCCAGACAACTGATGAATCGCACCAGATTTTTGATCATCTTATGGAGCAAGTAGTTAGCACTTCTAATGCAGTGGTTATTTTGCCGCTACAGGACGTCTTAGGTCTTTCTGACGATGCTCGTATGAACATTCCTGGTAAAGCTGAAGGCAATTGGTCTTGGCAGGTCAAAAAGGACATGTTCACGCCAGAGGTTGTTCAAAAGCTGCAGAGGTTCGTTGAGCTGCACCAGAGCCGATACAATAATTAGTACATAGAGTTTTGCTACTATAACAAAAGGTCCTTCTCGACTGGCGAGAAGGACCTTTTACGTGTGGATGTGTATTTTTGCTAATCCATGCGCGGCAAGACGATGGTAAAGCGCGTGCCTACACCTTCGTGTGAGAGCACTTCAATAGAACCGTCATGGTTGTCAACAATCCATTTTGCAATAGATAGGCCAAGTCCGGAGCCTTCGTTACTTTCAATGCGAGCGTTGTCGGCTCTCCAGAATCTCTCAAAAATATGAGTAGCTGCTGCCTCAGGCATGCCCATGCCTTCATCTTCAACTGATATCTGAACAGTATTCTCGTCGCACGAGACATTAAAAGAGATGGTAGTTTGAGCAGCCGAATATCGAGCAGCGTTTTGAACGATAATGCGTATGGACTGTTTAATCATGGCGGCATCGGCAAGTACCTGATAGCGGTTGTCCGTCAGCGCACTCTGATCATACTTAAGGGTATAGCGATGGCTGGAATCAATCATCTCTGATTCTTCGCAGACCTCAGACGTAATTCGTGCAAGGTTAAACTGGGTCTTGGTGAGGGTGTTTCTTCCTGCATCACCGCGTGCTAAGAAGAGGAGCTGTTCAACTAAGTCATGCATGTGCTCGCTCTCGGATTTGAGGGCAGCAATGGACTCGTCAAGTACCGCTTCATCTGTCTTACCCCAGCGATCCAGCATGTCAGTATAACCTCGGATAACAGCTATAGGCGTACGAAGCTCGTGACTAGCATCGTTAACAAAACGCATCTGCTGTAGCTTTGCTTCCTGCATACGACGGAGCAGTTTATTCAAGGCGATCTCAATACTTGCTAGGTCTTGGTCACCTGTTTGAATCTTAGGAGCGTTAATATTAGCTTCTTCGATGGCCTGCTCAAGACTTCTGATTTTCTCGCTTTTAACCAGGGTGTCACTTGTTGTTTTATCAGCAGCAAGTACATCTGCATTAACGAGTTGATCTGCTTTAAGAGCAAGTGTATTAAGGGGCTGAAGAGCTCTTCTGACGCGACGCATATCACCGAAGAATGATAAAAGATCAATAGTTTCCCAGATAAGAATTGCAATATACAGGGGCCAGAAACGGGCTAAGTCTACACCTAAATCAAATATTTTGGCACCAAAGGTGGGTCCATGAACCAGGTACTTAAGGCTTGGGAGTCCGTGTAAAAAAGTAAAACCGATAAATGAAATGGAATGAGTCTCGGTAGGAAAAAATCCCAGGTAGAAAGTGCCCTGTGGAACATGCTGGTTATACGTATAAATAAAGACCAGCGCAATAATCACCAGCAAAAAGAGATTAAAGCCAACGTAGTTCATCAGCTTACGCCACCAAAATCCCCAGGTAATAACTCCAGCGGTTGAGGAATCAGAGGGAGTAAAGAAAGGCTTTTTATGCTCTTGCGAGGTAGACTGACTATACTTCTCTGATGACATATCCGACTCCACGAACGGTAGTAATCAGCTTGATGTTGTAACAATCATCAATTTTTGCACGTAGATGGGCTATATGGACATCAACATTGTTTGTTTCTCCAGCAAACTCATATCCGAGAGCCTCAGATGCAATACGCTCACGACTCATAACAACACCTGCGTGTTCCATGAGCATACGAAGCACTTCAAATTCTTTAGTGGTAAGCTCAATAGGATTGTTGTTAACGCAGACTTCTCTTCGGTCAACATCAAGCGAGACGCTCTTGATTGTAAAAGTGTTTGTGGCAGTTGTATGAGAAATTGCTGCAGAACTTGGACTGTCTGCCTCGTGATGCTTGAGGGCCACTCGAATGCGGGCGAGAAGCTCCTCTATTGCAAAAGGCTTGGTGAGGTAGTCATCTGCACCTGCATCAAGACCAGCAACTTTATCCATGACCGAATCGCGAGCAGTGAGCATGATAGTTGGCGTGTTTTTCTCGCGACGAATTCTCCTAAGAACTTCTAGACCGTTAAGCTGGGGGAGAAGTACATCAAGCAAGATAAGGTCGTAGTCATTTGACAGTGCTTTTTCAGCTCCGGTTCTTCCGTCAAGAGCTTTGTCTACTTCATAGCCCTCATGTTTAAGCTCGAGTTCTATAAAGCGTGCAATTTTTTCTTCATCTTCAACGATAAGAACCTTAATCATTTTCTCGCCTAAATATCGAAGTTTTCTATTTTAGGTTTGGAACCAATTGCATTTTATTTTTTGTCGATAACATCTTTTTTGATGGAACCCGCTGCATCTGCAGCCTTATCCATTGCCTCATTTACATCAACAACAATAGGATAAGCTCCCTGGATGTGATAGCGCATTTCAAAGAAGAGACCAATGATGAGCAGCCAGAATGTAGCACCCCAGAGGAATAGTCCAACAATTGGAATAATTACTGGCATGGCCATGAACTGCTCACCGCGACGAGTAACAATGAATTTTGCTTCTACACTCTTATGGAAGAGCTCCTTGCACTTTTCCCAAAGAGAAGACATATTCTCTGAGAAATCAGACTTCTTGCTTGATTCTTGGTAGGCAATTTGAGCTGCTTCCATTTCTGGAGAAACGTCTGACTGTGCAGCTGGCTCAGTAGTATAGTTTGCAGTCTGCTTAGTGGACTTGCCCTGCTTCTCGAGCCAAATAATTGCATCAAGAACATTATCATCACAAGCGTCAAGTGCTGCCTTTGCGTCCTCGTAGCTTACGCCGCACTTCTCGCGAATTACCTCAACCTTTTCTAGCTTTTCCATGATCAGCTTCCTTTCGAGATGTTAAAGACGCCTCTCGTCTTCGTGATACATGGTCTCTTATAAAGATTAACCAATTATTGAGACTAGATTAAGCTTTCATAAGTATTTTAATGGGATTGTTTACACGTCTCAATTACAGGTAGCGCGCTTACCACTTACCGATTACTTATAAAACTAGCTTGTTTTAGCTATTCAGCAGTTTGAAACTATTAAATAGTTATATATAGCTAACTTATGGCAGTTGAAGCCTTGCTTTCTCTGTCAAAGCCAGCCTGAATAACAGACACTACATTGTGAGTTTGTGGCAGGAGGCGGTGTGGGTATGGCAAATCGTCAAAACCAAAGTGTTCAAGCTACTGAGCCCAATCAAAATACAAAACAGGATCCTCAGCAATCTGAAGTAAATCCTGTTGCAGTATTGCTCGAGTGGTCAGACAGAAAAAGTATGTACGCGCTCTCTGTCATCCTTGCTATTATTGGCGTTTTGGGAGGAATGGTTCCCTACGTTGCCGCAGGCAACATGGTGGTTGGTATCTTTAATGGAATTCAAGAATGGTCGTTTTACCTGTATTGGGGACTTATAGCGGGTCTTAGCTATTTAGTAAAAATAGTTTTTCACCATCTTTCAACTATCGTTTCTCATAAGGCAACATTTGCGACAATCGCAAATATGCGTACCCGAGTGGCAAAGAAGCTGACCACTATCCCCATGGGATATGTGCTTGATACGCCATCCGGCTCTCTCAAACGCCTCTTGGTCGAGAAGATCGATAGTATTGAAACCACACTTGCCCATGCAGTTCCTGAACTTACTTCAAACCTTACGGCTGCTTTTGCGGTTTTTGTTTACCTCATTGTTTTGGATTGGCGTCTTGCTCTTGCTGCATTGCTGACCATAATTGTGGGACTTGCTTGTTTATCAGGCATGATGAAGGACTATGAGTATTGGTATCAGAATACTATCGTAACTGGTAAAGAGATGAATAATGCCTCAGTTGAGTACGTTTCTGGAATTGAGGTAATTAAGGCTTTTGGACAGTCTGCTAGCTCTTACGAGAAGTTCTCAAAGGCTGTTTACGCTTCTGCCCATGCTTTTATTGATTGGATGAGCCACTGCCAAATCTGGCAGGATGCCATGCTATCAATTGCTCCTGCAACGTTAGTAACGGTATTGCCTCTGGGATGCTTGTTTGTACTTCAGGGGAGTCTTTCTCCTTCTACGTTTGTCATGTGCGCAGTGCTTTCTCTAGGTATTTTTCAGCCGCTCTTTGAAGCAATGAGCTTTATGGATTCTCTTGCACAGGTGGGTTCTGTTGTTAAAGAAATTTCTGAGGTCTTAAATTACCCTGATCAGGTGAGAGCTGATGTTCCTTGCACGCTTGAAGGTACTGAAATTAAGCTGAGCGATGTCCGTTTCTCCTACGGAAGCAATGAAGTGATTCACGGGATTACCTTAGACATTGCGCCTGGACAGGTTACAGCACTTGTTGGCCCAAGTGGATCAGGTAAATCTACTGTTGCTCGGCTTATCGCAGGTTTCTGGGATCCAAATGAAGGATCTGTGTCTATTGGAGGACAAGATATTCGCTCCTGCACTCCATCTCAACTTGCAAACCTCGTAGCTTATGTTGACCAAGATAGTTACCTTTTTGATGAAACCATTATGGAAAACATCAGGATGGGCAAAAAAGATGCCACCGATGATGAGGTAATTGCTTGTGCAAAAGCTTCTGGATGCCACAACTTCATCCAATCACTTCCTCACGGCTATCAAACGGTTGTAGGAGGTTCAGGTGGGCATCTTTCTGGCGGAGAGCGCCAGCGTGTAGCAATTGCTCGAGCAATGCTCAAAAACGCTTCGATTATTATATTGGATGAGGCAACAGCTTATGCGGATCCAGAATCTGAAGCAGAGGTTGAATCTGCAGTTGCAAAGCTGGTAGCTGGTAAAACGCTAGTGGTTATCGCGCACCGTCTTTCTACCGTACAAAATGCCGACAAAATTGTTGTTGTAAACGATGGCTCTATTGAAGCTGAGGGTACGCATAATCAGCTTATGGAGACATGCCCGCTCTATGCAACCATGTACCGTGCTCACATTGGCGCACTCGACGAGGCTTAAGGGGGAGTAAAAATGCTGTCTGTTCTAAAAATGTACTTTCAATTTGGAAGTTTTTATCGCCAGAAACTCCACAAGGGCCTTTTCTTTACCGTTCTTGGTTGTCTCTTTGAAGGAGTGCAAATAACAGCGCTTTGGATAGTTTTTACTGCTCTTACTACGGATACACTTTCAACTCAGACGATAGTTTCTGCACTGGGAGTTATGCTTCTGAGCATTATAGGAACGTTTGTCTGCGCTCATTTTAAGAGTGAGAATTTCTGTGACGCTAATTTCAGTATGGCTGGCGCTAAGCGTGCGGAAATTGGAGATACACTGCGCCGCTTGCCCATGGGTTATTTTAACGAGAATAGCCTTGGAGAAGTAACAGCTGTTATGACCAACCAGCTAGATGTAATGCAAAATCTTGGTGGCTTGCTCTATATGATGGTTTTTGGTGGTTTGGCCTTAACAGCAATTATTGTTGCATTCCTGTTTGTATTTTGTTGGCAGTTAGGCCTTATAACTGCAGCTACGTTTGCACTTTTCTGCATAACAATGGAGGTCTTGCAGGCCTACGTGCGTAATACATCAGATGATTATGTGGCCGCAAATACTACTTTGATTAGCTCCGTCCTTGAGTATGTTCGCGGCATTAGCGTGGTAAGGGCATTTTCCCTTATTGATGATGCTGAGGGAAAGTACGCCAAAGCAGTTGACGATTGTCGCGTTCAAGCGCTTAACCTTGAGCTTAAGGCGCTTCATTTCTCAGTTTTGCAAATGGTCATCTCCAAGGCTACCAGTATTATCATGTGCCTGGTATCAGTTGGTTTATGGCTCTCTGGAACACTTGATACAGCTACGTGCTTAACCGTAGTGGTTATGTCGTTTATGTTGTTTAGCCGTCTTGAATCCGCTGGTCGTTTCTCAACTATTCTGCGTAACATTGAAATTGCAATGGAGCAAACAAACGCTATTCTCGCCACTCCTGCAATGGAAGAGGGAGAAGGTTTGGAGAAAGCGGATTCTTGCGACATAGAGCTTTCTCATGTCTCGTTTGGCTACGACGACAGGCAAATTCTTGACGATGTGAGTCTCTCGATTCCTGCAGGTACTTCTTGTGCCATTGTAGGTCCAAGTGGTTCGGGCAAGACAACGCTTGTCCGTTTGATTGAACGCTTCTGGGATGTGAATACAGGCCAGGTTACGCTTGGTGGACGCGATGTACGTGACTATAAGGTTGACGCTCTGCTCCAAAACTTCTCTACTGTTTTCCAGGGAGTTTTCCTGTTTGATGACACCATTGAGAACAACATCAAGTTTGGCAATCCAGACGCAACTCATGAGCAAGTAGTTGACGCAGCTAAGCGTGCCTGCTGTGAAGAGTTTATTGAGGCTTTGCCTGATGGATATGAAACGCGCTTAGGAGAAGGTGGCTCAATGCTTTCTGGCGGCGAGCGCCAGCGTCTTTCTATTGCGCGCGCTATCTTAAAAGATGCGCCAATCGTAGTACTTGATGAGGCAACGGCTAATGTTGATCCAGAAAACGAGCTTGAACTTCAGCGTGCAATCGCAGAGCTCACAAACTCTAAGACCGTTATTATGATTGCCCATCGCCTAAAGACGGTGCGTAAAGCAAATCAGATACTTGTCCTGGATAAGGGCCGTATTGTTCAAAGAGGCACTCACGAGTCACTGATGGCAGAAGGCGGCATCTACGCTGATTTTGTTAACATGCGCGAGAAAACCGTCGGCTGGAAAATTGCCTAACTGCTGGTAAGACGCTAAAAATATCCCACGTAAAAAATATGCACCCAAGCTTGTGCTTGGGTGCATATAACGTTAAAGCTGAAATGCGGTTTACTGAACCTGGCAAATCATAGCAACATTAGTTGAAGTGGTGTAGTCACCAAGACGTGGGCTGGTATGAGGATCGCCAGCAGTCAGAACAACAATGTCGCCGGTCTCAACGACGCCAACTTCCTTAGCAACGTTCAGTGCGTTGTACATGGTGTTAGAAAGCGTGCCCTGCTCAGAGGTCTTGAATGCATAGACACCCCAATAGAAGCAGGTACGACGAACTGCCTCATCAGATGGAGACATTGCATACAGAGGACGCTTTGGACGGAAGTTAGAAACAAGGCGAGCAGTGCGGCCAGAGTGTGTTGGGCAGATGATGCACTTAGCGTCAACACGGATTGCCATATCAACTGCAGCAAAGCCTGTAGCACCGTTGACGTTCTTAAGACCCTCACGCTGGTGATAGACATCCTTGACTGGCAGGTACTTCTCGGTTTCCTTGCAGATGGAAGCCATGGTCTTTACTGCCTCAACAGGGTACTTACCAGCTGCAGACTCACCAGAAAGCATGACGCAGTCAGTGCCGTCGTAGATTGCGTTAGCAACGTCCGTAACCTCTGCACGGGTTGGGCGAGGGTTGCGAATCATAGAGTCAAGCATCTGAGTTGCGGTGATGACAGGCTTGTAAGCATCGTTGCATTTCTTGATGATAGTCTTCTGGATGTGAGGAACCTCAGCTGCAGGAACCTCAACGCCAAGGTCACCACGGGCAACCATGATGCCGTTAGAAGCTGCAAGAATCTCGTCGAAGTTCTTTACGCCAAGAGCAGACTCAATCTTAGGGAAGATCTGTACGTTAGGAGTACCCATCTCACGGCAGATGTTACGAATCTCCTCAACAGCAGCGCCATCACGGATGAAGGAAGCAGCAATTGCGTCAATACCAAGCTCGCAACCAAACATGATGTCTGCGCGGTCCTGCTCAGTGACGGAAGGAAGGCCAATGTTGACGTTAGGAACGTTTACGCCCTTCTTCTCGCCAAGCTCACCACCGTTGATGATCTTGCAGTGCATGTCAGTGCCCTCAACATGATCAACCTCAAGACCAATGAGACCGTCATCAATAAGGATGATGGAGCCCTTCTTGACCTCTTTTGGAAGGTTCTTGTAGTCAAGTGAGAAGCGCTGAGCGTTACCGATGACGTCATCATCAGTGGTGACAATAACGGAATCACCAGTAGTAAGGGTGACCTTCTTGCCATCCTCGAGAAGACCGGTGCGAACCTCAGGACCCTTGGTATCAAGCATGATAGCAATAGGAATACCAAGCTCATCAGAGATAGAACGAACGCGACCAATCATAGTGCGGTGATACTCATGGCTACCGTGCGAGAAGTTAAAACGTGCAACGTTCATACCAGCAAGAATGAGCTCACGAAGGACCTCATCACTTTCTGTAGCAGGACCCATAGTACAAACAATCTTGGTCTTTTTGCGAGCCATATCTCTCCTTTTCATAGGAATTAAAATCACATTCGGTTATCAATAGTAACCGTTTTCAGAGCGTTTGTTTCTCTGGTACTTAGCAAACCACACTTTTATCAACATAGTCAGTACCCTCAGAAAAAGCAGTTGCGTTATCTAGCGTAACCTGAGCAATCTGAGCAAGTGCCTCATGAGTAAAGAATGCCTGATGACTTGTCATAACTACGTTAGGGAAGGAGCAAAGTGTAGAGGTAATTGAATCAAAGACCTCAGCACCACGGTCCTTATAAACGTTTGGATTTTCTTCTTCATAAACGTCAAGGCCACAAGCACCAATCTTGCCAGAAAGAATGCCGCGAATAAGAGCCTTGGTGTCAATAAGTCCTCCGCGACCAGTATTAACGAGAATGACGCCATCTTTCATCTTTCCGATGGTCTTATCGTTAATCATGTGATAGCTCTCATCATTCAAGAAAGCGTGGAGTGAAATAAAGTCCGAACGCTCCCAGAGCTCATCGTAGCTGACATACTCATCAACAACGTGCTCGTCATTGACAAGGCTCATATTTGGATAGAGGTCTGCGCCAAGGACGTGCATGCCAAAGCCTTTGCAGATACGGCAAAGTGCTGCGCCAATACGACCAGTTCCAACAATTCCAGCAGTTTTACCGTGAAGTGTATCGCCAACAAGGCCAACAAGCGAGAAGTTATTCTCGCGAATTCTGATGTAACCACGGTGAATACGACGGTTAGCAGCAAGTGCAAGACCCATTGCGTGCTCTGCGATTGCCTCAGGGGAGTAAGCAGGTACGCGTGTAACGGTAATGCCAAGGTCTTTAGCAGCGTTAACGTCAACAGCGTCAAAGCCAGCGCAGCGCATAAGCAGCAGCTTAACGTCAAAGCCGGCAAGAATCTCAAGGGTCAGAATTGAGGCATCTGCGTTAACAAAAGCGCAGACAGCGTCATAACCCTTGGCAAAGCCTGCGGTCATAGGCGTAAGGTTTGACTCGATGTAGTCGATTGAAATGTCTGGATACTTTGGAAGCTCAAGGTTGAAAGAATCCTTGTCGTAACTTTGAGCACCATAAAACAGGATTTTCATAACTGCCTCCTTGCCAAAACTAACGTTTGGCTTATGTTGTTATGTTCTGCGCTTATTGTACCCCTTGAATAACAATTATTCGCCGCATAACAGGAGTTTTAAGAAATATTTATAAGGTTTGAAAAAAGAAAGAATACGGTAAAATGATAGAGCATTGTAAGGTCCTATGATAGGACGTTGTAAGGTCCTGACACGGCAACCTTGGTGAGCCCTTGCCCCTCTCCTGGGGAATTATGATCGGGCATCAATCTGTCAGGTAGAAACCCAGGAGGAACTTTGAAAGAGTATCTTTCAAGTGCGTCTGATGTTATCAGTGCGCAAAAAACTGATGTTGAAGCTGGATTGTCTGATGTAGAAGCAGCTTCTCGTCTTGAGGCCCACGGTCTTAATAAGCTTAAAGAGGCACCAAAAGAATCAATCATTAAAAGGTTCTTTGCACAGATGGCTGACCCTATGGTCATCATGCTTCTTATTGCTGCTGCTATTTCCGCTGCTGAAGGAATTTATACCGGTGAAGGTGGAATTGCGGACGTTGTCATTATTCTGTTTGTTGTTGTCATCAACTCTGTGCTTGGCGTGGTCCAGGAAGGCAAGGCTGAGGAAGCTCTTGCTGCTTTGCAAGAGATGAGTGCAGCTCAGAGCAAGGTTATCAGAGACGGTCGTCTTGAGACGGTTGCCTCAACCGAGCTAGTCGTGGGAGATATTATCCTTCTTGAGGCAGGTGACTCTGTCCCAGCTGATTGCCGCATTCTTGAAAGCGCTTCCATGAAGGTAGAGGAGTCTGCGCTTACAGGTGAATCAGTTCCTGTCGAGAAACACGCGGAGACCCTCAGTCTTGCTGAAGGCACTGATGACATTCCTTTGGGTGACCGAAAGAATATGTGTTACTCCGGATCTATTGTGGTCTATGGCCGCGGTCGTGCAGTTGTTGTTGCAACAGGCATGGACACCGAGATGGGCAAGATTGCAGACGCAATTTCCCAGGCAGAAGAGGGACAGACTCCACTTCAGATTGCGCTTGATAAGCTTTCACATACACTTACCATTCTTGTTGTTGTCATCTCACTGCTTGTTTTTGCAACAGGCTTTATTAAGCACGGTGCCGAGATGCTTGGCAACTTTGACCTTATCCTCAGCACGTTTATGGTTGCAGTTTCTCTTGCAGTAGCTGCAATTCCAGAGGGTCTTGTTGCTGTTGTTACCATCGTTCTTTCTATGGGCGTTACCAGAATGAGCGAGCGTCACGCTATTGTTCGTCGACTTACCGCAGTTGAGACCCTTGGTTGTACTCAGGTTATCTGCTCTGATAAGACCGGTACTCTGACCCAAAACAAGATGACTGTTGTCCGTCATGAGACAGAAAACCTTGACGCACATGTACGTACCATGGCACTGTGCTGTGATGCTACCTGGGATGATGCAGAACAGGTAGCAAAGGGTGAGCCTACTGAGGCCGCTCTTGTTGCAGATGCTGCAAAACTTGGATACACCACAAGTGACCTTGCTTCTTCTCGCCCTCGCATTGGCGAGGCGCCCTTTGACTCTTCTCGTAAGATGATGTCTGTTGTGGTGCGTACTCGCTCTGGCAAAGTTGTACAGCACACCAAAGGTGCGCCTGATGAGGTGCTTGCTCGCTGCACCAAGATTATGACAAGCGATGGCATTATTGACCTCACCGATGAGGCCCGCTCTGAGATTTTGGCTCAGAACAAGTCCATGGCTGACCAAGCACTTCGCGTTATGGCATCTGCTCGTCGCGATTGGGGAACAGAAGCTCCTCAGAGCTATGACCCAGCCAACCTTGAGCACGACATGGTCTTTGTGGGACTTTCCGGCATGATTGACCCAGTTCGTCCTGAGGTTAAGGGTGCTGTTGCAGAGGCGCATAGCGCTGGTATGCGTACCGTTATGATTACGGGCGACCACATTGATACAGCTGTTGCTATTGCAATTGAGCTGGGCATTATTACTGATCGCTCTCAGGCAATCACTGGCGCACAGCTTGATAAGATTTCTGACGAAGAGTTTGAGCAGCGCATTGAGACAATTGGCGTTTATGCACGCGTTCAGCCTGAGCACAAGGTTCGCATTGTTGATACCTGGCGCAAGAAGGGCATGGTTACAGCCATGACGGGCGACGGCGTTAACGATGCGCCTTCCATTAAGCGCGCTGATATTGGTATTGGTATGGGCATTACTGGTACCGATGTTACCAAGGGTGTTGCAGATATGGTTTTGGCTGACGATAACTTTGCCACCATTATTAGCGCTTGCGAAGAGGGAAGACGCATCTACGACAACATTCGTAAGTGCATCCAGTTCCTCTTGAGCTCCAACCTTGCTGAGGTTATTTCCGTCTTTATTGCGTCCCTGGTTGGCTTTACTATCCTTCAGCCTACCCATCTTCTGTGGATTAACCTAATCACCGACTCTCTGCCAGCTCTTGCTATGGCTACCGAGAAGGCTGAGCCAGGCATTATGAAGCGTAAGCCTCGTAACCCTAAGGACGGCATCTTTGCAGATGGTGTTGGTTTTGACTGTCTTGTTCAGGGCTCTATCATTGCGCTTCTCACCCTTGCTAGCTATTTTATTGGTCACTACTTTGAGTATGGAACCTTTGATATCTCACAGGTTATTACTAACCCAGAGGCTGGCGTTGAGGGTATGACCATGGCATTCTTGACGCTTTCTATGGTTGAGATGTTCCACTCCTTTAACATGCGTTCTCTGCGTGGTTCTATCTTTAAGCTAACCAGCCAAAACATTTGGCTGTGGGGTTCTTTTGTTATGTCTTTGATTCTCACCTTTGTGGTAATTGAGACACCACTTTCTCAGGCATTCGGTTTTGCTGAGATTGGCTTTGAAGAGTACGCCATGGCAATGCTTTTAGCTGCATCGATTATTCCTCTGATGGAGCTTTATAAGGCTGTTATGCGTTCTGTTCAAAAGAACAAGGCATAAGGTAGAGGAGTACTCTTGTCCGCTAAGCGTACAAAAAGTTCCAAAAAACTAGGAGCCGGCAGGACTCAAGGGTCTCTGCCGGCCCTTTCTTCATTACTGGACGTTCCAGCGTTTGAGCAGCTGACTCCATCGTCGGCTCAGACGCAGGCTTATGCAGACGTCGTATCCGAGCTTGAAGCTCAAGGGGTTTCTCGCCAGACGATGACCATGGCCTGCGTGGTCCGCTTGGATAGGGGATTTCCTGCGGTTGTTTCGGAGCAGGGAGTGTTTCGCGCCGAGTTTGCTGCGCGCGTGACCAAGGGCCAGAACTCCACGGTAGCCGTTGGCGACTGGGTGTGTGCTCGCATTCCGGACTCGCACGATATGGGCATCATCGAGGCCATTCTGCCGCGAGAGACCGATATTGCTCGCTGGAAGGGCGGCGCTCGTGGTCAAAAACAGACTTTGGCCGCAAACGTTGATCTGGTGCTTGTAGTACAGGCCTTGGACGGCGAGGTTGTCTCGGTAGATCGTATTGTGCGCTCAGCAGTTATTTCTAAAGACTGCGGCGCTGCTTGCGCTGTGGTGCTTACTAAGTCAGATGTGGCAGGTCCGGAGCTTTTGGCTCAAGAGATTTCTTCTATCACCGCAGCTCTTGGCTCTACAGTAAAAATTGTTGCAACAGCCTCAAAGCTTGAGGGCGAGAAAACCGATGCACTTGTAGATCTTGCGCGGACCGCCCAAGATCTTGGAGCTGCGTGGGGAATTGATGCTGTTCGTAGCCTTGTTCCTTACGGTTCCATAGCCATCGTGCTTGGTGAATCAGGTGCTGGTAAATCTACGCTTCTTAACGTACTTTTGGGACATGAAGCACTTGAAACGGGAGAAGTTCGTGAGTCCGATAAGGCAGGACGTCATACAACGGTTGCTCGCCGTATGGTAGCGCTTCCTGACGCTGGCGTTATTGTGGACGAACCTGGACTTAGAAGTTTACCTATTGTGGGTCATGAGAGGGGATTACAGAAGATATTCCCTCACATCTCTGAAGCTGCTCAGACGTGTAAGTTTAGGGATTGCACCCATACTCACGAGCCAGGATGTAGCGTTCAAGACGCTCTGCATGAGGGGCAGATTACAGAACCCCAGTTAAAGGCTTATTTATCTCTGGCAAAAGAAATGCGAGAAAGCCAGCAATTGCTTGACCCTGATGTTGTGCTTTAAGCTTTAACAGCGTAAATCCTCTAAGCACCCTGGCTTGACTAGGGTGCTTTTTTGTCAAACCAGCAGGAAACATGCTATATTGAAATCAACGAGGGTTGGTCCCGCCCAGTAATGGGGAGGGTCAACCATCGTTCATGAGTCAGGCAAATCACTTAGAAAATCATTTATTACAATCCCTCTAAAAATGTAGCAGTTATGATGTTCTAAAAATTTTTATATATCAAATTAGATAAAAATTTAAATTACCTATTTTTCATTGCGTCGTTGCTGCCTGTTGATACATTACTTTGTGTCAGATTCGCGTCAGCTATCGGACATATTTGTGCAGGTAAATCTTTTGTTTTTGTCCTCCTTCTCTCAACCCGAGCGCACAATCGGTATATCGCAAATGGAGGGAGGACAAAAAGTGACTAAGAAAACAAGAATTTTGATTTCTGTATTGAGTGCACTTCTCGCTAGTTTTTGTTTCTTTGCATATGTACAAAGTGTCCGTGCAGATGCAGAGAAATCACGAGCAGAGGCAATACAAAAATACGGCGGAGAACTTACTTCAATTTTGGTGGCCACAAAACAAATAGAGCCTGGAGAAACTCTCTCATCTTCTAATACCCAGGTAAAAAGCTGGATTTCTGATCTGATTCCCGAGGGTGCAATTACTAATCCAGAAAGTGTTATGGGTCGAACGGTTTCATCTGTTATTGGAGTTGGCATGCCTGTTGTTTCTCTTCATCTGCGATCTGTTGCCTCTCAGATTTCTATTCCAGAAAATCTTGTTGGTCTCACTATTTCTCATGGCGAGAAGTACGGATTAGCTGAGAGGCTTAGTGCTGGTACAAAACTTGCAGCGTATGAGGTCACCGATTCTCTTATTACCTGTATTGCCTCGGATATTGCGGTATTGTCAGATGATACCGAGGGTACTCTTTACACCTCTTCTTCTGTAACGCTTGGATTAACTCCTGAACAGGTTCCTGCTGTGCTTTCTGCATATGCTCGAGGAACACTCCGCTTTACTCTTCCGGGATCAAAGATTAATGCTCAGGACTTACTACACAACAATTCTTACGTTGAAGAAGAAAACCCAAAAGATTTATCTGACACAACAAATCAATCAAGCCCATCATCTGCAAGTGAAGATGTGCAGCCAGAGAACCCTGTTTCTCCAACAGCCGACCAAAACAGCAACAGTGCGTCACAAGCAGATTCGTCTACTAATCCAGGAGGTGAAGCGTGATGTTAGAAAAGTGGATCTCATACGTAGGTCTTGACGCACGCGTTGAGATTGGAGCCATTCTTACGTACTTAGGCATCAGTAATAGGTGTGAGTTTACAGATTCGGCAGCATCTCTTAGATCAATTGTTGCTCATTCAACTCCTCAAGATTATTCAGTCTTAATTGGTAATACCGGCTCCGATGTTTCGGATATAAATCTTGCGGCTGCGATTGTTAAAGACGGAAACGCACGCTGTGTAGTGCTAGTAAGGTCTGGCGCTTCTGGGTCACTTCGTTCTAGAGCAGCTAAAGCAGGAGTTGATTTAGTTATTGACCCTATGGAATTAGGGGATCTGGTAAAGGTTGGAAGAGGATATCAATCATATGGGGCTGACAGGCTTTCTCAGCCTTTACCAGAAGCTTCAGATTATGTTGCCAGTATCCAAGAGCTAAATACCTATCTGCAATCCCTTATTCCTCTTGATAAGACTTTAAAAGCTCCGATTTTGACGTTCACTTCAGGAAGAGGAGGAGTGGGAAAGACCACACTTGTCTCTTCAATGGCACTGCTTGCTTCTTCTTGGGGTTTAAAAGTTGCATTGGTTGATTTTGACCTGTCTTATGGAAATACTTTTGAGAAGCTTGGAATTAGGCAGCCAAAAGACTTCTCTGATCTTGTTGCTGATGTACCTTCAGAAAAAGAGAACCTTCTAGAAAAGGCAACTTGTATCCATAAAAATTTGTATCTTTTTGGTCCTTGTGTAAAACCTGAAATGGCAGAGCTTCTCTTTCCTTGCGTGAGTCATTTTCTTCAAGCTGTTTCTGGTTTGGTTGATTTGGTGCTCGTAGACACTACGACGGCATCAACAGATTGCTATGCTCAGGCAGCACAATGCGCAGATAGGCTGGTTATTGTTTCAGAGAACCCTCTTACGTGCATTAACTCTTTAGCAAAAGTAAGTGGACTTGCAGTGCGCCTTGGAGTGGCAAGAACTCGCATTATCCGACTTGAGAACAAAGCAAATCCAAGAGTTAAACAGGACTTCTCTGTTGGAAAAGCAGAGGTTGGTCTTGAAGCAGCAAAGATGTTTAGGATTTTTGAAGGCGGACCAGGGTTTCAAGAGCTTATTCAGCAAGGAAAGCTTTCTGTGCTGTTACAAGAGGAAACTTCATTTGCACAGTCGGTTTCTTTTGTTCTTGCGCATTTTCTTAATGAGTTAGGCATTTTGCCCCAGCTGCGCGAGGCTCAAATTGCCCTGCAAGCAACTCCTGAGAAAAAGCCATTTAGTTTGTTTAACAGGAAGAAGGAAGTGGGTTAATGCTTGTCTTTGAACGCGTTGCTAAGCAAATTGAGACACAAGAAGAAAATGACTCACAACTTCAAAAAGAACTATTTCTGAAGGCTAGAAAGAAGTTAAAAGAAAAACTTGTTTCTCGATTAGGACTTTCTACAGTTTCTTCTCTCATTACAGGCAGTGATATTGATCGAGTAAGAGATGAACTAAGAGTTACCTGTGAAGCAATTGTTAATGAAGAGAAGGATGAGCTTTTTAGTTCAGTTGACTATGAAGAAATAATTGAGCAGGTAATTAATGAGGTGTGTGGTCTTGGTCCAATTCAGCCACTACTGAATGATAAAGATGTTACTGAAATCATGATTAACGGTTGCAACAATTTGTTCTACGAGAAAAACGGCGAGCTCTTTGAATCAAAAACGGTCTTTGACTCAGAAGAGCAGATTTTGATTGTTATGGATCGCATTTTGTCTCCATTAGGAAGAAGACTGGATAGAGTAAGTCCTATTGTTGATGCTCGTCTTGAGAATGGGGACCGTGTCAATGCGGTTGCAAGTCCTGTTGCAGTAAACGGTACTTCAGTAACTATTCGAAGATTTACCGGAAAAATTACTTCTTTGGACCGACTAGTGGAAATGAAATCACTGCCTCAATGGCTTGCAAGATTTTTGTCTTGGGCTGTGAAATGCAGACAGGGAATCGCGGTTGTTGGAGGAACGGGATCAGGCAAGACTACGCTTTTAAATGCACTTTCATGTGAAATTTCAAAGTCAGAAAGAATTGTCACTATTGAGGACTCAGCTGAGCTTAAGTTTGATTCACATCCAAATGTTGTCAGGCTAGAGGCTCGTCCTGCTTCGATAGAAGGAACAGGAGAAATAACCATTAGATCATTGGTGAGAAATGCGCTCCGAATGAGGCCAGACCGCATTGTAGTAGGAGAGGTAAGAGGCGAAGAGTGCATTGATATGTTGCAGGCTATGAATACAGGTCACGATGGTTCACTGACCACGCTGCATGCTGGAACTGCTCAAGAGGCAATATTACGCCTGGTGTTAATGGCTCGTTTTGGCATGGACTTACCTGCAGAAATTATAGAACAGCAGATAGCAACTGCACTTGATTTGATAGTTATGTCTCAAAGATTTCCCGATGGAAAGCGATATGTAACCAGCGTTTCAGAAATTTCTTTGTCTTCGTCAGGATCAATCGAAGTACAAGAGGTGGTGTCGTTTGACGTGCAGAAAAGAAGTTGGCTTTTTGTAAAAATCCCTTCTTTTATCAATCGCGCCATAAAAGATGGATTACTCAATAAAAAGGAGGTTACTTCATGGATGTCTTTACTTCCTCAATCACAGGAGGTGTTTTTGGAGTAATTATTTATTTTCTTGTATGCAACGGTGAGGAAAAAACTGTTTCTCAAATAAATGCACGAGTAACAGGTTATGTAGTTCAGTTTTTTCAATTTGCACGCAATAGCACTTTTGTCCAGCGCTTGCTCAAATGGGAACCTTTTTCTTATACATCAATGCAGCTACGTAATCGTTTTCTTTACAAATATGGGATTACCTTAGTCACTGATGCTTTCGTACTGTTTTTTATTAGTGGCATAGCTGGATCCATCTTGCTTGGTGTTCTATTTGAGTCTGCAATAGGTACGCTTTGCGGTGTTTTCTCGTTATTTCTCGTTCCTTATTTTCTATATGAACATGCCAAGCATCAATCTGCTTTAGAAATCGCCCATATGATGCCTTCGATTTTTAGAACAATCGCCGTTGCTCTTGGATCAGGTCTCACACTTTCACAATCTATTGAATATGTCAGTAAACACACAGAAGGTGTCGTATCAGAAAATTTTTATATTGCAGACATGCAAATCAAGTGCGGTTTTCCTATCGAAGAAGCTATTGAGGACTTGGCAGAAAGGTTGGATGCTCCAGGTGTTAATTTGCTGGCTAGCGCCTTAGTAATTTCACATAGAACAGGGTCTCCGCTTAAGAGTCTTTTACAGAAAACTGCTGAGTTAGTTGAATTACAAGAGAAGAATCAAAGGCTCATAGCAACAAAGACTGCTCAAGTTAGATTATCTGCTCGAATTGTATGTCTTCTTCCAGTTGTTTTATTGATTGTCTTGTCGCTTCTATCACCGGACTTTCAAAAGGGTTTATTTACGCCATCGGGCGTTATATGCACATCAATTGCAATGGTCATGGATTGCGTTGCTCTTTTGATTATTCGAAGCATTATGAAAGGAGTAATGAAGTGATGGATTTAATATGCTCCGTACTATTTGCAACATGCATAGCTATTCTCGCCCTAGTTGTACCGGTCAATTTGAATCATTTTGATGTCCATAGCTATTATCAGCAAATTATAAGTGGCATAAAAAGTCACAAGAGAATGAGCCTCCGGGCAAAGTCTGAGTTTACAAGAAAATCATGCCTACGTGAGATGCCAGAAATGATTGACATTTTGATTCTTGGGCTGTCATCAGGGCTATCTTTTGATTCAGCGCTTGATCTGTATTGTTTGCGAGAATCTGGAGAATTATCGAGAGAGCTTTCAAATGCTCATATGACTTGGAAGCTTGGTGCTACTACTCGCGAAGAAGCACTCAATCAGATGGCGGCAAAAGTAGGAGTTCCATCGCTTAAAAGCTTTGCGACTGTTGTGAATGAAGCGCTTACTTTTGGAACTCCTCTTGCAGAAATATTAGATAGACAAGCTTCAGTTCTTCGCGATGAGCAGCGTTCGCTGTTAGAAACGGAAATTGAAAAGATCCCAATTAAAATGCTCATCCCTCTAGGAACGCTGATTGTTCCAGCAATGTTACTTGCAATTTTAGGTCCCTTGCTTGGACCTGCATTTTCTTCTTAAGAGAAAGGAAAGTCGATGATGTTCTTCTATCAATTTTTTAGGTATCTACAAGGCTTAAAAGAGGATGAATCTGGACAGGGAACTACAGAGTATGCAATTTTAGTTGGCGTACTTGTAGTCATTGCGATTGTCGCAATCATTGCTTTTAAAGGTAAAATTTCTGAGCTTTGGGAAGCAATTACATCGGGAATTAATTCTCTATGAGCAGAAAGAGCACTGCTGCTTATTCTGTGTTCATTATTGTCACTGTATGTTTGCTATTTGCTGCACTTCTCGTATTACCAAGAAAACAGGACCATTCATCAAATACGAGCTCAGACTATGTGCAGACTCATGAAAATAGAGACGACAAAAAAGCCAATGAACAGCCAATCTCATATGCAGCAGCAGAAGATTTGTTTAAACAGAATTCCGTGCAAAGAGATAGTAAAGAAACTATTCAAAACGAAGCCCAGAGTATTTTAGAGGGCTATCAGCAAAGAGCTGATTGTGTGCTTGTTTATTCCGGATATTTAAATCTAGCTGGCAATGTATGGAGCTGTTTGGTTAATGGTGGAAATTGGTCGGAGCTTGTGACTATTTCTGATCAGGGAGAGATAAGGAGGGTCTCAACATGTCATATCTCTACTCAAGATGTAAAGAATCTATTAGAAGAATCAAACTAGGGGTTAAGAATACACAAGGACAAGCAACGCTTGAATATGCTCTAGTTCTATTCTCGTGCTTAATTGTTATTACCTCTCTTGGTGCGATTTATCACTTTGTGCAAAATGGAGCAGTTGTTCAATTGGCTACACAAGCTGCTTCACATACCATGCATGACTCTCTTTTAGATTTAGCTAAAGATGTTCTCTCGTTTTAAACAGAATGCTGGTCAAGCGTCAGTAGAAGCAGCACTTTTATTTCCAGTTATTCTGATGATTATTGCATTGCTTGTAGAGCCTATCTGCATTCTCTATACAAAGACAGTTATGGATGGAGCCTGTGCAGAAGGATTAAGAGTAGCAACAACGTCTTCTGACACTGAGTTAATAGAGTCCTATATCAAACGCAGACTTAAGGCTGTACCGGAGATACCTCTATTCCATAAGGGTGGAGATGAGGATTGGAATATCTCTATTGATAAAAAAGAAAAAGATGTCCTGATTGAAATTACGGGTCATGTGGCAGCAATGCCGCCAATAGGCTGGTGTTTATTCCTTGCAGGGCAGACGGATGATCAAGGAATTGTTTTGAGATCTAGTTTATCTGCTAGCACGTATCCAGATTGGATTGAGGGTTCTTATGCAGATTGGATTGCCTTTTGGAAAGGACAAACATAAGAAAATAAGGCTTGGACTTTCCATGTTTATAGACGATACAGGCGGTATTACGTCGATTGCTTTTGCAAGTGCTCTTTTGGTATGTCTAGCTCTTGTATTTGCGCTGGTATCAGTTGCATGGGTCTCATCGAGGGCATACAAAACTCAGTCAATAGCAGATGCCGCTTCTATGGCAGGAGAAAATGTCGTAGCTAAATACACAACTATTGCGCAGGTAATTGATGCGAGCATCTTAAGTCTTGGATTGTCGGGCCTGTTGTGTGTTGGTGCTGGATTGGTGGCTTCGTGTGTTCCAGGTTTAGCATCAGCGGGCTCCAAATTGTGTGATGCGGGTTTTAAGACACTTGAAGCGCGTAAAAAATTTGCTACTTCAGCTTGTGAAGGCTTAGAGGAAACTGAAAAAATGCTTCCAGTTTTTGCAGCAATGGCGGCGAGCTCTTGTATACAAAAGAACTCTACTGATGCGGGTAACTTCGTGGGATCAGCTCTTTTATTTCCCGCTCAGTCACAATCTGATTTTGGACATTTAAATAGCGACGTTTCGTCAGATGAATTAAAAGAACAGAGCGAGCTATTACAGCAGATAGCAAAAGAAATTGAAGAGTTACAAAGTAAAGCAGAGACATCTAAAAAGAGGGCGTGGGAGGCAGACTGCGGTGGAGGTCCGTATTCTATGCGTGAAAGAGCAGAGCATCTCGCTGGTCTTTCTGGGGATATAAACCCATCTATCCCGTCGCCAACTTCTTGGACGTTCGGTATCGCTTTAAAGCGAGCTAGAGCATATTACAGAGCTCGATATGATCAAGAAATTGTCAATGGAAGCACTGCAGAAGAATTACGTGATTCTGCTATACGAAAAGCGTTTTACAACTTTGCGTTTACGGAACTTTCTAAAGGATTTTATAAAGAAACAGCTGATGGTGAGGTTGAAATGAATTTGCCTCGATTACCACATAATTTAGAAGAGACAAAGAAAACAGACCTGTATCTAAAGCCTATTTGGCCTTGCACCTATGAAAATGGCGAGAAAACCATTCATGCTCATAGGTCTTGTCCAGGAGCAACAGGAGAAAACGCGGGCTTTGCATCGCTACAAGATTTAGATTCTGGAGCGGTTCATGAGTGTCAACATTGTCATTTTACGAGCAGCGATGTGGGAAGAGTGGCTTCTGCTTCGACAAATATTGATAACGGGTTTGAGTATTACTGGAAAATCGTAGTCGAAGAGTCTGAAGTTTATGAATCATCACGTCAGCAAATAAAAGATTTGCGAAAAAAGTTGTCTGAAGCTGCAGATAAATCAACTGGAATATTTCAAAAAGCACTTGATGCCCTAAAGGTTGCTAGGCCCAGATTATGTCCTCCAGGAGCTTGGGGATGTATTTCATTTGTGAGAAGAGGAGGTTCATCTCCAGAATTTCAAGGAAGTTTAGGAACACTTGAGCAGTCAGTTTTTCTCCCAGAAGGATATGCAATATCTGGAGCAACGCTTGCTCCAGACAGCTCTTCTACAAACAACGTTCTTTCAAGCTTTTTTGATCAGGTTGAAAGGAGGGGAGGGTTTATTGGACAGACCATAGATAAGGTAATGAGCTTGTGGGGATCTCTTTTAATCTCATATGGGGATGGTGTAACTTCTTGGTCTTCTAAGCTGTCGGAATTTCTTGATAACGTTGACGGAATAACAGGTGGAAGTGTCGGCTCCAAATTACAGAGTGCTTTGAAACAAATAGTTATTGACGCTGGATTAGAGCCAAGTGATTTAAGACAAATGAAGCCTGTTCTTGTTAATACAGAAAGTGTTTTGAAACAAGCTGGCTTTGAGAAAGAATCAACGATTCGTGAACTAGTTCAGAAAATACCTAATACATCAGATCCAATTGCTTTAGCTCGTTCACTTGGTGCGTTTTCTCTCCAGTATTTGCCTGACAAAATCACAATTGCAAAGCTGACCATTCCTGTCATTGATATTGAGATTCCTTTAGAAATTGATGTTAAGAAAGTTTTTGGTGGCATATGAGAAAAATGAAATTTCTTTGTTGCCAAAAAGGGCAAATGTTTGTTGAGACTGCATTGGTACTTCCGGTTGTATTAGTGGTTGCTCTAATTGCAATCAATTTATTTAAGTTTGCAGATATGTGCTCAAAGTTTGATCGTGTTGCGGCAGATCAAATCATTGCTCATGGAATTTCTTCCAGTCATTCCACGGATGGAGGAACGCTAGAAAACTTAACTCAGAAAATAAAAACTGCTCTTAAATGTGATGACAATTGCGACATTGTCGTCTCCATGGAGGGAGAAAAGGAGGGGATTGGGAATATGGTCTCTGTTTTTCCTAAATATCAAGCAACTCTAAAGTACAGACCTTGGCCACATACTGTGCGTCTCCCCTTAGTGTCATTAGAGTCTCCTCTGTACCTCACCCATACAACTTCAATTGTTGTTAGTCCCTATAAGTCGGGAGTTGTGATTTGAAAATGAATGTACAGGTTTCGATAGAAGAAGTCCCTAATTCAGAGCAAATTTTTGAATTGTTACAAGGAGGCTTCGAAAAGTTCGTCGGTCTTTTGGGTACCGAGATAACAGCTCCTCCAGTCTTACTTCTAAGGTGCTCTTCAGTTCATACTTTTGGAATGACGTATCCGATTGATATCGCATTTGCAGACGATCACGGAGAAATTTTAAAAATTCGGAGACGAGTACATCCTAAACAAATTCATAGCTGCGCGGGTGCTTATTGCACATTTGAAAGACCATCAGTTGATGATTTCCCATGGTTTGAGGTTGGTCAGAAAGTGCTCATTCAAGAAATAAGTACTGAAGAAAGCAACGTTGAAAGAAGGAGTCGCTATGGCTATAGAAAACTACTCCGTAAAAATTTGCCCCAGATGCGGAGAAAAGCTGTTTCAGGACATGAGAATTTGTTACGGGTGCCTTCTAGACTTCAGCGGCCCAAGCTCGCTTGTATGCAATCTCGAAGTATCAAGAAATAAAAGAATTGCCAACCTTCCCTTTATAGAAACTGATGAGTATTTGCTTTCTGAGGAAGTAGGAGAGGAGTGGGATAAAGGCCTGCCACCTGCTTTGTTTGAACTGGATAACTCATATTCACCAGCAGATTAAACAGTACGTGGTATCCTTTAAGAAGAGTTGCGAAAGTAACATAAAGGAGTTTCCATGTATAAAGTCTCGCTTCGCTCTTCTAAAAAGAGCCAGTTTGTAAAGATTGCGCTTTGCATAATGCTTTTGGCTGTTGCGTTTTTAATTACGCCTGCAAGAGCATTTGCGCGCGACCTTTCAATAGATACGGTAAATATTGATGCGACGGTTCAAAAAGACGGAACGTTGCATGTCGTAGAAACTCGTACGTTCTATTTCAATGGTAGTTTTCATGGTGTCTATTGGAATCTTCCAGTTGGAAAGAATAAATACAATGGACAGAACGTTGAAGTAAACATTACTTCAGTTAAGGTTCAGGATAGGCAAGGAACTCGTCAGATTTATAGTAAAGACTCTAGTGGAAATAATTCCAGCTCAGATGAGTATTATGTTCCAACTCAATCAAACAACATGTTGAACTTAAAGATTTATTCAGCGCATGATGATGAGTCAGCACATATCACTATCGAGTATGACATTACTAATGTTGTAACAAACTGGTCGGATACCGCGGAGTTGTACTGGAAGTTTGTATCTGATGGCTGGGATTCTGAGTCTCGAAATGTCACTGCTACTATTCATCTTCCTGTCCCATCAGGACAGTCTATAGTTGCCGGAGATACTGTTCGCGCCTGGGGACATGGTCCACTAGATGCAAATGTTGAAATTACCAACAATGCAGTTGTCTACAAAGTTCCTGGTGTAGGAACTGATGAATTTGCGGAAGCTCGTATTACATTCCCAAGCGATTGGGTTTCTGGGCTAGCTCCTATTCAGCAGAATAAACTGAGCAGCATCTTGTCTGAGGAACAAGCGTGGGCGGATGAAGCAAATCACAAGCGTGAGATTGCAAAAACTCAGGTAGCTCTTATTCTTTATGCGCCATTAGTACTTGCAGCTATTACCGTTGTAGCAGCAATCTTGCTGCGTATTCAATACAAAAAGGTAATGGCTCCTCAGTTTAATGACCTTTACTACAGAGATGTTCCATCTAATGATCACCCGGCAGTTCTTTCTATGCTTTACAACGGTGAGCTGATTAAGGGAGACGCTCTGACAGCAACCCTTATGCACCTTTCGGATTCAAAGTACATTAGCTTGAATAAGACGGTTAGTACAAACTTCCTTGGTATGGAGAAGTCTGATTACTGTCTTACAAAGGTTCAAGACCTTTCCGAAAGCCAGCAGCCTTTCTACCCTGGCAGTTCACTGTCAAATAAGATTGATATCATGGCAATGAGGTTAATCTTTGATAAGGCCGGAGAATCTGGAGCGGTAAACACCACTGTTACTATGAAGCAAATTGGCAAATATGCTTCATCACATCCAGAAGATTTTAATAAGGCATATGAGTCTTGGGAGAGCCCCATCAAGCTTAGCTATGCTGCTAAGTATGGAACAAATAAGATTCCATTCCACGGTAAGGGAATTCTTGGTGCTCTGATTGCTGTTGATGTTCTTGTTGCAGCTGCTGCATTCTTCATGGGTGTTATGGCTGATGTTTCATTTGCCAATCTACTACTACATCTGTTTATTCTTGTCATTGCCGGCCTGGTTGCACTTGTAAACATTGGCTCTTTCGATTTAATGAACAGAGAAGGTGTTGAGACGCTCGCTAAGACTCGTGCGCTAAGAAAGTGGCTTACTGAGTTCACTAACCTGCACGAAGCAATTCCAACCGATGTCATTCTCTGGAATAGGCTTCTGGTTATGGCAGTTGCGCTTGGTGTTGCGGATAAGGTTATCGAGCAGCTGAAAGTTGCAATGCCAGAGATGCTCAAAGATCCTCAGTTTATGCCTGTTTATAGCTGGTATTACTATGGAAATGGCATGCGAACCAATGCAATTGAGAGCGTAACTAAGAGCGTTACAGCTGCTCATTCCGTCTCAACAGCGGCACTTGCTTCTTCTAACTCAAGCTCCGGCGGTGGTTTTGGTGGCGGCTTCTCCGGCGGAGGAGGCGGCGGCTTCGGCGGTGGCGGTGGCGGTGGCGGTTTCTAACGCCATAAACGCTTCAATAAACACTGCAAGAAGCAACGTTTAAAGGTCTTAATTCTCCCCGTGAACTAATCGGGGAGAATTTCTTTTTTTAGAAAATATGCGATTTTGGCATATTTGAGTTGATAGTTTTACGCTGCACTTATGGAGCAGATATCTAACAGATTAGTGGGCCAGTGCCTTCGCGATTTGCGAAAGAAGCAACGTCTTACCCAAGAGGCGGTTGCTGAGCATCTTGCTGGAGATCAAGCATTCATATCAAAGGTTGAATCAGGCGAGCGTGGCGTTAAACTCGGAGAAGTCTTTTCTTTTGCTGAAGCTCTAGGTATTGAAGCTTCTGAGCTCATCGAAGCTTTGCGTACGTATCGATAGCTTTAGATAGCTTTAGATTACTTTTTAATATAAGAAACTTTATGTAGGACGTGCTTCTTAAAAGAGGTGCGTCCTTTACTGTTTACTACTTGCCACGTCTACATCAAAAGATAAAAGAAAACGGCTCAGAGATTTCTCTCTGAGCCGATTCAAGTCGTGGTGGCGGGGAAGGGAATCGAACCCCTGACACGGGGATTTTCAGTCCCCTGCTCTACCAACTGAGCTACCCAGCCATTGGTGCTTCGAAAAGCTTATTTACTATAACAGACTCAAGCGCTTCGTCAAGCGGGCAATTTATACAATCCAGAAATTTTTTCCGCCAGTGAGGTCAAATTCAACGGTCATACCTTTTATTGCAAAAAACGCCTCAATTTGCTCCTTTGTTTTCTCGAGCTCTTGACCGTCGATTTTCTCGCGCTCATCGGTTTTCTCGCCAGAGGGGAGTTCTATCCAGAGGGTTTGCTTACCACATGTGTCACGCAGGTGGATTTTGCTCAAAAGGCCCTGCTGAGCAAGCCTTTCATTGAGATGAATGAGGTCAAAGAAATTGACAACTTTTGGCATGCTAACTCGTTTCTCTAAACGCTTGCTCTTAAGCATACACGTTTACAAATTGGTACAATAGATTGTCTAGCTTGAATTAGGTCAGCGGTCGTTGCTGCCTCCACTGAATAAACTATTCGAGGGGAAATTATGGCTTTTACGAGAAAAGAATTCTTGTCCCTTTCTGCTTTAGGAGCTGCAGGCACCTTGGCTGCATGTACTCCACAAGCAAGGACGTCTGAGGATACGAATCAGCCTGCATCTAACGTGGACCTTGAAGAGTTCAAGTCACTTAAGCTGGACATGACCCAGTGGAGTTATGACGAGGATAACGACTGCTACTATCAGCTGGGCATTCAGTACTGCACTAAGCCTGCAAGCAAGTCGGTAAACACTCTCTCGGTTTTTGTGCCTGGTAAGTATTTCTCGGGAACCAAGAAGGGCTCGACGTACGAGTGCGAAGTAAGCGAGAAAGCCGTTGTGGGCAGCTTCACCGCACGTACTGCGCCAATCGTCATGCCTATTAACACGGCAACGCTGTTCCCTCAGAGCGCCCCTACAAGTTACTCATACGAAGGCCTTGCACCGTACCTTGAGGCTGGCTTTGTGTACGTATACGCAGGTTTCCGCGGTAGAAGTGCCGGTTACGATTCAACTACCGGCTCGGACGAGCTTTACGCTGGTGGATCTCCTTGGCCAGCAGTAGATTTCAAGGCTGCTATCAGGTATTTGCGCTACAACAACGAGCTGCTCCCATGCAATACATCAAAGATTTTTGTGTTTGGCTTTGCAGCTGGCGGCGGCCTTAGTGCGGTGCTTGGAACCTCAGGCGATTCTCCGCTCTATACGCCATATCTTAAGGCTGTTGGCGCTGCTACGCATAGCGAGAAGGGCGAGCAGCTGTCAGACTCTATTTACGGCAGCGCTTCATGGTGTCCGGCAACCTCATATGATCTTGCAGACGCAGCGTATGAGTGGTCAGCTGGTCAGTATGCAGATGCAACAGACTCCCGTGCTGAGGGTGTATGGACCCAACCTCTCTCGCAAGATCTTGCTGGTGCATATGCTTCATTTGTCAACAACATGGATCTTCTCGACAGCAATGATAGTAAGGTCAGTCTTGATGAAACTAACTCTGGCGTCTATACCGCTGGATCATATGCAGACCTTCTTATCAACGAGCTCAAGACCTCCGCGAATAACTTTGTTAGGGACAACGCATTCCCTTATACCTCTACGCCTCAGCGACTGGAAGAGCCTACGTTCCCAGGTGATCCAAATCTGGCAACAGTTCGTGGTACAGATAATGCAGCTCCTGCTACTCAGCAGGTTCAATCTACTATCTACGATACTGCTGAGCACTATTTTGGCTCTCTAAACTCAGAATCTATTTGGGTTGTATATAACCTTCGTCGTCAGAGCGTTGAGCTTGAGAACTTGAGGGGTTTCTCGCGAGCTTTAAGAGGCGCGTCGCTTCCTGTTGGAGCTTTTGATGCTCCTGATAGAAGCACCCGCGCTAATCAGCTTTTTGGTGTTGGCGAGCAAAGTACGCTGCATTTTGATAAGCAGACTGCTGACCTCATTAAAAAGAACCTTGATACTTACATGAAGCTTGCCGATTGGAAGTCCAGCTACGCTAATGATTGGACCTCTGATCTGAATAAGGCTGATACGATGGAGAATGACATTCCAACTCGTGTTGATATGTTCAATCCACTGTACTTTACCAGCGCATCTTACAAAGGCTATCAGACAGCATCGGTTGCTCCTTATTGGCGCATTAATGAGGGCGCTCAGAATACTGATACTTCAATCTGCACCTCGTTCAATTTGGGCCTGTCTCTAAAGCATTTCTCGGGTGTGAGCAGTGTTGATTACACGCTTGTTTGGGATAAGGGCCACGTTCTTGCCGAGAGAACAGGCAATGCAACCGCCAATCTGGTTTCTTGGATTGTCACATGCGCGTCTGCTTAAAGGGGAGGTCATAGCGTGTTTCAAACAAAGAACCGCCGACTGTATGGTGTTATAGTCATCGTTGTGCTTGCGGTAGGAGCAATATTCTTCTCTCTTATGAGAGGCGCTGATAAGTCTCAGTCTCAAGCAAACTCGCAATCGCAGCAATCCCAACAGACGCAGCAAACGCAGTCTCAGAGCTTACAAAATAAGGGCTACATTGATTCCGTAGCAGCGGATGACCCGTATGCAAAGGGCATTCACCATGTTCGTATTGTGGTGAAGGATTACGGCACTATCGAGGCAACTCTTAACGCAAACGTTGCGCCTATCACGGTTTCCAATTTTGCTCATCTTGCCGAGTCAGGCTTCTATAATGGCCTTACGTTCCATCGCATTATTGACGGCTTCATGATTCAAGGTGGAGATCCTAAGGGCAATGGCTCGGGTGGATCCGAGAATAAAATCAAGGGTGAGTTTACAAAAAACGGTGTCGAGAATAACATCTCGCATACACGTGGAACTATTTCCATGGCACGCGCCCAAGATCCAAACTCTGCAAGCTCACAGTTCTTTATCATGCAGGCAGACAACTCAACTCTGAATGGAAATTACGCTGCATTTGGCACGGTAACAAGTGGAATGGACGTTGTCGATGCAATTTGTAAAGGCGTAACTCCAACCGATTCAAATGGGACCATCCCTGCTTCAGAGCAACCAGTCATTGAGTCCATCACAATGATTGATTAGATTCCTTATATAAAATATTGTTATGTTATTGAATGACCTGCGACAAGTTATAAAGTTGCAGGTCATTAACGTATAACAGGCCTCTCATGGTATACTATTGTTATCCGAGAGGAGTGGTGTTATGCGAGCTGTTGGCGAGTTTTGCGTTCACCCAGGTCAGGGCGTATGTCTTGTTGAAAATGTAGTTTCGGAGCCTACTCCGGCCTACGTTTTATCTCCTATTGGGCAAAAACATCCTGTTCAGATTGTATTTCCTCTTGATCAAGAATTTAGACTACGCGATCTTATGACGCGTGATGAGGCTACAAATCTTGTTGATATATATCCTCAAATTGAACTCATTACCTTTCACATCCACAACGCCTCTCTTGAAGAATCTCACTTTAGACATGCCATCAGAGAAGGTTCTTGTAAAGATTCCATTAGTATTGCTAAAACATTTAGAGCTCGTATTGATAAGGCGCGTTCGCTCAACAAGAAACCGCCTGTTTCTCACGAGAGAATTTTTAAGATGGCCAGTAATCGCGGTCTTTACGAGCTTATTACGGCACTTAATTGCACCGTTGACGAGATTCAAAAGGTGTTTAGTTCGCGCTATGGCGTAGAAATTGGAAAAGCATAGCGTACAATTACGAGAGTGTAGTTATGGAGCTTAAGAAGCGCAAGAAAGGAGGTAATCAATAATGCTTGAATTTGAACTTCTTGGAATAGTTGATGGTGTTGCAACCTATCAATATTATCCAGAGGGAGACCGCAAGAATCCCGGCACGATTCGTTTTGATTCCAATTTTAAGATGATTGATTACGTACTTTCTAAGCGTGACGAGTTCGCTAGATATGTGGTAAAGCTCTTTCATTGGTTTGAACGTAGAGGAAGATTCGATGAATCAGGCTTTATTGCTTGGGGTTAACCTTCATCAATCAACTAGCTTTCATAGACCATCTCTGGATAGCACTTTTTATATTTTAGGCGTGTTGGAAATTATGTTTGACACATGTCTTGTATGCCTTTTAGCACCAAAGCGGTGCTTAATGTGCATGTGAACAATGCAGAAATTAAACCAGTATAATTAACCCAACAAGTAATTATTCGATTGGTGGAGATTGTGGAAACATTATCAAATATAAAAAAATTATCGAAAATTGTAGATAAATACCGCACTGGTTATTGTCTTTGCACCGGAGGTATGTCAAAGAAGATGATTTGCGTGCATCTGGATATCAGTTTAGATATCTTAAACAAGTATCGCACTCCCGGACGTCTTGACGCAGACTTAAATAAAATGTGCTGCGTTAGGCTGTACATAATGGCATCCGAAGGAAAATATCCAATCGAGCACGTAAAGCAAATGGCCGGAGATGCTCCGATGGAGGAGTACCTTTTACCAGAAGATTATGAGAATTGGAAACGGTTGATATCCAAAGCCTAACACTCAACTAATCAGCTTTTATAAGCCGCTTACGGGCGGCTCATTTATTTTCTTGCGAGATGGAAAAGTAGCATACCGTAACCTAAAGCAGCGCTTAACGTGCATATAAACAATATAGAAATTAAACTGCTACAATTAAACCATCCGTTCAAGAGATGGGAAATTATGGCTTCAGAAACATCTGCAAATCGTGCTGTTGTTACTGTTTTGGGCAGCGATGCTCCAGGAATTGTTGCAGCAATTTCTACCACTTTGGCTGAGTCAAATGCCAACATCTTAGATATCGCTCAAACCATTCTGTCTGGTATTTTTACTATGACCATGTTGGTTGAACTTCAGGATGCTGAGTCCTTCTTGAGCCTCAAAGAGCGTCTTGATGCCGTCTCAGAAAAGCTTGGTGTACAAGTAAATATGCAGCGTGAAGAGGTCTTCACGTTTATGTATCGTCCATAAAGAGGTCTTTACGTTTATATACCGTCCTTAAAGGGGTAGTGTTTTGTCAGAGCTTTCAACTGAAGAACTCATTGCTCAAAAGCAGTCTTGGCTCACTCAAGATGTATCAAATCTGAAAGTAGATATTGTCTTTTCCGATATGGATGAGACATTTTTGCATACTGACAAATCTCCTGATGTCAAAAACATGGCAATGTTGGATCGCCTGGCTGAGCTAGGTATTCCCTTTGTTCCTTGTTCTGGACGCGCGTTTAACGTGCTTCCAAAAGAGGTTGTGAACCATCCTGCTTCTAAGTATGTGGTTTCTTGCGACGGTGCCGTTATCAGAGATCTTTCCACTCAGGCTGTTCTTCACGAGTCTACAGTGACAAAAGAGCAGGCACTTGAGTTGTATAAAAAGCTTAAGGACTATCCTGTGACTTTTGACATCTTTGCAGACGGTGGTGTTTATCTGGAGCGCTCAAGGCACAATCTTATCTCTCAGTTGGGTATTCCCGCAGATCATGCGGCATTTATGCAACGCTCGCGTACTCCCTTTGACCAAAGCGTTGAGGAGTTTATTGAAGGCGTTACTACCATCGAGCGACTTGGTTCCTATTGGTCTGTTTCAGAAGGCGAGAAGTATCAGGCGCTTGTAGCAGATGCTGTTGCCTCGGTAAAAGGGCTCAGTGGCACGGCTTCCATGAGTATGGGAATGGAGATCTTGGCCGACGGCACCTCAAAGGGCGCCGCACTTCAATGGCTGTGCAACTATCTTGGTATCTCCACAGAGAGCGCTGCAGCCTTTGGCGACTCGCTCAATGATGTTGCAATGCTTTCTGCAGCTGGAATGGGTACTGCAGTTGCTAACGCTCGTCGTGAGGATTTTGAGGCTGCAACCTATATCACTTTGACTAACGATGAGGCAGGTTTCTCGCGATTCCTTACGTGGGCGCTGGGGGAGTAAGCGCTCGGCACTGGGGGAGTAAGTGCTTGGCGCTGGGAGCGTAGTGCTTCAGAGTTTTCGCTTCAAAGTTTTGCTTGAGGCATATGGTTTAAAGAAAAAGCCGGCAGATACAATCTGTCGGCTTTTGTTATGAGAAGTAAAACTACTACGCGCTAGGCCTAGTGATTGGTGTCTTGTTGCTCCTCAAAGACATCTTCATCAACCTCTTCTTCGTCAAGTTTAAGAGGACGGAAGCTTGCGGTATCGCCGCCAACGTAGTCTGCAACAGTAGCTGCGTTTTCAACGCGCTCCTTGTGCAGCGCTTCTGCAAAGATATCTTCGTCTTCCTCAATCTCTGCAATACGCTCTTTCATAGGAGCCTCAACAAGTGGCATAGAACCCGTCTGAGCTGCGTCATCAAGCGTGATACGAGTAAGCTTCTGCCCGCGCTTAACCTTGGAGAACAGAGGAACGTATTCAAAGACAATGTTGGAGTTCTCAAGACCATACCAGCGAGCAGGAGATCCGCAGATGCGACGAATAAAGTACTTGAGCTCAAGGCAGCGAGCGTCAAAACCGTTGATGTCAGTCTCTGGAGCTAGTACCTTACGCAGCAGACAGAATCTAAAGTCACCAATTTCGGAGTGCTCCTTGTAAATGGAATACTTGTGATTCTGTGGAGCAAGCTGATTGTTCTTAATCAGGTCACCAACAATCTGATACAGATAGGTGTTAATACGCTGGTTTACCCTAAAGCCAAGACGCAGGGTAATCTTGAACAGGAAGTCTGTACCAAAGTCATTGACGATAAACTCACGGGTATTTGGATCGTCTGTCAGCGAGATGTTAATGAAGTAGTAAGCCTTAGCACGCTTTGGACGCTTATCCAAGATGGAATAGAGGATGTCTCGATCCAGCTTGTCAAAGGATGAATCATTAGTAAGAAAAACCAGGTTATCGGCGAGGGTTGTATAATCTGCATCGTGACTCAAGCTACGGAGCTGGTCAATATATTTATCTACGGGGAGATAAACGCTCTGCGTCCTCTCAACAGCGGTACCGCGGCGCCAGACAAACATGACAACAAAGATTGCGGTAGCCATAAGAACGGTAAAGTAGCCGCCGTGGAAGAACTTGGTAAGGCTTGAGAAGAAGAACATAGCCTCGATAGCACCAAAGAAAAGAATGAATGGAATGGCCGCCCATAGGCGCTTTCTGATAACGGCCAGGTAGGTGTAGAGCAAGATTGAGGTCATGAGCATGGTAACGGTAATTGCAAGACCGTACGCTGCTTCCATGTGCTCAGAGCTCTGGAAGAGAAGTACAACGCCAATGCAGCCAACCCACATGATGTTATTGACCAGAGGAATATAAATCTGGCCCTTTGTGGTGGATGGGTAGTTGATCTTGATGTGAGGCATAAGATCAAGCTTAATTGCCTCAGAGACAATGGAATAAGAGCCAGTAATCAGTGCCTGAGAGGCAATAATTGCAGCAAGAGCAGAGAGAATAACGGCAAATGGTCTAAGCTGACTAGGAAGCATTTCAAAGAAAGGATTGAGGTCTTTGATAGCGTTAAAGCTCTCGTTGGTGTGGTTAGTGATGATCCATGCGCCTTGTCCAAGGTAGTTCAGAATCAAGCAGACCTTAACAAAAGGCCAGCTTACGTAAATGTTGCTCTTGCCAACGTGACCCATGTCAGAATAAAGTGCCTCTGCACCAGTGGTACAAAGGAAGACACTGCCTAAAACCATGAGGCCAGCTGCATTGAGCTTGCCATCAAAGAGGAACAGAATGCCGCGGACTGGGTTAAGAGCTCGAACAACGCTAATGTCAGCAAACATGTTCATAACACCCATGGCACCCAAGAACAAGAACCAAAGCGTCATGACAGGGCCAAAGGCCTTACCAATGGTAGAAGTACCTGCCTTCTGTAAGGCAAAGAGGGTGCAGAGGATGATGATGGTAATCATGACAACAATGTGCTGATTATCACCAATAATGGCATGAGCTGCAGGAATAGTACGCAAACCCTCAATAGCGGTGGTTACTGTAACAGCTGGGGTCAAAATACCGTCAGCAAGAAGAGCTGCGCCACCAATCATGGCAGGAATAATCAGCCATTTGGCGCACCTTTTAACCAAACTGTAGAGCGCAAAGATTCCGCCCTCATTGTGGTTGTCTGCCTTCATTGCAACCATGACGTATTTAACGGTTGTAATGAGTGTCAGCGTCCAGATAATGAGGGACAGAGCACCCAAAACAACATCGGTGCTCATGGTAAGAAGTCCACCATTACCAGCGATAATTGCCTTCATGGTGTACATTGGAGAAGTGCCAATGTCACCGTAGACGATGCCAAGGGTAACAAGTACCATGCCAGCACTTAGAGGAATGCCAGTTGATTTCTTGGCTTTGTCCTTAGAGAAAAGCGCATGAAATGCAGCTTTACTTGTATTCATCTATTAATCCTCTCAACAGATGATTAGTACAGTTCGTCATCATATGTTAGTCCATATACCTAGTTATAACTAGACGAATGTACAAACGTACTTATTTTGTCTGCAAGCGGAAAAAATTTACTCATTTTCCCGCGGTTTTCTCGAGATTTTATATGCATGGTGGATCTTCTGATTTCTTGAGAAGTCCTCCGGAATAGTTTCACTTGTTATGTCTTCGATGATGACGCCAGCTCGCTGGATTTTCTCGAAATCTGGCTTAAAGGTACGCAGGTTGCACGAGAAGATGGCAACGCCACCGCGAGTTAGAAGGCGAGAAATGCCAATGATAAGCTCAGCGTGATCTCTCTGGACATCAAACGAGCTCTGCTTCATGCGCGATGAGTTGGAGAAGGTGGGGACGTCGCAGAAGATGACGTTCCAGCGGTTTTTGGTATGACGCATCTCGGTAATCCAAGACAGAACGTCTGCCTGGACAAACTCGTGCTCCTCTCCGTCAAAGCCGTTACGCTTCATGTTGCGCTTGGCCCACTCGAGCGAAGGTTTAGAAAGGTCAACAGTAGTAGAGTGGAGTGCACCGCCGTCTGCTGCGTAGCAGGTAGCGGTACCTGTGTAGGCAAAGAGGTTGAGGAAGCTCTTAGCAGGTCCAGCGCTTTTCATGAGCTCACGAATTTCTGCGCGCGTATCGCGGTGGTCTAGGAAGATTCCACAGTCCAGTCTGGATGCAAAGTTGACCTCAAAGAGTAGGCCGCCCTCATCGATGAGCAGCATTTCTTTTCTTGAGTTGTCGGCTGCGCTGCCCTCGTCAGAGTACTGAGAGCCACCCTTTGCACGCGTTCTTGTTCGTAGATTTACGTTTGAGCTAGGTACGCCTAGAATGCGAGGAGCCAAAGCTAGGACGTCAAGAAGGCGACGTTTTGCAAGGTCTGGGTCAATCTCTTTAGAAGCTGCGTACTCGGAGATTTGCAGCCAGGTAGTTGGCTTTGTAGCACCCTTGTAAATGTCAATGCTAACGGCATAATCGGGCAGGTCAGCGTCATAGACGCGGTAGCACGAGACGTCGTTTTTACGAGCCCATTTAGCGCGCTGCTTGGCCACCTTAGCAAGGCGCGCAGCAAACTGATCAGATGCAGGAACCAGTACGCTTACTGGCTGGTTGTTAACCATGACAGTGGGACCTGCAGGAACCGAGGTTGACTCAGAGTTGCTTGCTGGTGCATCAGACGCACCGGCTTCGACTTCTTCAGCGATTGCGGCAGGGTAGGAGCGCATGGTGGCAATGGAGTTGCCCACGTAGACAGAAAGTGTCTGCGATGGAGTTGCTCTGAGTACCGTATCGGTATTTGTATCGCTGGTAAGAAGTGTGCTTGCCTGCCCCGCAAAAAGTCCAAGCGTGGAGTAAGCAGAGCCCTGAAGTGTAGGCTCTTCTTTGGTCCACGAGAGATCGGCAACAATGCCCGTGAAGTGCTCTGCATGTTTTAGTAGCTCAGAAGCTGCCAAGAACTGCACGTCAGCCTTGAGACCGCCTGCACGAAGCGTGTAGAGAACAGCCTCCTTGGACTTTGGGCGAGGGTCCGCGGCATAGAGTGTGACCTGTCGCTCTTGGCCCTTCTCGGCACGTTCATCGGCCTCGGCCAGCAAATCTTGCCAGGCATCGTCGTCGTGGCCAGCCCAACCCGTCATGCCCCAGCGAGCGCGCAGAATGCCCGGCGCCACGTCCAGCGCCATGCCCGCTGCCTCCTGTGCAAGCGCGCCTGCTCCCGGGAACAGCAGCGCCGGCAGCGGCGCGTCTGGCGAGAAGCCCGATGCACTCGCAGCAGTTTGCGCCTGCAGGTACAGAAGAGCAGCGGCGTAGTCTAGCCTGAGCGGCGCAAACTCACGTGCCGGCCCTCGACCGCCAGTCAGACTGCGCTTAAAGAGTGCCTCACCAGCAAGGTCAATGCCAACCGTGGCGCGGTTACGTGATACGCGCACGACAATAGTCACGTCAGGCGCAAGCGTATTGACCATAGGACGGCTTCCGCGCTTTGCTGCAAGTCGGTCTACAATAGCGTCTTTTGTTCTGACAGCAATGAAATTGGTATTTCTGAGCTGGTCATTTGTGCCGTGAGCGCTGACTGCAATGGTGGCATGCGGACCAATATGGTCTTCCCAAGCAATGTGGGAGAGGTCTTCGTAGAGAGCGTCTGAAGTTGCAGCGCCAACACGATCAAGCACCAAAATGACGCGAGACGTGAGGCGAGACCATAAACAGACGCGGTAAGCATCGGCAAGTGAGCCGTAAAACGCAACCTGTCCGCCAAGAGGACGCACCTTTTTAATGCGCAGGCCGTCAAGTTCCTGTGCAAGAAGCTTCTCAAAGCCTTTTGGACACGTTGCAAAAAACTCAAGTTCTTGAGACATCGGGACACCTTTCGCCCGTAGGAATTGAATACATACTGACGTAACATTTTCCCATGTTTTTCTCGCCAAATGGCTGGGGAAAAGAAAATACATCAAGAACCCGTGGGTCGCTCTCGGACAAGAACCCGTGGGTGCTCGGCCGTGCGTGTTTCCCGGAGGCGCCCCTCGGCCGTGTGTGACTTCGAGCAGCGCGCCCGCAGACCGCACCACCCTCCGCTTACCGAAGAGCGGAAGTTCATACATAATGTCCCAAATCATCTGTTATTTTTCGCTTAAAATACGCGTAGTATCTTTTACTAAGAAATAGAGAGCTGTTTAAGGTTTGGGAGTCATTATGGATGCAAAAGTTATGGAAACATTTGAGTCCTGGCGTGCAAACGTCACCGAAGAAGACCTGGTAAAAGAGCTCGGAGAGCTTGCAAGACCAGAAGCAGAGGATAAGCTCTATGATGCATTTTATCGCTCACTTGCTTTTGGTACCGCTGGTCTTCGTGGCACCATTGGTGTTGGCACCAACCGCATGAACGTCTATGTTGTCGCCCAGGCAACTCAGGGTCTTGCAGATTACCTCAACGCTCACTACCAAAATCCTACCGTGGCTCTTGCAAGGGATTCTCGCCTTAAGGGTGAGGATTTCCAGAAGGTTGCAGCTGGTGTTTTAGCAGCTAATGGCATCCGTGTGTACGTCTATCCACGCATTGAGCCTGTCCCAACGCTCTCGTTTGCCGTCCGCTACCTCAAGACTTCCGCAGGTATTGTGCTTACCGCAAGCCACAACCCTGCGCCCTACAACGGCTACAAGGTGTACAACGATAACGGCGGCCAGATTACGGATGAGGCAGCGGCTGAGATTTCTGCAAACATCGCACGCGTCAATCCTTTTGACGTCAAGCCTATGGACTTTGAAGAAGGCCTGGAGAAGGGCTTGATCATTTGGACTCCAGAAGAGGTCCTGGACAACTTTATTGAGGCTATCAAGCGTGTTTCTATTCCAGGATTTAAGGCTGCCGACGGCTACAAGGTTGTATACACGCCGCTCAATGGTACAGGCATGGAGTGTGTCACGCGCATTCTCAAGGAGATTGGCGTCAATGACGTTGACGTTGTTCCAGAGCAGGCAGAGCCAGACGGAAACTTCCCCACATGCTCCTATCCAAATCCTGAGTTCCGTGAGGCACTTGAGCTGGGCCTCAAGCTTGCTGACAAGGTAAAGCCAAATCTCCTGGTTGCAACTGACCCAGATGCCGACCGTATGGGTACTGCAATCCCACATAACGGCGATTACGTGCTGCTTTCCGGCAACGAGATGGGCGTCCTGCTTATGGACTGGCTCCTTACCATGGCTGAAGAGCGTGGCGAGAAACCCCAGGATAAGGTAGCTGTTTCCACCATCGTATCTTCTGCTATGCCCGACGTCTTGGCACGTGCGCGCGGCTTTGAGATGCGCCGCGTGCTCACGGGCTTCAAGTACATTGGCGACCAAATTGACCAGCTCAAGGATGCCGGTGAGGAGGATCGCTTCCTCATGGGCTTTGAGGAGTCCTACGGCTATCTTGTTGGTACACATGCTCGCGATAAGGACGCTATTGTTGCCACCATGCTCTGCGTTGAGATGGCTTCTTGGTACGCAGCTCGTAATATGGACCTCTACGAGGCAATGGATGCTCTGTACCAGCGCTATGGCTACTACCTCAATGGCGTTGTCAATGCTGCCTATCCAGGCGCTGAGGGCGCCGCTAAGATGGCTCAGATCATGAGCAGCCTGCGTAAGAATCCACTGGAAACGGTGGGCAACTACAAGGTTGTTGGCGTAACAGACTATGCTGAGTGTGCAGAAATGCCTCGCGTCTCGGGCCTGCAAAAAGAGGCTCCTCAGACGCTGCCAGCATCCAACGTTATTGAGTATAGGCTTGAGGGAGACAACAAGGTCATCTTCCGTCCATCAGGCACCGAGCCAAAGGTCAAGGCCTATCTCTTTGCCAATGGCGCTACTCGCGAAGAGGCTGAGGCTCGCGTTGTAGAGCTCAGCGAGGCCGCTCAGAAGGTACTTTCATAGTCCGTCTTTACCTCTAAAAGCGTCTTTCTCCGCACAGTCCTTTGGCGAGAAACCCGTCCAGCCCAGCATTCACCTTTTGTGGATGCTGGGTTTTTACTCGGCAGCCTTTACCGTCACGGTGTACAGGGCATTTGCAGCGCTGGCAATAGTTTCTGCCGCCCATGGACGTGCGCTTACCTCAGGGGACAGAGGGTCGTGAACGTTTACGGTGCCGTCATCGTTCTTGCTGGTTACCAAAATCCAGTGATCGCCATCAGAGCTCAGCTTATTGCCCTTAACCTCAACAAGCAGGAAGGTTTCAGCATCTAGAAGCGTGGTGATATTGTCGGCAGAAATGTTATAGCTCTCAGCGGTAAGACCAAGGTTAGCTAAATTCTTCTCGAGAAATGATCTGTTCATTCCAGAGTCGGTGTCCGTTGCTTTAGCTGTTTCAACAGCGCCCGCAATATCTGCTGGAGTCCAGTTGTTCTTTCCGGTAAGGCCCATGTATGCCATAGAGAGTGCAGTGGGACCAGAGCCCTTGGTGGCAATTACAGAACCAGCATATGAGACGCCACCCCATCTGGAGTCCCAGGTATAAAGCTGAGGAGCTGTGCCTTTGGTGATTGAATCGTCGTAGGTCTTGGCTTTGCCGTCAGAATCGGGATAGTTTGCAACAAAATCAATAGCTTCAGGGTGGGCAAGTGCCAGCTCAATGAGGCTTTTGTCGCTGTATCTATCAGCGTGTTCTGCAATCCAGGCAAGGTTTTTGTTCTGATCTAGCTTGGCTGCCAGGGCTTTAGTCAGCTCCTCTGAAGTTCCCACAGCAACACGAGAATCAACGGAGTTGACTTCTACCTCTGGGGTAGATTCTTTAGCGCAACCGCGGACGCAGCTCGATACAATAAAGACCAGTAAAAGCGCTGCGATAACCGCTAGTCCAATGACAATGTAGGTTCTTGTACGAGAATCAATGCGATGCAGCAGAGACTGTCTCTTAAAAAGAATTGCCTGCGAACCAAGGGTATTTCTCTTGCGACGTCTTGCTTGCCTGTCAGAAAACCCGTCATCACGCGGTTGACGGCCATTTTGTGGAGGACGACGACGCATTGCAGAGTCTCCGTAGGAGCCTTGTCTTCTATCAGGTGAATCATTCAGGGGCATGGTGGCCTCCAAGCCGTAAAAATAGTTTCACTCATGATGAATCATACGGCGAGAAGTGTATAAATACTTTTAGAAAACGGTGAATGCAATATTCCGACCGACGAGCGGGTTATTTGCACCGTTTAGCGGTTTGGCATGCGCATAAGGGTTGATTAAGTATATTCTTTTACTCACTATCATTTGTTTTCAAAAGTTAGTGAGTCGCATAAAGAAAGAAGGCGTCGTGAAGCATAGAAATGCTCGACAGGACGTGATTCGTGAGCTTGTTCGCAGCGAGTCAATCCGTACGCAGCGCGATCTTGTTGACATGCTTAAAGATCGTGGCTTTGCCTGTACTCAAGCAACCGTTTCTCGTGATACAGCAGAAATGGATTTGCAAAAGCTTCCCGAGGGCGCCTATGTGCTTTCTGAAGATATGCATTTGCAAAAAATGCTCTCCGAGTTTGTAGTTGGCGCTACGGCAGCAGAGAATCTCATTGTGATTCGCTGTCACCCTGGCACTGCATCAGCAGTTGCGTTTGCTCTTGATGATGTTGAGCTTGACCATGTCGTAGGCACCGTTGCTGGTGACGATACCGTTTTGATGATCGTGGATAAAACTGCGCACGCTGCAGACGTGGTACGTATTATTACGCAGCTTGGCAATGTAGACAGCATTTTCTAAACATAAATCCTTTGGCGAGAAACCCGTCAAGGCACAAGTCTTACAAAAAAGGAGCCTGCATAGAGCAGACTCCTTTTTGTTGTAGATAAACCAGAGGTTTATGGAGTTCCTGTTCCTGTTCCAGTTCCGGTGCCCGTTCCTGTTCCCGTGCCCGTTCCTGTTCCGGTGCCCGTACCAGTACCAGTACCAGGAGTGGCTGGAGTAGTAGGAGTGGTAGGAGTAGTGGTGGTATCGTCCTCTTCCTCCTCCTCGGTAGTCTCCTCCTCTTCCTCTTCGTCGTCATCTTTCTCATTTTGCTTAGCATTAGCGGAGCCACCAACAAATTTCCAGTAACTATTAGGCTTGTAAGCAATAGTTTCAGTGGTCTTTGGGAACTCAGCGCGAGCAACGCCAGAGAGAGCTGCGTTCATGTAGTACGCCCATACGTACTGTGCAGTAACAAAGGTAGAGGACTCTCCGCCGCCGATAATAACAGGGTCACGACTATCTGGATATCCACACCAAGCTACGGTTGCAAGCTGTGGGGTATAGGCGCAGAACCAAAGGTCCTCGGAGTTATCGGAAGTACCCGTCTTACCTGCAACTGGTTGGTTGAAGGTCTTCAGGTTGTAGGCATAGCGACCAGTACCAGAGGTAAGAACGCCGCTCAGAACATCGGTAGCAGCTGCAGCAACAGCAGGACTAATTGCCTGAACTGGGTTGTCCTTGTGCTCGTAGATAACGTTGCCATTACGGTCTTCAATGCGCGTAATTGCAACAGCATCACGACGAACACCGCCTGCAGCAAGGGTTGCAAATGCGGTGCACTGCTCAATAGGGGTTACGCCCTGAGAACCAAGAGTGGTAGACAGGTATGGCTGTAGCTGAGTGCGAATACCCATGGCATAGCACGTCTGAAGGATCTTATCGATACCAATAGCTTCAGCAACCTGTGCGTAAACAGTGTTGGAAGAGTAAACCGTACCTTGACGCAGTGTAATTGCACCGTAGCTGTAGTTACCAGCGTTTCTGACCAACCAGGTTGGCGTAATTTGCATAGGGGAGTTGCCGTTAAGAACAATCTCTGGGTTCATACCCTCAGAAAGGGCTGCTACCAGCGTATACATCTTAAAACTGGAGCCCATCTGACGGTTACTACTGGTTGCAATGTTGTACTGACTCTTTGAGTAGTCCTGTCCACCAACCATTGCTTTAATGTAGCCAGTTTGAGGATCAATAGAAACCAAAGCAGCGCCTAGGCGAGGGTTGCCAAGCTCAGCAATACGCCTTGTAGCAGCCTCATCAGCATCTTTCTGAAGGTCAGGATCAAGCGTAGTGTAAACGCGCAATCCACCCTGAAGAATAGTGTCGTTATCAAAGTCTTCCTGAAGCAGGCTACGAATGTAGTCAGTCCAGTAAGGGAACTGGCCAATGTTATCGGTCAAAGTACCAGGATTAAGCACTAAGTCCTCAGCAACAGCCTCATCGTATTGCTCTTGCGTAATATCACCTGCGCGAAGCATACGCTCAAGAACAGTGTTGCGTCTTTCTCTTGCAGCCTCTGGATTGACAGTTGGATCATAGGCAGAAGGTGCGTTTGGAAGACCAGCAAGCGTTGCAGCCTCAGCAAGAGTCAAATCACTTGCATGCTTGTTAAAGTAGATAATACTTGCAGCTTCAATACCGTAAGCACCATTACCGTAGTAAATGGTGTTGAGGTACATATTAAGAATCTGGTCCTTAGTAAACTTTTTCTCCATCTGAATAGAGATGTAAGCCTCGCGGACCTTACGCTTCAAAGAGCGCTCAAACTGCTCGTTAGAAAGAACAGTGTTACGAACAAGCTGCTGCGTAATAGTGGAAGCACCTTCGCCGCCACCAAACAGCGAGCCAACAGATGCGCGGACAATACCCCAGGGGTCAATACCGCTGTGGGAATAGAAGCGCTTATCCTCAGTATCAATGGTGCCCTGAATAACATAAGGAGAAATCTGATCCAAGGTAACTGAGCGGCGCTGCTGCAGATAGAAGTCTGCAATGTCGTTGCCCTTAGAGTCATAAACGCGGGTAGGCTCTGCTACCAGGTAGGCATCAGCAGAGTTGTAATCTGGCAGGTCCTCGAGCCATGAAGAAACAGCTGCACCCAAAGAAAGAGCAAGTGCAAGCGCGAGAAGAGCCATAAAGCCAAAGAATCCGGCAATGCCAAAACCTACGGCATGTGTGTTTGCGTGTTTACGTGCACGACGGGTTCTAATACCCATTGAGCCTCCTTGTCATAGCTCTCACTATTATAGTCTGATATTTATGTTTCAGTGAATAAAGAGTTACAACTCTGTTGTATTCTGATAGATAACATTTTGAATTGATACTATTTGAAGCAGTAACTATATGGTTTAACAGGCTTGCGTTGAGAGGATACAGAGTGCTTTCAGTAGAAGAACAGCTCCGTGTTATTACTTCAGGAACTATGCAGATTGTTCCTTTGGATGGTCTAAAAGAAAAACTCAAGAAGGGTACCCCTCTTAATATTAAGCTTGGCGTTGATCCAACAAGTCCTGATTTGCATCTGGGACACGCAGTTCCTTTGCGCAAGATGCGTCAGTTCCAAGACCTTGGCCATAATGTCACCTTGATTATTGGTAGCGGCACCGCGCTGATCGGAGACCCTTCCGGACGCGATTCTACCCGTCCTCCTCTCACTGCAGAGCAGGTGGATGCAAACGCAGAGACCTATGTTAACCAGGCTATGAAGATTCTTGATCCAGAAAGAACCACTGTTGTTCATAACGGTGACTGGATTAAGCCTATGAATCTTGAGACCATGCTTGGCCTTATGAGCAAGTTCACCATTGCTCGTATTCTTGAGCGAGAAGACTTCTCTAATCGCTATCATAATCAGCAGCCAATTGCGCTTCACGAGTTCATTTATCCAGTTCTTCAGGCATACGATTCTGTTGTTATCAAGGCAGATGTAGAGATGGGCGGAAACGACCAGATTTTCAACCTGCTTGCTGGTCGCGATCTTATGCGTGATATGGACATGGAGCCTCAGATTGCGCTTACTATGCCTTTGCTTGTAGGTACTGACGGCACTAAGAAGATGAGTAAGTCTTACGGCAACTACATTGGTCTGACTGATGAGCCAAATGATATGTTTGGCAAGGTCATGTCTATTACTGACGAGATTATTCCAATGTACTACCGTCTTTGCTCAACGCTCTCTATTGATGAGCTTGATGCAATCGATAAGAGCTTTGAGGACGGCACCGCTGATCCTTACCAGCTCAAGCGTGCTCTTGGCAGAAATATTGTTGACCTTTATCACGGTGAGGGAGAAGGTCTTAAGGCTCAGGCAGCTTTTGATGCTCAGTTCAAGAACAATGAAGTTCCTGACGATGTCAAAGAGTTTGCAATTTCCCTTGAAGCAGATGAAGACGGTCTCATTTATCTGCCAAAGATTTTGGTTGAAGTAGAGATTGCTTCAAGTAACGGTGAGGCTCGTCGTCTGATTGATGGCGGTGGTATCAAGATTAACCAGCAGCCTCATCCAGCAAAGACCTATAAGGTTGAGCCATCGGTTCTTGAGAAAGCTCTTCTCCAGGCAGGTAAGAAGCGCTGGGCTCAGCTCATCTAGTCGACAATGGCAACCAAATAAGGAAGCTTACACATGTGGAGACAGTTTGCTCTAGCAGTAGCAGTTGTACTGGTTCTTTGTTATGTACCGGGATATCTTTTTTCTCGCGCTATTGGCACTAAACGAATGACATCCCTTGTGGTAGCTCCGCTTATCTCGGTCTGCCTCATTGGTTTTTCTGGAATTGCAATATATCCTTTGGGTCTAAGAGGTGTAACGCCGCTTTTGGGAGGCGTTGGTCTTTTTATCTTGATTGCTGCTGGGCTTTCGTATCTTATTCAGAAAATCAGACCCATCCAGGAAAATCAATCTCATGTAAACCTTGGCGAGAAGGACTCTCTAAACGGAGTCTTTCTCTTAGTGACTGCTGCTATCTCTACTGCAATATTCTTTGTTATTTTCCACAAAGCAATTAGAAACCCCTCTTGGTTCTTGCAGTCCGCTGATAACTACGCGCACCTGGCGTACATTACAAGAAGTGTTCAGTCGGGCATTTATTCTATGCTGCATGCTGCCTTTTATACAGGAGCAAGACCAGAGCTTCAGACCCCCTTCTTTGACGAGGGCTTTTATCCAACTTTATTTCATTCTTTAGCAGCTGTCACTGCAGCAATTACAGGCTTTAATGAGGTACTTACAGAAAATGTGGTTTGGTTTGTTTTTGTCGCGGTTATATATCCAGTGGGCGTCTGTGCTTTGCTTCAAGTGATAGGAAAGAAAAATTTAACTTTTAGTTTACTGACTGCATTTGCGGCATTTGCACAATTGGCTTTTCCTATTCGAATGGTTACGGTTCATGCAGTCTTTCCTAATGTAGCTGGCTTTTGTCTTGTCCCCACTGTTGCAGCAGTCTTTATATTGTCTTTTAACGAGAAGACATCCTGCAAAGAAGTATGCTCATCAACTCATAGCGTTCAAAAATTTTCTGTAAATATTCATACACTTTGTTTATGTTTTATGGGGATTATTGCACTAGCATTGGTCCATCCTAGTGCAGATTTTTTGTGGGCTATTTTTGTTTTACCATTTGTTCTTTGCAACTTGCTTCCAAGTTTTGCTCAGTATTTGAGTAAGAAATTTGAATTAACAAAACCGAAGAAAATTATTCTATTGATTTGTTTAGAGTGCGTAACTCTTGGCTCCGCTATTGGTATGTGGACTATTGTGCTTAATTCAAGTTTTATGGCACCGACAGTTAATTTCCTCTGGGAAATTTATTTTGATCCAATTAAGTCAGTTCTTTCCGTATTGAATTTTGGCTTGCTTTTGAATTTGCCACAGATTCTTTTTGCCGTTGCGTTCTGGCTTGGATTTGTGAGCTGTTGTATGAATAAAAATTGTCGCTGGCTCACTCTGGTATTTCTCATGACTGCCGTCATTTATGTAGCAAGTCTTTCTGATGTGATTCCTATTAAGAGGTTTTTCTCGGGATTTTGGTATACCGATCCAGAAAGAACCGCCGCGATGGTAGCAATAGCAGCAGTTCCTGTTGCAATTATTGGCATGGAAACATCCATCACGCTTGTATTTGACTTGATTAAATACGTTATTAAGACGGTCAAAGAAAAAGGAAACAAAGGCGAGAAAACAAGCTCAGAGAATTCTGCTTGTACCATTTCTGCAAATGGAGATCAATCAACCTGTAAGCCCTGCATGTTTATTAAGAACTCTGGCATTCTTATGGGCATCGTGGCGGTGTTATGGGGCTGCGTACTTTTGAGTCCGTGGAACTTGGCAAGCTTACCTAAAAAAGAGCATAGCGAAATCCGTTATGGCATCATATGGCTCAATGAGGTCTTTGAGCCTCGTGAGCATACAACCTATAAGGCAAGTGAGGATGAGTTTGTAAAAAAGGCTCTCCAGATTGTTGGTAATGACCTGGTAGTTAATAATCCTTACGATGGCTCTCTTGTTCTAAACTCGCTTTATGGCATGAACATTTTCTACCGTGCGAAGGTAGAAACAGAAGAGCTGCCACAAAGCGTAATTATTCGTACAAGGCTTAATGAGGTAGCTAGTAATCCAGAGGTTCAGCAGGCAGTGCGAGAAACTGGTGCAAGATATGTCCTGTTGTTAGATTTAGAAAATCCAGCTTTATTAGGAGATCAAAGCTATTATTTCTCAGGTTTACAGATTACTGATGAAATTCCTGGATTTGAGATTGTTCTTCAAGAAGGACCTTATAGACTGTATAGAATCACCGCTGTTGAGTAAGACTTTGGTAAGATTACATATCAATATCGTCCTAAACGGTGTTTAGCGGGAAGCCCGATTGATGGGGAGTAATTTTGAAAGGCATTATTCTTGCAGGAGGTAGCGGTACCAGGCTTTATCCGCTGACAACCGTTACATCTAAACAGCTTTTACCTGTTTATGACAAGCCAATGATTTACTATCCGCTGTCAACGCTTATGCTTGCAGGTATTAGAGATATTTTGGTTATCTCCACGCCACGCGATCTGCCAAATTTTAAGAAACTCTTGGGTGACGGCTCTGACTTCGGTATCTCCATCAGTTATGCCGAGCAGCCTTCTCCCGATGGGCTTGCTCAGGCATTTGTTATTGGTAAAGAGTTTATTGGTGATGACGCTGCAGCTTTGATTCTTGGAGACAACATCTTCTTTGGAAATGGCCTTTCAGGACTTGTGAGAAAAGCTGCTCAGCAGGCACAAACTGCTGGTCGTGCCACAGTTTTTGGCTATCACGTTGATGATCCAGAGCGTTTTGGCGTTGTTGAGTTTGATAAGAACTACAACGCTATTTCAATTGAGGAGAAGCCAGCTCATCCAAAATCTAACTACGCAGTAACCGGACTTTATTTCTACGATCAACGTGTTACTGAGCTGGTAAAGCAGGTTCAGCCAAGCGCTCGTGGTGAGTATGAGATTACTGACCTTAATCGACTCTATCTTGACGATGGCACGCTTGATGTTGTTACTCTTGGTCGTGGCTTTGCGTGGCTGGATACAGGAACTATGGAGTCTCTTTTTGAGGCATCTACCTTTGTTCGTACTGTTGAGACTGCGCAAGGTCTGCCTGTAAGTGTTCCAGAAGAAATTGCTTTTGAGAACGGTTGGATTGACAGCTCTAAACTTATCGAGTGTGCAGAACGCTACGGTAAATCTACGTATGGTGAGCACCTCAAGAGTGTTGCAGAGGGACGTATTCTTCCTTCTGAAAAAGGGGAGTAACATGCGGATTCTTATTACTGGCTCTCATGGTCAGTTAGGCAATGAACTCAAACGTCTTTTTGAAACTGGTATCTCTGAAATTGGGGCTATTCCAGAGCTGTTTGTTGACCCAGATGTTGACTATACTGACGCAGAAGAACTGGATATTACCAGTTCAGACGCGGTAAATACATGGTTTGACCAGCATGATCGTTATGACCTTGTTATTAACTGTGCGGCCGCAACAAATGTCGATGGCTGCGAAAGCAATTTTGAGATGGCCTTTGCGGTAAACGCACTTGGTCCTATGAATCTTGCACGAGCTTGCAGTACTACGCAGACAAAGCTTGTTCAAGTATCTACTGATTATGTCTTTAGTGGCAAAGAAAGCTCTCCTCGTACAGAGCAAGATGCTCCTTATCCTGTTTCTGCGTATGGGCGCTCCAAATTGGCGGGAGAGGGACTTGCGCTTGCGGCAAATCCTCAAACGTTTGTAGTGAGAACTGCATGGCTTTATGGCTATGTTGGTAAGAACTTTGTGGCAACCATGCGAGCCCTCGGCGCAAAGTATCCAGAGATTAGCGTTGTTGATGATCAGGTGGGTAATCCTACCAGCGCAAATGACCTAGCTCACGCAATCTTGTGCATTGCAGCTACTGAGAACTATGGCATCTACCATGCAACTAATGAAGGAACATGTTCATGGGCAGATTTTGCTGAAGCTATTATGGCTGGCAGCAATCTTGACTGTAAGGTTTCCAGGGTAACCTCTGCTCAGTGGAAAGAGATGCACCCAGAAAGTGCTTCTCGCCCTGCGTATTCATCTTTAGTAAACGGTCATCTTGAGAGTACCATTGGAAATTGTATGAGACCTTGGCAGGAGGCTCTTGCGACATATCTTTCGAAGGTAGAAAGAGGTTAGTGTGAAGACCTATTTAGTAACTGGTGGAGCTGGATTTATTGGATCTAACTTTATCCACTATATGCTTAGAAGAAATCAGGACATTCATATTTTGAACGTGGATGCTCTGACGTATGCAGGCAACCTTGAGAACCTCTCGGAATATGATCAAGATCCTCGCTATACCTTTGCTCATGTAGATATTAGGGATAAAGAGGCTCTGACACAGCTGTTTGAGACCTATCATCCTGATTACGTTGTTAACTTTGCAGCAGAGAGTCACGTAGACCGTTCTATTGAAGATCCAGGTGCCTTTGCTGACACTAACGTTATGGGTACTGTCGCTCTTCTGAGTGTTGCAGAGTCTTTCTGGAATGATGGCCAGGGCTCCTACGGAGACCACAGATATCTGCAAGTTTCTACTGATGAAGTCTACGGCTCGTTGCCACTTGATGATCCAGAGGCGTTCTTCCGTGAGACTACACCATTGAGCCCTCATAGCCCTTACTCTGCATCTAAGGCTTCTGCAGATATGTTTGTAAAGGCCTGGCATGATACATACGGATTCCCAGCAGTAATTACCCGTTGCTCTAACAATTACGGCCCCTATCAGTTCCCTGAGAAGCTCATTCCTCTGATGATTGAGAATTGCTTGGAACACAAGTCTCTTCCTGTCTATGGCGACGGACTTAATGTTCGCGATTGGCTGTACGTTGATGATCACTGTAAGGCAATTGCCATGGTTCTTGAAGGAGGACGCCTTGGTGAGGTCTATAACGTTGGCGGTCACAACGAGCGCAACAACCTCTACATTGTTAAGCGCATCATCAGCGAAGTTGCAAGAATCACTGGGGACACTCAAATTACTGAGAATCTAATCTCTTACGTTACTGACCGCAAGGGTCACGATCGTCGCTACGGTATTGCACCCGATAAGATTAAAGAAGAGCTTGGTTGGTATCCAGAAACTCCATTTGAAGAGGGCATTGTTACCACTATCAACTGGTATTTAGAGAACCGCGAGTGGGTTAAGAATGTAGTTTCCGGTGATTATCAGGATTACTACAAGAAGATGTATGAAGGTCGATAATGCGCACATACGATACAGAAACGCTTAAGCATCTCCAGCAAGTTGAGCTGATGATTTTAAAGGACTTCGTAGACACGTGCGAGGCCAACAACATCCGCTATTTTGGTTTTGGTGGCACCGCGATTGGCGCCCTTCGTCATAAGGGATTTATTCCTTGGGACGATGATATTGATGTTTGTCTTCCTGCAGAAGACTTCAACAAACTCTTAGATATCTATGATAAAGAGTGGTCAGAAAAGTATTCAATCATGAATACTGAGAGGGATATCAACTATCCATTCCCAACCACGCGCATTATGCTCAAAGGAACACAGTTCTGCGAAGAAGCACTTGCGCCACTTCCTCTTAACCTTGGTATTTTCCTAGATGTCTACTGCTTTGATAATGTTTCGGATGACGAGAAGGAATATCAGAAGCAGGCATTTGATGCGTGGTTCTGGTCACATATGCGCATCCTCGTTGACGTTCCTCGCCCTGTTATTTTGGCCGACGGCATCAAAGGAAAGCTCTTAAAGGCAGCAGTTACTATGGGTAGGGGAGTTTGCAAACTGCTGCATCTCTCTACTCAGAAAATGTATGAGCGTGAGCAGGAAGCCCGCAACCGCTTTGCTCACGTTAAGACAAAAAGAATTGCCTACCTGCACGATACTGATAGGTTTGTAAATACCTATCCAGTTGATGAGGTTTTTCCTGTCGATAAGCTTGATTTTGATGGAATTCAAGTAGCGTTCCCTAATCAAAATGATAAATTCCTTAGGATGCTTTACGGCGATTACATGCAAATGCCACCAGTTGAGAAGCGTAAAAACCACTATCCAGCGCGTTTGGATTTTGGTCCTTACTAGGGTCTTCTCGCCTGTAAAGCAATACATAAAAGGTAAAACGGCATCTCAGGTGCCGTTTTTTTGTTAGATTGGCAGTCTTTGACAATCCTCTGAAGGTAATATGTTCAAAATATGTTCATACTTGTATAAATTTGAACATAGGAGTATTATGACTGAAGTTAATTGGTATGGAAGTTTATTTCGCAGTTAATTGGTCTTCATTTGGAGGAACCGTGGCACTAACAAATAACGTGTTTTCTGTATTAAAAACTATTGCTCTTTCTGACGAGAAGCTCAATCAGAGACAGCTTGCAGAAGAAACTGAGCTTTCTTTGGGATCAGTTAATTCAGCAGTAAAAACGCTTGAGGACCAGGGTCTTATTGAAGAGGGACTCATCACACCAAAGGGTCTTGAAGCTCTGAAACCTTATGAGGTTAAGAATGCCATTATTATGGCAGCTGGTCTGTCTTCTCGCTTTGCACCTATTTCATATGAGAAGCCAAAGGGTGTCCTGAAGGTTCGTGGAGAAGTTCTGATCGAGCGCCAGATTCATCAGTTGCTTGAAGCTGGTATTACTGACATCACCGTTGTTGTGGGTTATAAGAAGGAGTACTTCTTCTATCTGGAGGAGAAGTATGGCGTCAAGATTGTTGTTAACCCAGATTATGCAACAAGAAATAACAACTCTACGCTTTGGTATGTGAAAGATCAGCTTGATAATACGTATATCTGCTCGTCAGATGACTACTTTACTCAGAATCCATTTGAACACTATGTCTATGAGGCTTATTACTCAGCAACGTATGTTGCAGGAGAAACTGATGAGTGGTGCCTTAAAGAGGGACGTGGTGGACGTATTACTGGCGTAGAAATTGGCGGTTCAAATTCTTGGATTATGCTGGGTCACGTCTATTTTGACAGGCAATTCTCAAAGAAGTTTGTAGACATTCTTGAGGCTGTCTACGACAAGCCAGAAACCGTTGATATGCTCTGGGAAGAGATTTACGTCCGTCATATCAAAGAGCTTTCCATGACCATTAGAAAGTATCCTGACGGTGTTATTTACGAGTTTGATTCCCTTGATGAGCTTCGTCAGTTTGACCCAGCATTTATTGAGAACATCGACTCAGAGATTTTTGACAACATTGTCTCGGTTCTTCATTGCCAGAAGAAGGATATCCACGGTTTCTATCCTCTAAAACAGGGACTTACCAATTTATCTGCTCACTTTATTGTGGGATATGGTGATGATGCTCAGGAGTATGTCTACAGGCATCCAGGTGTTGGTACCGAGAAACTCGTTGATCGTGCAGCTGAAGAGGCTGGTCTTCGACTTGCTCGTGAGCTGGGCCTAGACAACACCTTTATTTACGAGGACCAAAAAGAAGGTTGGAAGATTTCCAAGTTTGTGAAAAACGCTCAGAATCTTGATCCTCATAACCCTGAGCAGCTCAAGCGCGCAATGGAGATGGGTTATAAACTGCATCATAGCGGCGCGTCACTTGATCGTTCTTTTGACTTTGTCAACGAGGGTCTTAATTACGAGAAACTCCTGCTTGAAGAGGGTCCTATTGAGATTCCTGGCTACTACGAGCTTCGCGAGAAGGTCCTGCGCTTGAAGAAGTTTGCAGACGCAGATCAGTATCCAATTGTTATTTCACACAATGATTTCTTCTATCTGAATTTCTTGATTGATGAGGCTGGTACCTACAGCCTTATTGACTGGGAATATGCAGGTATGTCAGATGAGGCAAATGACTTTGGTACCTTCACAGTTTGCTGTGAGCTTACTGATGATGAGGCTAATGCTGCTATTGATTACTACTTTGGAAAAGAGGCAACGTTTGAGCAGCGCAGACACTTCTGGAGCTATGTAGTCTTTGCTGGTTGGTGCTGGTATCTCTGGTCTCTGGTTAAGGAAGCAGAGGGCGAGAACGTAGGCGAGTGGTTCTTCATTTACTATCGCTACGCTGCAAACAATATTGATCGTGTTCTTTCTTGGTACGAAGACGCTCAGAACTAAGAGCAAAAGGAGAAACTATGTATTACGGTCTTTTAAGCGGTATTCTTTGGGCGGTTGATACCGTTATTCTTGGCGTTGCTCTTGGTATGAGTCCTTATGTTGATTCAGCTCAGGCGTCATTTGTCAGCGCATTCATGCACGATTTCTTTGCCGCTGCAGTTCTTTTAGTCATGATGGCTCAGAAAGGCAGACTTAAAGACACCCTTGAGGCAGCAAAAACAAAGAGTGGCCGTGTAGTTATGCTTGGCGCACTTCTGGGTGGACCAATTGGTATGAGTGGCTACCTAGCTGCTATTAACACCATTGGACCTGGTTACACCGCTGCAATTTCAGCTTTTTATCCAGCCGTCGGCTCGCTTTTAGCATGGCTTTTGCTCAAAGAAAAGATGAACTTAAAGCAGATTATTGCCCTTATCGTTGCTCTTGTTGGCGTCATGGTTATTGGTCTCTCAACAGCAGCAGGCGAGGGTAACGGAAATGTTCTTGTGGGTATCTTGGGCGTTGCTGCTTGTGTCTTTGGCTGGGGATCTGAGGCGGTTATTTTGGCTTGGGGTATGCAAGACGATGCTGTTGATAATGAGACTGCTCTTCAGATTAGGGAAACCACCTCAGCATTTGCATACGGTCTTCTCATCTTGCCATTGGCTGGTTCCGTTGATTTTGCTGCACAGGTTGCACTCACTCCTGCAAATGGCGTTGTCTTTATTGCTGCTCTTGCAGGTACCGCCTCATATCTCTTCTACTACAAGGCAATTGACGCCATCGGTGCTTCTCGCGGTATGGCACTGAACATTTCTTACTCTGCATGGTCGGTCATTTTTGCAGCTCTTGCAGGTATTATCCTGCCAACAATTATGCCTGAAGCAATTCCATCTCCACTGGTTGTAATTTGCTGTATTGTCATTATTGTAGGAACGGTTCTTTCTGCAACTCCAGATTGGAGTGAGCTGCTCAAGAGAGATTAGTTTGTTTCTGCAATTCTAGATGTCTTAAAAAACGAGTCATTCTGTGGTAAGAATGACTCGTTTTTGTTTATCTAAAGCTTTTAGCTCTGTGTTTGTGAGCTATTTATCGGAGACTAATCTCCAGTTATTTCCTGTCAAACTCCAGGTAGTAAAGTCGGTTGCATCGCCATTGATGACAAACTCTCTGAGTTCTGCATCGCGGTTATTCTCGGTAATAGTTTCAATGTAGTAACGAGGACGATTCTCTCCCTCATAAGACTTATCAAGAGGAGTGGTGTAGTTAGAGAGCATCTGAGAATCTGCGCCCATATCTTTGAGCGTTTGAGCCAAGATATCGTAGTGCCAGACAGGAGCATCTGAAATCTGCATTGGTTGTTCGGCTTCTTCTGCGCTTTGACCAGCAGGTTTATAGAAGATTGCTGGAGCAGATGTCTCTGTAATATCGTTTGGTGTTAGATACCAGCGACCATGGTCAGCAGTCACAATAATAGAGGTGTTTTCGTAGAGGCCAAGACGCTTAAGCTCTGCAATATAAGCATCTACGATTTTCCAAGCACCTCTCGTCTGTTCAATTTCATTCTCTTCGCTTGGATCTTTGGGGCGCTCAAGGTTTCTATTTAGGATGAAAGGACCATGGGATCCCATAAGATGGATAAAGCGGAAGCTTCCTGTATCGTTTTCATCATGAACAGACAGGCCATAGTGCTGGAGTTCCTGATAATACTTAAGGTCATCTTCGTTATAGCGCTGAGAAGACATATCAACCTCGTCGTACGTAAATTTTCTCATCATACGCATGTTGAGGTCCTCGGTGTAATACCAGAAGCGGGGCTTAAACACCCAAGGCATATCTCTACAGAACGCCGTCTTGTAGAGAATGCGCAGCGCACCAAGAACATTAAGCTGGTTTTCTGAACCGCGGCCACGAAGCTCGTGATAGTTGATAGTGCGGTTGTGCATGTAGTCGGTATAAATTGAGTTGAAGTTATCGGTATACAAGCCAACGGAGTAACCAAGTTTATTGATGTCATCTAGATAATGGCTGTTGTCCGCCCAACCATTAACAAAGTCTCCAAATGATTGACCGGGTTGTAGGCGATTTTCAAAGACAAGAGAAGGAATTCCGTATCGTGTAGGAATCATTGATCCAACAGAGTTCCTGTACCAGGTAAAGCCTGTCATATGGGCGAATGTCTCGGGATACTCGTTATAGATTTGCTGTACAAAGGCTGTATCAGTGGTATCCAAAACAAAGACCACAACGTTCTTTTTGGAAGAGACGTTAAAGAGTCCATCTCTTGTGGCATAGATTTGCTGAGATTCTCTTGTGTTTACGTCGGTAAAAGCAGCTACAGCTGGTCCCCATAAACTTGCAACGCCCACTGCCTGGACAATGATAAGAGCTGTTGCGGTTACCAAAAGACCCGTTCTAAGCTGCCTTGCTTTAAGGAGCGAGAAGATCACTGCAGCTGCAATAATTGCCAGCCAAATGAGGCCAGAGACAATCATCTGATTGGTAAAGTTGGACCAAATGACCTCATGACCATCAGCAAGTGGCATGCCACCGTTCAAGAACACTGCCTGAACATATGACGCTACGCCGATGGCGCCTACGAGCGCAACTGCAACGTTAAATACGCGTTTGCGAAGTAATGAAAGCACTGCAGTAGAAATAAGCGTTAGTAAAAGACCAGCTAAAAATACAGGACCTGCTACGTCATTAAGACTAAACGATAAATCCTTTGCATTGCTGGCTACCAGCTCAAGTGGGGCTACAACCAAGATAGTAAAGACTGTGAAGAATGAAATAAGAAATGCAACGCCAATGCGGCCCTTAGGCTTGAGGGTGCCCTCTTTTTGTTCTTTAAGGCGAATGGCTTCTGCTGCGAGGATTTCTTTCATCTGAGCGTTTGCAGCTTCTGCACCTTTGACGTCAACCTTATGCACTTTGCCTTCGACAATCTTGTTTGCGTTCTCGTCAATCTTAAGCAGACGGAAGAGCACCTTGCGAGAGCGTCTAAATGCCACACCAAGCACGGCAGAAAGAGCAACTACCACCGCAGCCAGCGCCTGGATAGTGTAGGTCATGACGGATGGGTCAACGTACGCCTGAGCTGTTGCTGGCAGAAGTGCCCACCAGGTCAGAGTTAACACAAGTGTGTAGAGTGCCCCGTGAATAAAAAGTAGTTTTTTATTGGCTGACGATGTGGTCATAGTCGAAGAAGTCCCTTGTTTAAGTGGAATAAATTTAAACAAGCTTATTTTATGTTTTCGCAAAAGCTCGTAACTAGATTGCGATAATGTGTATAAGTTGTTGACATACTCTATCATCACTAGCCGTTACTCTTCTGGCCACTCTTATAAGCCAGGTTGATAAGCTTAGCCACAGGAGCTGGCCAAAACTTCTTGAGCATCTCAAGGTCTTCTTTTTCACGACGGTTATCGTGAATAAGGTGGCTAGTTTCAGAGTCTTCATGAATGCGATGGAGCATGAGTATACGGGTGTCGTACAAGAAATCACCCTCACGCTTACTAATTGCTTCCCATGCTTCCCAATCCAAGTTAGAACCAAATCCAGCCTTGAAAACAGGAGTCTCAAGGTTGGGAAGGATTAGTGTGGTGCTTGGGCAACAAATGGCGCAACCCAGCTCAAGCGCACGACGTTTAGCCCATGACTTGCCTGCATTTTCTGGCTTTGAGAGCGAGTACAAGAGACGACGCTTTACCTTAAGCAGGCGATTCTCAAGAACCTCCTCGCCGTCACGTAGCTCGCCGTAATTGGTGAAATAAATCAGCGGGCGAGAAGAACTGTTGACGCGTTCAAGCATATGCTCTGCATAGGAAGGCTTATAGAGGTCATCCTGGTGCGCAATGGTTACCAAAGGAGTTGTGCAAACGCTGACGGCAAAGTTCCAGTCGCCGGCAATACCTCCCGGTCCAGGATTGACGTACATCTGAATATCGTACTTCTCGCAAAGAGATTGAATCAGTTCATTTGGTGTTGAAGTAGCCAAAAGAATATTCGTAGACAGCGTTTGCTCCTTGAGCGAGAGAATGCATTCTTCTAGATAGGGACTCTCGCCATAAGCGCAGACAGCAAACGTGTGATCCTGAGGTGTATACATTGCTACATCCAATCGATTAGCTCCGATGTCTAGTATTATAAGAATGTTATCGGACGATGGCGAATGGGAGCCTTTGTGGAGTCTGACGGATATAAGACATACGAGAACCCCGATGAGCTAAGAAAGATCCAGATTCTTTCTACGCTTTTGATGGATGAGCTTGACCGCGTCTGCACGGAGCTTGGCATTTCGTACCAGGCGTACGGTGGAACAGCCATTGGCGCTGTGAGACACAAAGGCTTTATTCCTTGGGATGATGACGTAGATATCTCGATGTTCCGCGAGGATTATGAGATTTTTTTGGAGAAAGCACCTGCGCTTCTTCGACCAGATTTTTGCATTCAAAACGGCAGGACGAACAATTACTTTCCTGCAGTAAATACAAACCTTTCTTTAAAGGGAACAGTGTGTGTTCCTGATGAGTTTATGACCTGCCCCTTTACGTACGCTATTTCTATTGGCATTTTTCCCTTTGATAAGATTCCTGCAGATTCTAAGAAGCTTGCCAAGATTAAGCGCCAGACATGGTTCTGGGGTCGCTTGAACTTCCTGCTGGTTACTCCAACTCCGCGCGTACCGCTGACTGGCTGGAAAAAGAAAGTTGCTCTTGCAGGATGCTTTGTCATTCATCACGCCTTGAAGCTTTTTAGGGTTTCATCTGCGTACATTCAACGTAAGTGGGATGAGGCAGCACGTACTGCAGAGGGCGAGAAAACCACTCATTACGCAAGCTTTGTTGAACCTGATCCAGAGAACTGGTCAATGGACAAAGAAGACGTTTTTCCTATGGTGCGCGTTCCTTTTGAGGACATTACTACTACGCTTCCTAAGGAGTATGACAAGCTTCTTACCAGGGGATATGGGGATTACATGCAGCTTCCTCCAGAGAAGGATCGTAAAAACCATCATCCTGGTGCGCTTGATTTTGGTAAATGGAAAGATGTAGACGTTACCAAAGGAAGCCGTCAGGCATTTGAAGACTTTGGTCAGAAAAGCTAACTATGACTATTGATACTTCTGCGGAACAGCTTAAGAAAAACTACTTCTGGAATACGCTTGGTTCTTTAATGAACGCCGCCTCAACAGTGCTTATGTTGATGGTGGTCACACGTACCATGGGAGCTGCTGCCGGTGGTGTTTTCTCGCTTGCGTATGCTGTGGCTCAGCAGCTTATGGTTATTGGTCACTTTGAGATTAGAACGTATCAGGTTACCGATACAGAAGAAGTATTCTCGTTTGGCGTGTATCTTGCGGCACGAATCATCACAACTGGTTTGATGGTTGCGGGAATCATTATCTTTACCCTGCAGTCCCAGGGATTGAGCTACGAGGGAGTGCTGTATGCCCTTATTGCATCACTTCGTTTATTTGACGTTGTAGAAGATGTTTTCCATGGCATGTTCCAACAACATGGTCGCTTAGATATTGCTGGTAGATCATTCTTTTATCGTGTTCTTGCAACCGTTGTTGGCTTTGCAGTAGGCGTGCTTTTTACAAAGAACTTGCTTGTTGGCGCAGCTCTTTCTTTTGTTGCATCACTGGTAGTTATGGTTGCGCTTGTCATTCCTCCTACTAAGAAGATGGAAACGCTTAAGCCTACCTTTGACTTTAAGCAAATTACAAAGCTGTTGGTTACCACTGCACCATTGTTTGCTGGTTCATTCTTGCTAACGTACGTTGTTGGTGCACCTCGTTATGCGTTGGGAGGTCTGAGTGATCAAGCACTTCTTACCTTCTTTACCGCTCTTGCTATGCCCGCTATGGTTATCAACCTTTTAAGCAACTTTGTCTTTAAGCCGCTACTAACGCAGATGGCTGAGTATTGGAATAACCAGCAAGATAAGCAGTTTGTTGGATTGATTCTTAAAGGCTTTGCGGTAGTTGCTTTGGCAACAGCACTTTCTATGGCGCTGGCTTGGCCGCTAGGAGCTCCTGTGCTTGGCCTTCTCTACGGCCTTGATTTTGAGCCGTATAAACTAGAGTTGCTTATACTGCTTTTTGGCGGTTTGCTTAATGCGCTCACAGTTATTTTGTACTATGCCGTAGTAACCATGCGTAAGCAGGTTGCCGTCTTTGTAAGCTACGCTGCAGGTGCAGGCTTTGCTGCACTTACCGGGGGATGGTTTGTGGGCAACTTTGGCATTATGGGAGCGTGCATGCTCTATGATGCCTCGCTTGCAATTCTCGCTCTGGTATTTGGTATCTTCTGCTTCTTGGGATTTAAAGATCAAAAGAAAAAGTCCGCTGCGTAAGCGGACTTTTTAAGTATTGCCTGTGTGAGCGTGCCGTCAGAGAGCTAACGTGTCTTTTACACGCGGGTTCGCTGGTTTAGATCAGTTACAAAATCAAGGTTTTTCTCGTCACGTGCATCTTTGTCGCGTAGGGCAAGCTCAGCTGAAAGCTGCTCAACCTTAAAAGTAAGCTTAGAGATTGCGCATGACTGATGGAAAATCCTGATAAGCATCATCACAATAACCAGCAGCAAGACAAAGTTTGCAGGGCTCATAAAGCCAAAAAGCCCAGCAAAGAAATATGCAAGCTGGGGGATAAGCGCAAACAAAACAAGGATTCCTGCGGAAACAACCCAATATACAGAGTCGGAGATGCGAATCTTTGATTTACGAACGCTATTGATGACAATGCCCATGGCAAAAAGAGCACCAATAAGCAGCAGAATTCTGAGAACTAAAGTCATGGTGCCACCTTATCTAAACCACTGGAAGAGCAAAAGCGAGAGGCACGTGCGAGCCATATACATAATTGAGTTATAGAAGCTCAGATAGGACTCGCCACCTTGACGCTCACGCATCTCAGTTTCAATCTCGACAACCTTAGCTCCTCGACGCATCAGTAGCGAGATAGTGTCTGGCTCGGGGGAGAAGTCAAACGAGCGCGCATACGTTTCAATAAGACCACGATCGTACATACGCATGCCTGAGGTAGGGTCAGTAATGGTTTGACCAGTGCTTGTCTTGATAAGCCAAGAAATCAGCTTGGAGCCAATCTCTCGAGGAGAGTTTCCGCGAGCCTTGGTAACAAAACGAGAAGCAATAACAATGTTTGCTCCCTCGTTTACCATTGCCTGGGCCATAGGAGCGATGTACTCAGGTCTATGCTGACCATCGGAGTCAAACTGCACCACAGCGTCATAACCATGTTCTTTGGCGTAGCGCATACCAGCCCTAAAGCCTGCAGAAAGGCCTCCGTTAACAGGTAAATTGAGGTAGTTAAATCCACGCTCTTTACAGATATCCAGTGTGCGGTCAGCGGAGCCGTCGTTGATTACGATGTAATCAACTTGAGGAGCTGCCTGACACAACTCTGTAATAGTTGAAGCAATGCAGGCTTCTTCGTTGTAAGCGGGAACGACTGCAAGAATTCTCACAAGCATCCTTTGAATTGCAAATTACACGTTAACTGCATGAATATCATAGCTCAAAAGATGTATTAATCTTGACTCGTATATAGTAGATTACCTAAAGAAATTGAAAGGTGAACGCTATGGAGTTTCCAAAAGAGCTTAAAAACCCTACTCAATCGGGCAATTTTACGTTTTATGACACCTCGATTGAAGGTGTAAAGGTTGTGGACGTAAAGCTGTACGGTGATGCTCGTGGTGGCTTTATGGAGACCTACCGTGAAGAAAACTTTGTTGCCGGCGGCATTGAGGCTTCATTTGTGCAGGACAATCAGTCTTATTCCGTTCAGGGCGTACTTCGCGGCCTTCACTTCCAGATTGAGCATCCGCAGGCAAAGCTTGTGCGCGTAATCTCCGGCACTGTTTTTGACGTTGCGGTTGACCTGCGAGAGGGAAGTCCAACCTGGGGTCAGTGGGAAGGCGTTGTTTTGTCCGCGGAGAATCGCAGACAGTTCTTTGTTCCTCGCGGCTTTGCCCACGGTTTCTTGGTACTCTCCGAGACTGCAGAGTTCTGCTACAAGTGTGACGACATCTATCACCCAGGTGATGAGGGCGGCATTATGTGGAACGATCCAGAGCTTGGCGTTGAGTGGCCAGCGTTTCTTGGCGAGAAGACCTTAGATCCAGCAAAGGTTATTCTTTCCGACAAAGATAAGATTCATCCAGCACTTTCTTCACTTAAGAAGTAACAAGCGCTGAAGGCAAGTTAGGTACTATGAACGAACGTAATCGTCGTGAGCGAGAATCCACAGCTCACGAGCTAAATCGCATGAACGAGGCGGAGTGGACAGAGGAAGCTTCTGATAAAGAGCTTCCGTCTTCGCCGCTCCCTCGTGCAACCCAGATGGAACTTCTCGCCCCAGCGGGAGGTCCAGCGCCATTTACCGCAGCTCTTGCTGGTGGTGCTGATGCTATTTACTGCGGCTTGGGCAACAACTTTAATGCTCGCCGTGGTGCGGACAACTTTGATGACGAGTCGTTTGCGCGTGCGTGCAGACAGGCTCATCTAGCTGGTGCTCGCGTGTACGTCACCGTTAACGTTGTTGTTAAGTGGGACGAGATGCAGCGCGTACTGCGCCTGATTCGCCGCGCGTGGGTTCTTGGTGCTGATGCTTTTATCATTCAGGACTGGGGTCTTATGGCTCAGGTAAGAAAGACCTGGCCAGAGATTGAATGCCACGTATCAACGCAGGCAAACATCCACGATACGCGCGGTGTTGCTGCTTGTAAAAAGCTTGGCGTAGGCCGCGTTACCTTGTCCAGAGAGCTTACGAAAGAAGAGATTTCTACCATTTCCAAGCTTGGCGTTGAGCTGGAGTGTTTTGGTCACGGCGCCCTATGCTTCTGCTATTCGGGCATCTGTCACATGTCGTCTATGCGAGGAGATCGCTCTGCTAACCGCGGAGCTTGTGCGCAGCCGTGTCGCCTGCCGTATGAGCTGCTTAATTCTAAGCACGAAGTTGTCTCGATGGGTGGCATTGATAGACTGCTCTGCCCTAAGGATTACTGCACTATTGATGACGTGCCTGACATGATTGAGGCGGGCGTGGGCTCGCTTAAGATTGAAGGCCGTATGAAGGCACCTGAGTACGTGTACTCGGTGGTGTCTTCGTATCGTCAGGCAATTGATGCTGCCGAGAAAGGCGTGGACAACCAGGCTGATGTGGCACGCCGCCACCGCTTGCTTAAACGCTCGTTTAACCGTGGCCTGACTAACGCGTACCTGCATGGTACCGCTGGCAACGAGATGATGAGCTACGAGCGCTCCAACAACCGCGGTGAGATTGTTGGTGAGGTCGTCGGCGGACGCCCACTTGAGGATGCTCTTGAGCGCAAGAGTGGTCTGAATGGTGGCCGTGTTAAGCTGCGCCGCTACAAGCAGGCAGATGTTGATCTTATTGCACACGCGCCTATTGGCAAGAACGACTTGCTTGAGATTAGGCCGCTCGATGAGCCTGACAAGTTCCTGACCGCTCTTTGTCCTATTGATGTTGAGCCTGGTCAGACAGTTACCGTGCGCACTTCTCGCGTTATGCAGACCGGATCTACGGTACGCATTATTCGCTCTGAAGCGGCGCGCGTAGCTGCTGAGCAGATCTCTTCACTAGAATATCCTCGCAAACGAGCTGTTGACGTGTCTATTATTGCCCGCATTGGCCAGCCCTTCACCGTGGTGCTTACAACGGCAGATGGCGTTGCAAGCGCATCCGCTGAAGGTTTTGTGGTTGAGGAGGCTCGCACTAAGGCAGTAACTTCTGACGAGCTTATTGAGCACGTTGGCCGTATGGGAACCTCGCCGTTTGAGGCCGTAAGCTTTGACGTCCAGATGGACGATACGTGTGGCATGAGCTTTAGTGCTGTCCACAAGGTCCGCGCCGCGACATGTGAGCAGCTCGAGGCTGCGCTTCTGGAAGAGTATCAGGATCGCGAGCATAAGATTGCTCCGCTTTCCCGTCTTGCCTATCAAAAGGAGCGAGAAGCCCAGGACAAAGAGAAGCTTTTTGCCTTTGATGAGGCGGCTGCAAAAACAAATGCATCGCAGGCAGAGGTCTGTGTTCTAGTTGAGACTCCCGAGCAGGCACGTGTTGCGCTCAAGGCGGGAGCAAATCGTCTGTATGCAACTACCGATGCGCTCGCAGAGACTTCATGGCCAGAAGATCTTCTCGCCAAGGTAACCCCATGGCTTGATGAGGTATGTCGCGAGATTGACCATAAGCGCCTGGATCCCTACGTTGCTGCAGGTAAGCCGATTGCTGTGGGAAACATCTCTGAGCTGGCGCTGGCCGTTGAGCGAGGAGCCATCCCTGAGGTGCGCGAGTGCATTCCAGTCCATAACGATTACGCCTTACAGGCACTTGCCGACATGGGAGCAGAAGGCGTCTGGCTCAACTCCGAGCTTACTCTCCAAGAGATCTGCCATATGGCGAGAAACACCTCGATTCCTATGGGTTATATGGTCAGCGGCCGTATTCGTACCATGACCACTGAGCATTGTATTTTGATGTCTACGGGCAAGTGTATCCACGATTGCGATGCCTGTAAGCTGCGCCTTGAGGAGCATACGCTTAGAGGTATTGATAACGATTACATGCCCGTAAGGACTGACAGACATGGTCGCTCCAAGATTTGGAGCCCCAAGCTCTTTGACGGCGTGCCAGAGATGGCTGAGATGCTTTCTGCTGGTGTGAAGCGTTTTATGGTGGACGCAACGCTTCTAAGTACAGAGCAGACAAGAGAGGCTACCTCTCGTGTAGCTGCGGCGATTGCGGCAACAGCGTCGGGTGCATCGTTGCCTGCACGTCTGAAAGATGCTTCAGTTGGACATCTTTTCTCGCCAATTGGATAGTACAGAAATAAGTTTGGAATTTTGGGTAGGATACCCATGTTGTAAGTTATGGGCGCATCCGCGCTTGAAGAGTTTGAATAGGAGCAAACATGGCCATTAATCGTGACCTTTTGAATGCAACTCTTGATGTTATTCGCCAGAGCCTTCAGACCGATGGCGGCGACGTTGAGCTTATTGATGTAAGCGATGACGGCACCGTTACGCTTGAGATGACTGGTTCTTGCGCTGGCTGCCCAATGTCTGCATACGACATGTCTGAGGGTATTGAGCGCATCCTGATTGAGCACGTTCCTGGTGTAAAGCGCGTTCAGCCTGCAATGCTGTAAGTTATCGCTCGGCGTCAAAAGTGAACGTTTGGCGCTTATCGGTTGTGAGCTTCATGCGCATAAACGTGTTTTTTATGCAGAGAAGTTGTGGTGAACCATAATTGACCTGCGTAATTACAAAATTTATATATCACGCCCCTCACATTATTGCGTAGGGCGTGATATTTTATATAAGCGGATAATTAGTTTTTCTGACCATACATTTGTATGACGTAAGAAAGGTGGACGTTGTGGTTCTTTCTGATTGCGACATTAAAGCCGAGATTGCTGCTGGTCGTATCGTTATTGAGCCTTTATGCGAGAAAAATGTGCAGCCTGCATCGGTTGACGTATGTCTTGGCTCAAACTTTAGAATTTTCCGCAATTCTACGCACACCTCAATTGATCCACTTGTAGCTCAAGAGGGTCTTACTGAGTCAATTGATGTTCCTGAGGGAGAAGTTTTTGTTCTTCATCCTGGTCAGTTTGCGCTTGGTACTACGCTTGAACGCATTGCTATTCCTGACGATATCCTTGGCAAACTTGAAGGTAAGTCTACCTTGGGTCGCTTAGGCCTTATGATTCACTCAACTGCAGGTTATGTTGATCCAGGTTGGGACGGAGAGCTCACATTGGAGCTTTCTAACGTAGCTAACCTTCCAATCATTTTGCATCCTGGCATGAGGATTGGTCAGCTTTCCTTTGAGCGTATGAGCTCTCCTGTTGAGCGTCCTTATGGCTGCAAAGATCTTGGCAGCCATTATCAGGGTCAGCGTGGAGCAACTCCTTCGCATGTTCTTTCAAAGTAGTTTTAGTAAGTAGGACGTATTGTGTGGCTTGATGCTTTCTATCATTCATTAAACCCAGTAGCACTTTCTCTGGGTCCATTGTCTATCAGGTGGTATGGTCTGGCATATCTGGTGGGCTTTGTGCTTGCTGGCGTAGTTATGTATAGAACTGCTCAGCGCTGGAAACTTAACGTTACCCTTGATGACGTGCTTAATTTGATGGTTGGCATCTCGTTTGGCGTTATTGTTGGCGCCCGTCTGTTCTACGTTATTTTCTACGGCGCTGGTTATTACGCGGCTCATCCACTTGATGCATTTGCCTTAAGTCAAGGTGGCATGAGCTTCCACGGTGGCCTTGTAGGCGCTGTTGTTGGCGGCTCTATTGTCTGTAAGGCATCGGGCCTCTCTATCCCTACCATCTGCGACCTGGGAGTTATTGGTGCACCGCTTGGTCTTTTCTTTGGACGCTGTGCAAACTTCATCAACGGTGAGCTTTGGGGAAAGCCAACAGATCTGCCTTGGGGAGTAATGTTTGAGACAGGAGGAGCGGTCTACCGTCATCCTTCTCAGCTCTACGAAGCACTTCTCGAGGGCCTTGTGATGTTTGCCATTTTGTACGTCCTTTCTAGGAAGTACCCTCCTCGTCCACAAGGAACGTTCATTGGAACGTTTTTGATGCTTTATGGCATTTTTAGGTTTGTCGTGGAATTTGTTCGTGTTCCAGACGAGCAGCTTGGCTACCTTTTTGGCAGCTTTATTACCATGGGACAGTTGCTCAGTCTGCCTTTAGTTGTACTTGGAATTGTGGTGCTTGTTTTGGCAAGAAGGCTAAATTCACCACAAGTTGGAAGGAATTAGAAGCATGTTTAAAAAGGCGCTCAATAGCCTTTTCTCCATACTTTTAGTGCTTGCGCTCTTACCAGCTCCTGCATTCGCAGAAGCAGCGGGGGAGTTGACCACTACTGCTACTGCAACCTCCTCAGCAGAGAATGCTCTTACTGCTCAGGACAACGCTTCTGGTACGGAAGCTGCTTCTGGTACGGTAGAAGCTACAAGTGGTGCAACCACAACCTCTGAAGAGACAGGCCCTGGCGTTGCAGCAACCACAAATGAGACTGACTATCCACACAAAACGCTGGACCAGGCAGTAGAAACTCTGACTAATTCCTTCTATAAGCCAAAACCTCGCTATGGTGTAGATACTAACCTCAACACCATGGTTGCAGAAGAGCTGCGTCGAATTGGTGCTGGAGAGGTTAACGTTAGAGTGGCATCTGTTCAGATGTCTTCGACAGCCTCATATGCTCACGCAGGCATTTCTACTGATTTTGCGACTAATGGTTCTATTGAGTACTTCTGGATGGATGCGGCCGGTTTTACTAACCAGAGAAGCACTCTTATCCTCCGTCAGGCAAAAGTTACCTTTGAACTTTCCAAAGATGGCAAGACCGTCCAATATACCTGCAATGTTTTAATTCCTTGGGATGAGGCAAAATCTCAGGCACAACTTGCTGACGTATCTCAAAACCTTGCGCCATCATATGCGACAGGACAAAATGAATCTTCTGTAACTTCAGACTTTACCCTTCCACATAAGCTTGTTTCCGCAGATGGAAACCAACTTTCATGGTCTAAGGTCACTTGGACTAGCTCAGATACCTCTGTAGTTCGCATTGATGGATATGGTACTGAGCCTTATAAGGCAACGGTTACCCGCGGCATTCGTGATAAGCAGGTAACGCTGACTGCGAATGTTTCTTTGAGCAGCTCCGATGCCCCTCAGACAAACTATCAGAAAACCTTTACCATAACGGTTCCCGGAGATCCTTCGGCTATTACCGATGCACAGAATAATCTGTTGAGGCGCATTAACAGGCGTTTCTCGGCATCAAGCATTAAAGATGTGTATACCAATCACTCAATTAATGCCCAGGCAGTTACAGACGACCTGCAGATGCCTACGCCAAAGAACTTTGGCTTAGATGGAAAGCGCTATCAGTTTACGTACACTTCCTCCAATGCTGCTATTACGTTCAATGGCTATAGAGGAACGGTGTACCAGCCTCTACCTTCTGCTTCTGCGCAGCAGGTAGACATCACTCTGACCGTTACCGATAAAGAAAATCCTGAGGTATCAGTCTCTAAGACTCTTACGGTTACGGTAAGCCCGCTTAATCAGGCTGACATTGATGCAGAGCTTGCTTTGATGAATGAGTCTAAGGCTCATTTCTGGGATGCGCTTGCCACTCCTTCTGGTCAGCAGAATAAACAAGACAGCGTTTCTGAGTCCTTGGCTACACCAAACAAGTTCTATCGTGCTGCTGACGGCTCTTTGACCTGGTCTTATGATGTTAACAATACCGATAAGACCGCAAGTGGTATTGTGCCTTCAGAGTTCCCAACATACGACCCAATGGGCCCTGCTGATCAGGCGCGCACGTACAGTTCTTCTCAGCCAACAATCATTCAGAACGAGAATCTTGTTCTCGCACAGACTCCTGAGTACAACACGTCTGTTACGGTTTCGGCACTTCTTTCAAGTGCTCGCTATTCTCGCTATGCAAGCTTGTATCCAGATAATGCGCAGTTCCAGGCCCTTACTAATCAGAAGGTCTCTGCCACCTTTACCGTGGCAGGCGAGAAGGGCGCTCGACCTGTAGAGGAAGACCCAGATCCAAGTCAGCTTGTTTCCGTCACTCTTTCTGTAGTAGGTCTTGATAAAGACGGTAAGCCTCAGCACTGGGCTCCTACTCAGACTATTGAGGTTCGTAAGGGTACCACTGCTGACAAGGTAACGTATGACTACCTGAAGAATAATGGCCTAACCTATGATGCAGCAGGCGGTTATTTGTCTTCTATTACGTCGCCTTCACAGGGACTTACGCTTGCAACAGCGCAGGTAGATGGCGCCTATAAATGGTGGCAGTTCTTTGTAAACGGTCAGCTTTCGGACAAGATGGCAAACAATGTTACCTTGGACGAAAACACTACCATTACCTGGACATATGGTGGTCAGGATAGCTCCATTCCAACTCCTCAACATGAGTTGGTCATCAATCCATTTGCTGAGCACCCTAACTACGAGGCATCTTGGAGCGGTTTTGGTAGCGGAAACGGTTCCACTACTACGCAGAGTACCCCCATTAATTCTGCAGCTCTTCGTTGGAGTGTGACTGAAGGAACTCAGAATACACCTGGATTTGTTTCTGATCAGGTCATTGTTCATGATACGGTCTATTACGTAAGCGGTTCTACTCTCAAAGCAGTTGACGCTGCAACAGGTAACCTTATTGCCGAGGCACAGATTGGCTCCAAGGTCTCGTACTTTGCACGTCCTCTGTACGTTAATGGCATGATTGTTGTTGCTACCGATGATGGATGCCTTACCGCATTCTCGGCAACAACTATGGAGTGCATCTGGAAGACAGAGCCGCTGGATACCACCAATGCGCTGCAATCTGTTTCTAGCCTGACGGTTAATAACGGCACCATCTTGGCTGAGTTTACTAAGATGAGCGGATTTGACGCAGCTGGTGGTTACATGGTTGCTGTTGACGCTACAACTGGCGCACTTCGCTGGAAGCAGAATGCACAGCCTGCAAATATTCCTGGAGCAACCTCTGGTCAGCCTTCAGGTTATTACTGGTCTGGCGCAGCGGCTTCTGGCTCTGACTTTATGATTGGCGACGAGTCCTCCTCTGTCAGACTTATCAGCGGTACAACCGGCGCCATTGAGGCCGAGCTTAACCTTGGCTCGCCAATTCGCGCAGGTATTGTTCCTGTCTCTGTTGATCAAAACGGTAATGGAACCTATCTTGCCGTAACCAGAAATGACGGTACGCTGCACCTGATTAGAAGAAACGGTTCTTCTCTTGTTGAAGAGAAGCAAGTCAAATTTGCAGCAGAATCTACCTCTACACCAACTATCAGCGGTTCTAATGTCTTTGTTAACGGTGTCGATGCTGAGGGCTACGGAACTATCTCTGTGATTTCTCTTGATACCTTTACGGTGATTGACCAGGCCCGAGCTGGCAAGGGTAAGTCTCAGAGCACCCCTCTTGTTTCTGTTCAACAAAACGGTACCTATGCCTATTTCACGGTAAACGGTCTACCTGGTGGCGTATGGGTATACAAGTTGGGCACCAGCCGAGCAGCTCAGATTTACACTCCTGATAAAGATCACCAGAACTACACCACATCGTCGGTCATTGCAGATTTTGAGGGCAATCTTTACTACACCAACGACTCCGGCACGCTTTTCTCGCTTATTAATCAGAAACCTTCTGGCGAGAATATCCAGCCATCTGGAGACATTTTTAGCAGGACAGATTCCACAGCTACAAACGCGCCAGCTCAAGATCCTTCATCTCCAGCTGCGCATGAAACTTCCTCGACCACCGCTGCGAGTGCTGGTGAGGAGGTTACAAAGGCTCCATCTGAGAACAAGACTGCAGACACTAACTCTGACGAGAAGCAGCTTCCACCTACTGAATACTCAAATAAGCAGGCCGCTGCCCCACAGCAGGTGTCCTCTGCGCCTACCATTCCACTTCTGAGTGTCTTTGGTTTCTTTGCTTCTGGTGCAGTTCTTGCAGTGTTTGTAGTGTTGCTTAAGAAAGAAACTGCTGCAATTCACCATGTTTCCAATGGCCGAGGCCAGGTGAGATAGTGGTTAAGCTCACAAGAGAATCCAAACGGATTCTCTATTTGGCAGCATCAATAGTATCTTTTGTGTTCATGCTTTTCTTTGCATGGACATTGATTCAGTATTTCTTTACGCCTGCTTCAAGCACTTCTGCTCAAGAAGCTCCTACCGCACAAGGTCAGACGGTAGCAGGTGCTTCTGGCACACAAACAGACTCTCAGACGTCACAGACGCAAGGGAGCTCTAGTTCAGACGCTCAATCAAATGCTGATGCGTCTAAAACGCAGGATTCTTCTAATCAGAAAACGTCGGAGCCTTCTAACTCTGGTAACTCAACAAACGCTGTAGCTGCTCCTCATAAAGAGAATAGTGCGCTTTCTGTAAGTGTTACGGTTGACGGCTCTGCAGCCAAAGGGTCTTCATTTACTGTCAACCTCAAGGTGCAAGAGGGTACGTCAGTCTATGACGCGTTGCTTGCAAGTGGAGCCGGGGTAAATGCACGTAGCACGTCGTTTGGTATGTACGTTGCGGCTATTAATGGGCTTGCAGAGCGTGACCATGGTCCACAGAGCGGTTGGGTATATTCAGTTAACGGTGTTCAGCCTAACTACACGTCAGATGCATATGTTCTGCATGATGGCGATTCGGTTGTTTGGACGTACGTTAACGCGGTGAACTAATGAATCCCGCGCGCACAAGCTTTTCTCGTCTTCATCCACTTGCTACGGTTGTGCTGTTTGGATGCGAGGTTGTGCTTGCCGCATTTTCTTTTCAACCTCTCTGTGCGCTGATTGCTTTTCTAGGGGCGCAGCTTTGTACAATCCAGTTGTTTGGCACCAAACATGCTGCTAAACAGCTTGTTTGGTATGCTCCAATTATTATATTGATGGCGATAATCAATCCGTTTTTCTCGGCATCTGGCTCTACCGTTTTGTATTCTTTTGGACACACACAGCTGTACGCAGAAAGTCTGGTGTACGGGGCTACCTCGGGTCTTGTGCTCGTAAGTACTTTGAGCTGGCTTGAGTGCCTATTTGCAGTAGTATCGCCGCTCGAGATGTTACAGCGATCAAGCGTGCGCTTTCCGGGATTGCAGCTGGTCTTGAGTCTTTCTGTGCAGCTTATGCCACAACTACTTTCTGATCTGACAACAGCCCGTCAAATTCAGTCAGCAAATACCGCAGCTAGAAGGTGTGATTCTGCTGTGCAGTCACATCAGCAAAGCCGTGTTCCAAGTCAAAGCCGTCTTTTGAGCGCGAGAAAAACTATTGTGCAATCAGCTGCCACCATTAACGCAGTGTGCATGAGCGCGCTGGAGAAGTCGATGAGTACGTTTCAGTCTATCGTGTCTCGAGGTTGGGGGATGGCAGGGCACAGGAGTAGATGGAGCGCTGAAGTGCTTGACGCCTATGATACTGTGGCGTTGCTGGTATTTACTTTCTTAAGCGTTATAGCTGCGGTTTCTTTGTATATGCTGGTACAAGCCTGGCAGTTTTATCCTACTATGCCAGAGTTCCAAGTGAGCTTTTGGTATCTGGGCGTAGTGCTGTTTACCGTTTTACCAGCAATTTTTGTGCGTATTGATACTGTCTTATGGGAGCAGTCTGTATGAGTGAGCATTCTTCCTATATTCAGAATTCACTTACTACTTCAGCTAGTAAAGAAGTAGTTCTTGCTATTCAAAATCTCTCGTTTGCGTATACTCTAACTTTAGACCGCAACGTTGTAGAAGATTTTTCCTGTGAGGTTTGTGCTGGTCAGATTAGTCTTTTACTGGGACCAACTGGTTCAGGCAAGTCCACCATTTTGAGCCTCATTAAGCCCGAGATTGCACCTCAAGGTAGGCGAGAGGGCTCCATTTTTGTTTGCGGCCAAGAGGTTTCTACGATGACGCAGGCGCAATCCGTAGACACCATTGCATTTGTGCCGCAAGCCACTTCACAAGCACTTGTGTGTGAGACACCTTTGAAAGAGCTGGCTTTTGGCCTGGAAAATCGAGGCGTTTCAGAGAAAGAAATGCGCCGTCGCATTTTTGAGACGGTCAGTTTCTTTGGCATGGAATCGCTTTTACACAAGCGCTGTAACGAGCTTTCCGGGGGAGAACAGCAGCTAGTAGCCCTTGCCGCAGCGCTTGTCATGCGCCCAAAGCTGCTTTTACTGGATGAGCCAACCTCGCAGCTGGACCCGTTTACGCAGAAGAGTTTCACCGCGCTCCTGGAGCGAGTGGCACGTGAGCTCAACGTTGCCGTGCTTGTTGCCACCCACGACGTTGCCGCGTTTGAGCACCTTGCTGACTCGTGCGTCTGCCTTGGTGGCGAGAAGCCCGATGCGCTTCAAGCAGACAGCTCTTCTCGCCAGGCGCTCTGTCCTTGCGGCTCCGCGCCAAACCAAGCATCCACCGTGGCCGACAGCTCGCCCGTGCTCGAGTTCAGCGCTGTGACGTTTGCGTATCCACAGAGCGAGCAGCTGGTGCTCAGCAAGTGCTCGCTTGAGGTCACGGGGCGAGAAATTCGCGCGCTCGTAGGCGGCAACGGCTCAGGTAAGTCCACACTGCTAAAGCTTGCGGCAGGTGTTCTCCGCCCAAGGCGCGGACATATCTACAACCAGCTCCAGCAATCCCAAGGATACATTCCACAAAATCCTGAACTGCTCTTTACCTGCCAAAGTGTGGGCGAGGAGCTTGCGCGGTGGCAGCAGAGTGGCGCCTATTCTGATCAGGATGTTGAGGAGCTTCTGGAAGCTTCGGGACTTCTTGCTCGCACAACATATCAGAAGCTTATGTCTTCTCATCCATACGATTTGTCTGGTGGACAGCAGCAACTCTTAGCCCTCGTAAAAGTGCTGCTTACAAAAGCGCGTCTGTTTATTCTTGATGAGCCAACAAAGGGTCTCGATGCGCCAACAAAGGCGGCGGTCATCAATCTGCTTGCACGAGCAAAAGTAGAAGGTACCACCATATTGCTTGCAACGCACGACATGCAGTTGATATCGCGCGTTGCTGATAACGTTTCTCTAGTTTTTGATGGTCAGATTTCTCTGACAGAGCCAACTTCAGAGTTCTTTGAGAACTCTTGGGTATGGTCGGCGGAGTAGGTAGCTAGAACCTTAAGAACGGCTCCTCATCCTGGCCAAGCTCCTCAAGAAGCTCATCGTCAAGATCGTTGATGTCGCCAAACTCCTCGTGTTCATGCTCCTCTTCATCTTCCTCATGATCGTGAGTATGCTCATTGAAGCCGTAGGCATTGGCCGTCTCATCATCAAACTCAAGTGTAGGAAGAGCGCTGGTGATGCTGCACAGACCAACTCCTGCAGGCATAATTTTTTGCCACTGAGCAATCAGAGGAGTGGTAGGAACTTCTCCCAGCTCAACAATGGAATCCAAGAAAATCTCTTTTGCGCCGTCAAGCAGGTCAGATGACTTTGCAACTTCAATAAGGTGCTCCGAGAAAAGCTCAAGCGCATGATCTGTGGAATCTGCCTCAACAATGCAAGGCATAAGACAGTAGTTGTCCGAAGAGTCAAGCTCGTCGTTGTAGCTAAAGTTTCCCAGATAGATCATGAAGACCTCCTTGTTGTAGTTTCAAATCATCTTATGCCAAAATAAGACAGACCTTCTTGATATTTTTATTTTGACGGTAAGCGTGAGGTTCTTGTGGATAATCGGCACACGTTATCAATAGTCTTAGAGGTTGTGGCACTCTTTGCTACACCTATTATTCTTGCTGTTGAAATGATATATTTTCCCGATTTTACCGCGATATCTTCAATTATTTTAGCAATCATTTCAGTTGCATTATTTATGTTAAGTTTTGAGGCAAAGAAGCCCTCAGTTGCCAATTTGGTACCTACTGCCGTCTTTAGCGCATTGGGGGCTGCGGGAAGAATTGCCTTTGCACCTCTCGCATATGTAAAGCCTGTTTCCGCAGTTGCTATCTTCGCGGGAGCGTTTCTTGGCAGACATGCGGGCTTTTTAGTAGGTGCCTTATCTGCGCTTCTTTCAAACGTTTTCTTTGGCCAGGGCTCATGGACGCCATGGCAGATGTATGCATGGGGGCTTGTCGGCTATCTGGGAGGCCTTCTTGCAACTTTTACCTCAGCTCGCCCTGCATCTTCTAAACGCACATCCGTCCAACAAGGCGAGAAACCCCACAAACTTCCACCTTTTTTGCTTATGATCTGGGCGTTTATCTCTGGACCATTCTTTGGCCTTGTAATGAACGTGTACTTTGTTATTGGATTTGTACATCCTTTAACGCTTGAATCCGCTCTTCTCGCGTTTGCGGCTTCAATTCCGCTTGATCTAACGCACGGCGTAGCAACACTTGTTTTTTTGATTTTGTTATGGCTTCCATGGCAAACATCCGTTAGCCGAATCCTCACAAAATACAATCTCACTGGTAGGAGCTTTAGATAATCCATCTTTTTCCGTTTACCTAAAATACCTTTCATTTTGCGACCTTTGACCTAGACTGTATTCACTGTCAGCCCCCAGATTTTGGGGGTAAAAATGCAACCTACATCTATCCTTACTGCAACGGCAAACTCAACACTTGAGCTGCTTGCTCCTACGCGCTGCGTTGTGTGCGAGAAACCCGGTCAGCTCCTCTGCGATGAGTGTCGGGCAAAGCTGCCATGGATTTCTCAGCAGTGGGCATGTCCTAATTGCGGCGCTCCATATGGGAAGCTCGTCTGTTCAGAGTGTGCGGATAAGAAGAAACGACCTGTTCAGTGGGAGAGTAGAGCGGTCATTTGTGCCATGGGATTTAAGGGTCCTCCTGCACGGTTGATCTTGACACTTAAGGATGGACACGAGCTTCGACTGGCGCCGGTAATTGCTGCAGCTATGTTGTGTGCGCTTGAAGAAGCCTCAGCATGGAAAGCTCGTGACGGTACCTCTCGCTTTGATAGTTTAAAAATTGATGGTGTTTCCTTTATTCCAGCAACTGCAGAAGCGTACGCGCGCAGAGGCTTTGATCATATGGAACTTGTAGCCCAATCGTTCTGCCAGCTTACAGGTTTACCTTTGTATGACGTGCTTATACGTCCTCATGCAAAGGACCAAAGAACACTTTCATCCGCTCAAAGGCAAATAAATTTGAAAGGAAGTATTGCTTGTACTGTGCCGGTTAATCAATCAAATATTTTACTTTTAGATGATGTTGTAACTACGGGAGCATCAATTAGAGAAGCCACTAGAGTACTTTGTGCCGCAGGCGTGCATTCTGTAACCGTAGGCGCATTAGCTCGCGTATGGTGAGTTACCTATGGTTGCAAACGGCTATACTTGATGAGTCTTTTCAGGTCTGTGGTTGCGAAGTTCTCTGTGAGCTTTTAGTCCATGACAGACGAGGTCAAAGGGATCCACGTAAGTTCGCGTGTGCGCACGTAAACGATCATGGCTCGTCCTAGAAGTAAGCCATACCGCCTGTTATATCAAAGAGACAAAGGGTCTCGCAGGCGAGAGAACTACTAGTGGAGCTGCTGCGGTAGCAAAGCAAACGTTCCAGTATGCGAGTGTGGGGTCAAATACCAGGTCAGCTGAAAAGACACCTGAATAGAAGAAGGAGTTCTGATGATGCGCGGTAAAAACTCTCTTAAGGTGTTACTTCTTATAGCACTTGCTGTTGTTTTAACAGGATGCTCCATTGGTCCTATCAACATTGATCTGGATAAATGGTTCCACGTCAAGTCAGTGCAAGAGGCAATCCAAGAGAAGCGAGAAGCCCGTCAGCAGAAGATTCCTGATTCCTCACTGCACACAGCTGGCACTTTGACCGTTGGTCTACGTACTCAGTCAGTAACAGCTCCAATGGTTGTAGCCTCAGAAGCTGGAACATTGCAGGGAATTGACGTTGAAATAGCTTCTGCAATTGCAGACCAGCTAGGCGTAGACGTTAAGTTTGTATCAGTTAACGGACCAGTAGATGGCCTACAAGCAGGCTGCGACATTGTCATGGATGTCAGAAGTGGTGAAGACTCAACAAGTACACTTATTTCTGGTTATGCTGAGTCTGCAACAGCTCTTTTCCATAAAGGTTCAGAGACAAACATTACTGCTGATAGTTTGAGTGGAAAGTCAGTTGGCGTTCAAACGGGTTCTTTGTCTGAGCGCGCAATGGGTCAGGTACTCACGGGCATGTCTGTTCAGGGTTTTTCTAACCTAAACGATGCTTTTGAAGCACTTGAAAATGGTTCCATCGATTATGTGGCCTGTGATGCATATGCTGGTGCTTATTTAGCAGCAAACAAAGATATTTCTATGGTTGGTGTAGTTGACGTTCCATCCACGATTGGTATTTCTGTAGCAACCAGTAACAAAGCTCTCGCTACACAAATTCAGCAAGCTCTTTCAGCTATTCAATCTAACGGTGTCGAGGGAGTTATTAGAAACAAGTGGATTGGCACCTTGCCACACCTCTCAACTACCAATAAGATTTCCGGTCTTGTGGAAGTTTCTACGCAATCTACCAGCGCTGATTCAGCTACATCTTCCTCTGAGCAAAATTAATCGCACAAAAAGAGAAATAGTCTCTAACCGTTTACCGCTCAATTCAACTTTTTATGGAATGATTGACCGACAAATGGGTATTGTTGTTATACAGACATCAGTTAGAAGATGTCTCGTGTATCCGATAGGAGGCTCCCATGGTGGACATCAAGATTTCGGGACGCAAGGTAAGCATTTCTGAGGCTTTGCACACACACGTAGATCAGAAAATCGGTGATGCGCTTAAAGTATTTGACATCACTCCTATGTCTTGCGATGTAGTTCTTAGAGTAGACAAAAACCCTTCAAATCCAGATAGAAAGACAGCTGAGGTTACGGTATTTGTTCGTAACAATGTTGTTCGTGTCACTGCTAGCTCTGACGATATGTATGTGGCTATTGATGAAGCAGCAGAAAAAGTTTCCAGACAGCTGCGTAAGTACAAGACAAAAGTTGTTGAGCGCCGTCATCATGTAAAGTCTGAGCGCGGAGTTGCTCTTACACAAGAAGATCTTGCCAATCTCATTGAGATTCCAGCTGAAGACCTTGATGACCAGCTTGTTCGCGAGAAATACATTGATCTTGAGCCCATGACGGAAGAGGAGGCGCTTGTCCAAACTGACCTTCTCGGCCATGATTTTTATGTCTTTGTTAATTCTTCTACTGGTTTGACTAATGTCATCTACCATCGTAAAAATGGCGGTTATGGAATTATCAAACCCAAGATTGAGGAACCAGATGTTCAATAAAAAAGATAAAGTCGAAGAAGAAATCAGTGAGGTTGCCTTTGAAGATCTTGAGCCTACTGAGCTTTCAGCTGCATATCATAAGCCCAGTAACGTTCGAATCATCATGGACTCCTGCGCAGACTTTGCTCCAGGAATTGCTGAACAGCTAGGTGTTGATATCATCCAGTTCCCTTATGTGGGACCAGATGGAGAGCACTATGATGACGGCTGGAAGAGCATTAGTGCACATGAGTTCTTTGAGGGCATGCGCAAAGACAAAAAGCTGCGCTACACCACCTCTGCAATTACTCCTGGTCATTACCTCGAGATCTTTGAGCGTGCTGCAAAGCAGGGCACTCCAACGGTATATCTTTGCTTTACCTCTGCGCTCTCTTCATCATTCTATGCAGCTGAGCAGGCAGCAGACATGGTAAGAGAGAAGTATCCAGACTTTGAGATTTACGTAGTCGACAATGGTGCACCTTCTTCAGCAGCTCAGCTTTTGGGCCTTGAAGCTGTTCATCAAGCCAATAAGGGTCTTTCGGCAAAAGAAGTTGCTGAGTGGGCAGAAAACGCTCGTTACTACATTCATGGTTATTTTACCCTGGAGACCTTGGATGCTCTTGCTGCGGGCGGTCGTATTCCTGCTGCTGCAGCAAATATTGGCGGCAAGCTTGATGTAAAGCCAGAGCTTACCTATGACTCAACAGGAGCTCTTACCGTCAAGACAGTGTGCAGAGGTCGCAAGAAGGCACTCAAGTCTCTTATCCAGGACTTTAGAGATAGCTATTCTCATGACACCTCGCTTCCTGTTGGTATTATTTCTGCAGACGCACAGAAGGACGCTAATTGGCTAGAGGCTCAGATTCGTAAAGAGAAGGGCTGCGAGGGACTTACCATTATTCATAGTCAGGTAGGACCAGTCATTGGTGCTCACGTTGGACCAGGCATGGTGGCTATTGTCTTCTGGGGAACTGACCGCCGCGAGAAGCTTTCGCTTTCTGATCGAATTGCTAACAGGGTTCGTAAATCTAATTAACGGGTACAAGGTATGGGGTCGCTCTTTGGAGCGGCCCCAGTTTGTTTATTTATTTCAGTCTGAAAGGACTCATACATGGCACTGAGCAAGAATGCAAAGGTTGCTTTTATTGGAACAGGCATTATGGGCGCTCCTATTGCAGAGCACCTTATTTCTGCTGGTTATAACGTTACTGTTTACAACAGAACACCAGAGAAAGCACAAAAGCTTGTCTCGTTAGGCGCTCACGCTGCAGAGAGTGTGGCAGATGCTGCAAAAGACGCTGACGTTGTCTTTACCATGGTTGGTTATCCAACTGATGTTGAGGATGTTTACTTGGCAACAGATGGCCTTATCCGCGTTGCTAAGAAGGGTGCGTACCTTATTGATCTGACCACTTCTTCATCTCAGCTTGCTCGCGATATTCACGATGCTGCTGAAATTGAGGGAAAGCATGCCTTTGACTGTCCTGTTACGGGCGGCCAGAAGGGTGCTCAAGACGGCACTCTTACGCTGATTGTCGGCGCAACTGAGAATGATGTTGAGCCAGTACGCGCTCTTCTCGAGACCTTCTCGGCAAAGATTTTCTGTATGGGTGGTGCTGGTAAGGGTCAGACCGCAAAGCTTTGTAACCAGGTATCCCTTGCATCATGCATGATTGGCTATGCAGACGCAATGGCCTTGGCAGAGCAGGGTGGACTTGACGTTGAGCAGATGCTTGAGGTTGTTGCTAGTGGCATGGGTTCTTCTCGCGCACTTAAAGAGCTTGCTCCTAAGTCGCTTGAGGGAGACTTCCAACCAGGATTTTTGGCTGAGCACTTCCGCAAGGATATTGCGCTTGCTCTTGCTCAGTCTGAGGACCTTGAAATTACGCTTCCTGGTGCAGAGACCGCCTTTACCCTGTATGACATGCTTTGCCAGATTGGTGGCGCTCGCAAGGGCACCCAGGCAATCTCACTGCTTTATGCTGATGAGGCTACGAGCACTGCAGCTGGTCTTGACTGGTCGCTTCTTGAGAGCCAGGAAGATGAGGGTGAGCACGAGTGCTGCTGTGGTCACGACCATGAAGATGGTGATCACGAGTGCGAGTGCCATGGTCACGGACATCATCATGAGCATGAAGGTCACGAGCACGGTCATGACGGCCACTGCTGCCACTAAGTGTTAGCCGCAAAGGAACCCCGATTATGAGTGATATTTCTACTCCTCAGAGCTCTATTGCGGTTTTCATCGATTATGAAAATTTGGCACTAGGAACAGGCAAAAGAAAGAGAAACGGTCATCAAGAACCAGGCCATCTTCCAGAGATGAAGCTCATTATGGAGAGGCTGGTTGATAAGGGTCGTATTACTGCTAAGCGTGCATACTGCGATTGGCAGCGCTTTCCAAATGCTATTACGCCCTTGCATGAGCTTGGCATTGAGCTCATTGAGATTCCAGATAGGGCTTATACCGGCAAGAACTCTGCCGATATTAGACTTGCGGTAGACGCTGTTGAGATGTGTCTTACTAAAGACCACATTGACACCTTTGCTGTGCTTTCTGGTGACTCGGACTTCTCGCCACTTGTGGCAAAGCTTAAAGAGGCTGGTAAAACAGTCATTGGTGTTGGTATGAAGGAGTCTACCAGCTCGCTTCTTGCTGAAGTTTGTGACGAGTTTATCTTCTACGAGGATATTTTGAGTTCTGGCAGAATTCCAGACTTTAAAGAGAAGGTACCTGTCGAGAAACACGACTGCTATCAGCTCTTATTTGAGACCATTGAGTCTTTGGAGCGCGAAAGCGAAACATTTATTTATGCGTCTCGATTAAAGGAGACTATGCGAAGGAAGCGTCCACAGTTTGCTGAGGCAACTTATGGATATCGTTCGTTTACTGCGCTTTTACGTGAAGCATCGAGCCTCGGATTTATTAAAATTCATGAGGATCAAAAAAGCGGCACCGTTGTCGTAGACGGATTTAGAGAATAAAGGGTGTTTTAGAGAGGATTTAGGTTTCATGGCAGAAAAGAAAGAAACTGCTCAGAAGCCAAAAAAGGCTTCAACTAAGGCAACCGCAAAAGCGGGCTCTACAAAGGCGCCAAAAGAAGAAAAGCAACCTGCTAAGAAGGCTACTAAAAAGCCAACTATGGCACAGATGAAAAAAGTGAATGCACTGGTCATTGCTTTGTCTGATGCTAGTAGGCGCGCTCGTCAAGACGCATCTCATGAGCTTGCGGAGCTGGCCCATATTGCTCCTCTTGCCTTTGAAGAGCACATTGACTCTCTTATTGATGCATTGTATAGGCCAGAAGCACAGACTCGTTGGGAAGTGCTTGATGCGCTTGCCAATCTGAGCGCTCACTTTGGTGACCAGGTCTTTAAGGCATTTGATGCTGCTGAGGCTTCTCTGTTTGACGATGACTCAGCAACAGTACGTCTCGCAGCTTTTTTGTTCCTCTGTCAGTACGGAGCAACTTCCGCAAAGCATTCTGATGAAGCATGGCCACTTCTGGATGAGGCGGTACAGTGCTATCACGGAGATGCTGAGTACCATGACATGCTCCAGGGTCTTCTCGCCTTAGCACACGGAACTATTTCTAAGGACGTGAAGAAAGCACTGTCTCAGCGCATGAAGTTTGATGCAGAAAATGCCACTGGATACATCAAGCAGTATTCGGAAGAGATTGTTGCAGCTACCAAGTAGTTTGTTTTGTATGTAAACGACTGTGTACAAACAGGGGAGTTTACTGGTTGTATGTTTTATGCATGCCAATAAGAGTAAACTACAGGTTTGTATTAGTGTACGCATAGTTGCATTGAGCGATGAAAGGCAAGGATATGCCATCTATTGATGTAAGAAAGAACTCAAAGATCTTTATCGGAGTTGGAGCAGTTGTACTGTTTGCTCTTGGTATTGTCATCGGTCGCTTCCTTCTTGGCGGTGGCGGAGCTACTGGTTCTTTGAACGGTCGCACCACACTTTCTGAGGGTGAGCTCAACACTCCTATTGCTTCTTATACCTATAACGGTCAGACCAAAGAAGTAACTGCTCGTGAGGTTATTGAGAATACTTCTGGCCTTGACGCTGCAAAGCAGTCTGACGGCACCTATGCTGTTCCTGCAGCCGATAAGATCATTGGCTATGTTCGCAATGCTCTTGTTGTTGCTGAAGCTCAGAGCAAGGGTTTTACCGTCACTGATGACGAGGTCAACAATTACATGCAGACTAACTTCAAGACTACTGATGTTAGCCAGGTTGCTTCTGCATACAAGCTTTCCGAAGACGTTGCAAAGAAGCTCATCAATGACGCTGTTATCATGAAGAAGTATCGTGATAGCGTTCTGAGTACAACCCTTCCAGATGCTCCACAGGCACCAACTGCACCTGAGGACGGCAACTCTGAGACCACAAGCCAGGAGTACGCTCAGTACATCACTGGTCTTGCTGGTGATGAGTGGGACGCTAAGAACAACACTTGGGCTTCCCAGGATGGCGATTACTACAAGCAGCTCTCTGCTTATTCAATCTCCAACGATTCCGCTTCTTATGCAGCTGCTCAGACCGCTTATCAGGTTGCAATGAGCAAGTACTCTGCTGTTGCAAGCAAGGCTTCTCAGGAGTGGTCACAGAAGATCAACGAGATTCTTGGTAAGGCATCTATTGCTGTTTACTCTCTTGCTCTCTAGGATTTGAAACGCAATGAAAGTTGCAATCAGCGCTTGTTTACTTGGCCTCCCCGTCAGATATGACGGAGGGGCCAAGCCTGTTTCTGCAGTACAAAGACTGGCTCAAAAAGTAAGCGTCACAAAGATTTGCCCCGAGACTTCCTCGGGCCTTCCTGTGCCTCGTCCACCCGCGGAACAGCGAGAAGGACGTGTTTGGCTCAAGGACGGTTCAGATGTAACGGAAGATTTTGAACGTGGATCTAAGATTGCTCTTAGCGCTGTTACGTCTTCTGACATTACGCTCGCCGTTTTGAAGGCAAAGAGCCCGTCTTGTGGCGTGCATGAGATTTATGATGGTACGTACTCAGGAAAGCTTGTTTCTGGCGAGGGAACACTTACTCGTCACCTCTTAGAGGAGGGGATTTGCGTGGTTACCGAGAAAACCATTGAGAATGTAAGCCCATCTGTTGAGCATCCTGTTGCTCTTATTTTGGGAACCGGACTTGGCCATCTTGCCGATCTGGTAAAGCCAGTTCGTCGTATTGATTATCGTGACATTCCAGGTTTCCCTGTTGACGCTTCTCCTATGGCAGGTCACAGCTTTGAAGCAACCATTGGTACTATTGATGGCGTGCCTGTAGTTGTTTATCCTGGTCGTGTGCACCTCTATCAGGGCTATTCTGCAGCTGAGGTAACCTCTCTTGTTCAGCACGCACATCACTTGGGCTGCAAAGACATTATTTTTGCAGGTGCAACAGGCGCTGTTTCTGGTAATGCAAAGACTGGTCTTGGTGTTATTACTGACCAGATTAACCTCACTGGAACCAATCCGCTTGCAGAGTGGGCAGGCCTTCGTGATGTTGAGACACCATTTGTTGATATGAATGACGCCTTCTCGCCTTACCTAAGAACGCTTGCACGTGGCGTAGCAGATGACCTTAAGATCGAGCTCAATGAGGGCGTTTTTGCTGGTCTTTTGGGACCAAACTTTGAGACTCCTGCAGAGGTTGCTATGCTTCGTAGCTTTGGCGTCTCATACGTTGGCGTTTCCACAGCTCTTGAGGTTATTATGGCCCGAGCACTTGATATGAACGTGTTAGCTTTGACGCTTGCAGCAAATCCAGCTGGTGCTCACGGAACTACGCATAAGAGTGTTCAAGAGGCATCCGAGAAGTACGCAGATGATCTTGAGCGCCTTGTTCGTGGTGTTCTCGGGCTTCTTTAGTATTTCTGCTTGAATAATACAGGGCTTCCCCGTATAGTTGTTAGCGCGCTTTTGCACGCCAGCATAGCTCAGTTGGTAGAGCACCGCTCTCGTAAAGCGGGGGTCATCAGTTCGATCCTGGTTGCTGGCACCACTAACTATTAATAGCCGCCTTGTGCGGCTATTTTTATGCCTATCTAAATCCATGTGAAACAACTTCACTGTGGTGGGTATAGACAAAGTAGTAGTAATTACTAACAAAAGGAGTTTTTATGGCTACTCAGAATCTCGAGCTTTTCTATAAGCCAACCTGCCCATACTGCCACAAGGTTATGTCCTTCATGGAGCAGAACAACATTGAGCTTCCTATGCATGATATTGTTGCTGATGATGCAGCTCGTGAGCGCCTCATTGAGGTTGGCGGCAAACGCCAGGTCCCATGCCTGTTCATTGACGGCAAGGCAATGTATGAGTCCGGCGACATCATTAACTACCTCTCCGAGGTCTTCCATGTTTCTGGTTCAAACGATGATTCAGATGACGGCTCTGCAGCAGCTGCTTGCACTATCGGTGGCGCTTGCTCCTTCTAAGCTCATTGTCGAGAAACCCTTCTAGCAGACGAGTTTCTCGCTATATGCATTAAAAACCCCTCTGTTCCAACGTATGGAGCAGAGGGATTTTACGTTTGAGCGTCAATTGTTTTGCTAGTTTTTCATACGTGCTACGGCGTATTCGCTGATGAGCAGTAAGAAGAGGATAAGGATGGATGAGAAGCTGCCAATAACTGCGCCGTTAAGGCCAGTAAAGCTGACCATCATCCAGATAATGGGGATGGATACAGCAAATGAAATGAGGTACGCGCGCGTAACGGCTTTTTGAACTCGCATGATCGTGATGAGCTGGTATAAAAAGTCGATCGCAGCACAAAGTCCACCCGTGGCCACCATAATACGTGCAAGTCCACGATATTGCTCAAAATCAACGCCATACAAGAAGCCGTTAAGAGGAATGCCAATGAACTCGACAAATGCAGCGGTACCAATGGTGACTACGGCAATGGCTCCAAACATTGCAAGTACAATTACGCCAAAGCGTTTCTTATGAGCTGGATTATGAAGTGAGGTTTCTAGCAAACTAGCAAGTTTGAAGAGTTGTGGCCTGTAGATGAGTGTAGAGATCATCAAAATAGTGTGAGCTGGGAAATAAAGTGCGTTGAAGTACAGCTGATTGCTGTAAGAAAGTGTGCCTTCCATGGCAAACTTTGGTAAAGAATCAATAAGGTTGTAGAGGAAAAGTGCCAAAAAGAGAGGCCAGCACTGTACAAAGATATCTTTGATGTTTGCAAGTTTGATGCGCACGCTTTTATCGGTCTCAAGAATGGCTAGGGGAGCAGAAACAAATACCAGAGTGATAAGGGCACAAATACCCATGCTCCAGCTTGCCCATACAAGATTTCTGGTAACAAACAACACAACAGTAAAGAGAATAAAACTGGCACTACACCTAAGAGCTTGGCTCAGTCCTGCGAGGTAGAGCTTGTCTTTTTGTTGTAGGCGACCTTCGTAGACATCAGCCATACCGTCAACCGCTCTAAAGAGCAAAGCTCCCGTGCAGATAGAAAACATGGGCTCGGTATATCCTTTAAAGAAGCACCAAATAAGACCTGCTACCACCATGACAATAACGGTAGCAGCACGCTGTAGCTGATAATCAGAAAAACTACGTTGTTCAGCTATGTCGGAAACTTGATACGTGCGAACACCGTATTGGGCAATAAATAACAAAAGCGTTGCCACAACAAATGCCATGGAGAAAAGTCCTGCTTGTTCAATGCCAACAAGCTGAGAGCAAACAACAGTTAAAAGCGGGAAAAGTGCACCCCAGGCACCTTGCCCAAGTGCATTGAAGAGATAATCCTGGGACGTTTGATGTGCCAAGTATTGCTCATCTTGATTAGCAATATCGCCAGAGACCACGGCAGAGAGAAGCCTGGTCCACCATGTAACCACAATGCCAGGTTGACCCCCGTTTATGCGCGAGTCATCAAGCTCATAGCGAGGTGTGCGAAGACGCTCTACCTGCTTATGTACGGAAGAATTGTTGTACGCAGTACGACTTTTCTTGAATGGATTGAGCATGTAAAACCTAAAATCTTCTTTAGCGTGGCCAGAAACTTTGATATATCAATTTTTATTTGCTATATCGATTGTAGTCCACGATGTACATTAGGTAACAGATTGACAAACAATCGTACGAAGATTGTTACAAAAGAGTATGGTAGATACTATGTATTCAGAGTCATGTGGGAAAGGATGAGCATGGCAGGCAACCTTCAAGATTCAAATCTAGAGTCCAGCAATGCTTCTTTTGACGAGAAACCCATCGATGGTGCAACAACTTCTGAAGTAGCTCAGTCGCTTCTTGAACGACGCGGGAATGAGATTGCTGCTGCTCGTACCCTTATTCAAGCGCTTAAAGCGCCAGCTCCTCTGCGCGATAACCTTACCTTCTTTTTGCGTTTGGTAAGAAAAGTGCTTGCTGAGTACAATCCAGATCTTCTTACTAGTTTTGACACGTTGTTGGTTGAGGCAATTAAAGCTGGACCAGATGATTTGTCTACAACTCGTGCACCTTTGCTGCTTGAGGCAATCAATGCGGTACTCAAAGTAGATTCAGAGAAGGAATCGCTTAATGCTTTTCTGCGTTTTGCTTCTACCATTGACAACCTAAGCATGGAAGACTCCGTGCTTCTCATGCGCGCATTTGTAACTTTCTTCCACTTAGCAAATCTTTGTGAAGAGAATTATCGCGTTACCAGCCTGCGCTCTCGCGAGGCTTCTGTTGATCCATCTTCTGCAGAAGACCCTATCAATGAGATAACCGTTGCATATAGACAGCTTATTGACGAGTGCGGTGAAGAAGAGGCAAAAGCACGTCTTAATCGTCTTGAGTTCCACCCCGTCTTTACCGCGCACCCAACTGAGGCTCGTCGTAAAAACGTTGAGCGCCGAATCCGTACCATCTCAGAGCTTCTTGATGAGCGTCAGAGGCTTGGTGGTCCTGCTCGTGTTGAAAACGAGCGTCGCATGCTGCAAGAGATTGACGGCCTATTCCGTACGTCTCCTATCGGTCATAAAAAGCCAACTCCTTTGGAGGAGGCAGATACTGTCCTCAACATTTTTGATACCACCCTTTTTGAGATGGTTCCTTCGGTATATCGCCGCTTTGATAACTGGGTGCTGGGAGAAAACGCTGGTTGTGTGCCGCCTGTCTGCCCACCATTTTTCCGTCCAGGTAGCTGGATTGGCTCCGACCGCGACGGTAATCCTAATGTTACCGCCCTGGTTTCTCGCCAAGTTGCCGAGAAGTACCGTGTACACGTACTGCAGGCACTGGCTCGGGCTACCAAGGAAGTCAGTCGAGGCCTGACGCTTGATGGTATTTCTACTCCAGCTTCGCCTGCGCTTGTCAATCTTTGGGCACAGCAGGTAGAAATGAGCCAGGCCCTGACCTCTAGGGCTATTGATAAGGCTGGGTCTGAGTTGCACCGTGCGGCAATGCGCGTTATTTCTGGACGACTCAGCGCCACCATTGAGCGCAATGCTGATCTGATGTATCAAAACGCTGAAGAGTTTATAGCTGATCTGCGTGTTATTCAGGATTCACTGGCTCAAGCAGGGGCTTTCCGTATTGCCTACGGTCCTGTTCAGAAGCTTATCTGGCAGGCTCAAACTTTTGGCTTCCACTTGGTAGAGATGGAGTTCCGTCAGCACTCTTTGGTGCACAAGCGCGCACTTGCAGATATTGAGACACACCCCTCAACTGCCGAGAAACCCGCCAAACTTGATGCTATGACGCAGGAGGTGCTAGATACCTTCCGCTCCATTGGATCAATTCAAAAGAAGAACGGCATTAATGCTGCTCGTCGCTATATTATTTCGTTTACGCAGTCTGCTCAGGATGTTGAGAATGTCTATAAGCTTGCACGTCTTGCGTTTGCAAATGAAGAAGACGTTCCTGTACTAGACGTTATTCCACTCTTTGAGCAAATTGAAGACCTTGAGAACGCTGTTGCTACACTTGACCAGGTAATTCAGCTTCCTGAGGTACAGGCACGTCTTGCTCAGACAGACCGCAAGCTTGAGGTTATGCTGGGCTATTCCGATTCCTCGAAGGACGAGGGTCCAACTACGGCAACGTTGGTACTGCATAAGACCCAGGCTGCTTTGGCAGAGTGGGCAGAGAAGAACTCCATTGACCTCATCTTGATGCATGGCCGTGGCGGTGCAGTTGGTCGTGGCGGTGGTCCTGCAAATCGTGCTGTTCTTTCTCAGCCCAAAGGCTCAGTCAACGGTCGCTTTAAACTTACTGAGCAGGGAGAAGTTATTTTTGCTCGCTATGGTGACCCAACGCTTGCTCGTCGTCACGTAGAGTCTGTTGCTGGAGCAACACTGCTTCAGATGGCACCTTCTATTGAGCAGAAGAACACCCAGACAGACGTGAAGTTTGCTTCGCTGGCTTCTGAGCTTGATAAAGCCTCCAAGCAGCGCTTCTTGGAGCTCATTCACTCCGATGGCTTTGCTGAGTGGTTCTCGGTTGTTACCCCTTTGACAGAGATTGGTCTTCTTCCCATTGGTTCAAGACCTGCAAAACGCGGTCTGGGCGCTAAGTCTCTTGATGACTTGCGTGCTATCCCCTGGATTTTCTCGTGGTCACAGGCTCGTATCAACCTGGCTGCTTGGTACGGATTGGGTAGTGCCTGCGAGGCGGTGGGGGATATCGAGCGCCTCCGTGAAGCATACAAAGAATGGCCACTGTTCACCACGTTTATTGACAACATTGAGATGTCTATCTCCAAGATTGACGCTCGTATTGCAAGGCTTTACCTGGCCTTAGGCGATCGTTCTGAACTTTCAGAGATGGTTCTTTCTGAGATGGCTCTCACACGTAAGTGGGTGCTGAATATTACGGGAAATAAGTGGCCGTTGGAGAACCGTCGTGTGCTTGGTCCTGTTATCCGCCTGCGTCTGCCATTTGTTAATATTCTCTCGGTTACGCAGGTGCATGCCCTGTCTGAGCTTCGTATAAGGGATGACATGCTTACTCCAGAGGAACGTGCAAACATTACGTATTTGATTTTGTGCACCGTGTCTGGTGTTGCCGCAGGTCTGCAGAATACGGGCTGATGTCACACAGCTTGCCGTAAGCTTGAGCAAACAATCGTTTATGTTTACGTAAAACTAGGATTACCTGAAATAAAGTTGCAATATTTACAAGGCGAGAAACCACTGGTAGACAGAGTTTCTCGCCTTATTTTTATTTTAATTATTAAATGAAAGTTGAATTACCTTAACTTTTAGTTGATACTAATGAAGTAAAAGTTCGAAAGAGCAAACTTAGTTTGCCTACGTTATTTTGGGGGATGCATGGATACAGAAAAGACCTCACAGGGTCCTGCGAATTCTGGTCCAGTTCTTCCTCTTGCCATGCTTGGTGAGGGAGAGACTGCGCTGATCGTAACGGTTAAGGGTGCTTCTGATCTTCGCCAGCACCTCTCAACACTTGGTTTTGTTGAGGGCGCCGAGGTAAAGGTTATTTCACGAGTCAACGGCGACGTTATTGTTAGTGTTAAGGGTGCACGACTTGGACTGAACCGTCAGATGTCGTCGCACATCATGGTTTCTCCGCTCTAAACACTTTGTTGTATTGTGCTGCCGGTAAAACCCGCGGCTTTTAATACGTGTTTCGATGAAAGGAAGGTTATGGCAACTCTGAAAGAAGTTAAGGTGGGGGAGAGTTGCACGGTTGCTGCGCTAAAGGGTGTAGGCGCCGTGAAACGTCGCATCATGGACATGGGCCTTACTAAGGGCACTGAGGTTTACGTCAAGAAAGTAGCACCACTGGGAGACCCAATTGAGCTCACAGTTCGTGGCTACGAGCTTTCTATCCGCAAGGATGAAGCTGCAAGCATTGAAGTAGTAGACGTTCACAAGGTAGAGGAAGCCTAATGGCACAAAAGACTATTATTGGTCTTGCAGGTAACCCAAACTGCGGTAAGACCACCCTATTCAATGAGCTTACGGGCTCAAACGGCTACGTCGGCAACTGGCCAGGCGTTACCGTTGAGAAGAAGCAGGCAAATTGGCGTGCCGATAAGGACGTCACCTTTGTCGACCTTCCTGGTATTTACTCTCTGTCTCCTTATTCACCTGAGGAGCAGGTATCTCGTGACTACCTCATTAATGAGCGCCCAGACGCCATTATTGACCTTCTCGATGTTACCAACCTGGAGCGTAACCTCTATCTGACTACTCAGATTCTCGAGGCTGGTCGTCCAGTTGTCCTTGGTCTTAACATGGTTGACCTGCTCAAGGAGTCCGGTGACGTCATTGATACCAAGGAGCTTTCCAAGCAGCTTGGTGTTGAGGTTGTTGAGGTTTCTGCACTTCGTAACAAGAACATTGACACTCTGGTAAAGACTGCAATTAAGGCTGGCCAGGAGGGAACTCCTGCTGAGGGCGTTAAGTGCTTTACCCCAGAGGTTGAAGAGGCTCTTGGCAAGATTGCTACTGCAATCGAGGGCCTTGCTCCTGCAACTCTGTCTCGTTGGTATTCCATTAAGGTCTTTGAGCGCGATGCAAATGCAATTGCTCCTCTTAACCTTTCTGCCGAGAAGACCGCTGAGCTTGAGAAGATTATTGCTGCAGTTGAGCAGTCTCGTGACGACGACGCTGAGTCCATCATCACTTCTGACCGTTATGAGTGGATTGCTGGCGTTATGGCAGCTTGCGTCAAGAAGGCTCCAAAGCAGCTGACCACTTCCGAGAAGATTGACCGCGTTGTTACTAACCGTATCCTTGGTCTTCCTATCTTCGTCATCATCATGGCTCTTGTGTACTTCATTTCCATTTCTACCGTTGGTACGGGAGCTACTGATTGGGTCAACGACAACCTGTTTGACAAGGGTTTCCACTTCATGGGTATCGGCGACGCCGAGTACAATGAGGCAAAAGATGAGTTTGACTCTCATCACTATGGTGACCAGATCGACGCTTATCTCAACGCAGCTGACGAGGCTGGTATTGATACCACTGAGGTTCGTGCTGCAATCGAAGCTAAACAGTGGGATTCTGACGCTATCACCAGCTTTGAGGCAGAGACTGCCAAGAAGAACGTTGTTGCTCTGAGCGCACCAGTTCATGACGAGGATGGCAACTTCGTTGATACTGACGACAATCCTCTTAAGCTTGACGCTGACGGCAAACCAATTCTTGCTGAGGGTCAGGAACTCCAGACTCTTGGTGGCGTAACTGCCGCTGGCTTTAAGACTGCTGTTGAAGGCGCTGCTACTGAGCCAGATGCTTCCCAGTACGGCATGTATGTCCCAGGTATTCCTGATCTTGCTCGCGGTGCTCTTGCAGGTGCTGGCGCAAGCCCCGTTGTCACTAGCCTTGTAGTTGACGGTATTATCGGCGGCGTTGGCTCTGTCCTTGGCTTTATCCCACAGATGCTTGTTCTGTTTGTCATGCTGTGCTTCCTTGAGGACTGCGGCTACATGAGCCGTGTTGCCTTTGTTATGGACCGTGTGTTCCGTCGCTTTGGCCTGTCCGGCAAGTCCTTCATTCCACTTCTGATTTCTTCTGGCTGTGGTGTTCCTGGCGTTCTTTCTACTCGTACCATTGAGAACGAGAAGGACCGCCGTATGACTGCAATGCTCACCACCATGATTCCTTGCTCCGCAAAGCAGCCAATCATTGCTTTGGTTATGGGTGTTCTTATTGGTGGCTCTTCTGCTTGGTGGGTTGCTCCTGCTTTCTACTTCCTTGGCGTTGCAATGATTGTTATTTCTGCAGTCATGCTGAAGAAGACTAAAGCATTCGAGGGCGAGCCTGCACCATTTGTTATGGAGCTTCCTGATTACCACATGCCTTCTATCAAGTCTTGGGCAATGCACGTTTGGGAGCGTATCTCTGCATACATCCTTAAGGCTGGTACCATCATCTTCGCAGCGGCTATTGGTATCTGGGTTCTTTCCAACTTTGGTTGGGCAACCTGGGAGGGCGCAAACGGCGTCTTTGGTTACCTTCCAGGCATCGAGGGCGCTCCTGAGAATGTCATGGACTTCTCCCTGCTTGCAGCTGTTGGTGGTTTCATCGGCGTTATCTTTGCTCCTCTTGGATTTGCAAACTGGCAGGCAACTGCAGCTTCCATCTCCGCTCTGATCGCAAAAGAGAACCTTGTCTCTACCTTTGGTGTTCTCTACGGTCTTGGTGATGCAAGCGAGAAGTCCGTTACTATGTGGTCTGGCTTCGCTGGTATGTTCACTGATGCTGGTGGCATTCTTCACGTTGGTGCAATGTGCGCATTTGTTGCATTCAATATGCTTGACGCACCTTGCTTTGCTGCAGTTGGTTCCATCCGTCGTCAGATGAATGACTCTAAGTGGTTCTGGTTTGCTATTGGCTATCAGTGCGTATTTGCATGGATTGTTGGCCTGATGATCAATCAGTTCTGGGAGTTCTTTGTCCTTGGTTCCTTTGGTGTGTGGACTGTTATTGCCTTCATCTTCTTGGCGGCAATTCTCTTCCAGCTCTTCCGTCCAGCTCCAAAGTGGGATAAGAAGGACGATAAGATCCTAACCAACCTTACCGAGGTTGCAAAGGCATAAGCTACTACTAGCTGAGTATGCTGACCTGATCCCCCGCACCAATTCGGTGCGGGGGATTTTGTTTATGTTTATCTCGGACTTTCTTGATATAAGATAAAAATCCATAGATATGTAAACTTAGTCTAACTTTTTGTAGAGTTTACGAAATTAGATAAAAAAACTGAAAAGATTCTTGTAAGTTTCCCTCGGTTAACTTACTATCTTTTTAAGCAATTTACTTGCTTGCTTTATTCAGGTTCCCGTAGCTCGGAGAAAGACCCTCTCCCTTTCTTGCGAGCGTAGAACACGAGCCGCTGACTCTGGGTGTCAGCGGCTCGCCCCTTTTTAAGATGTATTTACTTGCTTTTAGTGCAAGTCTCTGTCTTCTTCATGTTCAGAAAGATCGCTTGTATCACGGTCCAAAAGAACCGAGACGTTCATGTCAGGGTAGGCTGCTTCTACTTCATGAATAATATCGTGAACAATTTGTTTGCCGTCATAACCAAACTCGATAACAGTGTCAAAGGCCATAAATTGATTTTCAATGTCAGCAATAAAACCATGAACTTGAAGAACACCTTCATGAGCTAAAGCCATCTCAGTCACTTCAGTACGCATTTTTACAATGCGATTATCGGTAGTGTTTCTCGCATAAATACCAATAGCAGCAATGATTATTTTGCCTGATGTCTGTTTGTAAATCTCTGTACTCAGACGCCTAGTCATCGTATCAATCTCAATAGCTGAAGTGGTATCAAGAACCTCAGTATGGAATGAGCCTACAAATCTGTCTGGGCCGTAGTTGTGGATAATAAGATCGTAAACACCCTCAGCGTCTGGGTCTTCTTTCACAATGTCATAAATGAGTGTTGAAAGAGCTGCATCGGGACGCATGCCAATAATTTCTTTAATGGAGCCCTGCAACAGCTCAATTGAAGCTTTAATGATAAATACAGAGATAACAATGCCTACGTATGCTTCAATGCTAATTCCTGTAAAGATAAAAATAAGAGCAGCAGCTAAAACAGAAGTGGAAAGTGTGGCATCAAAGAGTGCGTCAGAGCCTGAAGCAATTAGGGTGTCGGAATTTACACGATTACCAACAGAACGGACGTAGTGACCTAAAACAATTTTTACGAGAACAGCTACTGCAATGATGACTAAAGACAGGGGACTATAGTCTGGAGTAACAGGATCCATGATGTCTTGGATAGATTTAATAAGTGAAGAAATACCTGCATACATAATGATTGCAGCAATTACTGTTGTAGTGATGTATTCGATGCGTCCGTGACCAAAAGGATGCTCGCGATCAGCTTTTTTGTTAGAGAGTTTGGTTCCAACAATGGTGATGATTGATGAAATTGCATCGGAGAGATTGTTCACCGCATCAAGAGTAACGGCAATTGAGTTAGATAAAATGCCTACAGCTGCTTTGAATGCCGCAAGTGCAACATTGGCTGTAATGCCAATAGCGCTGGTACGTACTATGGCAGTTTCGCGCTCAGAAGAGGTTATAGTTACCTGCGATTGGGTCATAATAAATCTAGCTTTCTGTAACGTTAGAAAGAACCTTTAAAAGCAATCGTTTAAGCTCAGCGCTTTCTTCGGGCAAGAGATTAACGCATGAGCCAATCTGATGTGGGACTATTTGCATTTCTCGCCTAAGGTCTTTGCCTTTTTGGGTAAGAGAAACAATTAGCTGACGTCCGTCTTTGTTTGTTTTTTGACGCAGTACAAGGCTCTTCTCCTCAAGCTTTTTGAGAAGTGGAGTCAAGGTGCCTGAATCAAGAAATAAAAGCTCACCTAAGGTTTTGACATCCAAGGATTCATGCTCCCAAAGCGCCATCATGGCAATGTATTGTGTATACGTTAGATTAAAGGGCTTAAGTAGCGGAGTATACCTTCGTACCACTTCTTTTGAGGCGCTGTAGAGCGGGAAGCAGAGCTGATTTTTGAGGAGAAGCTCGGGGATATCGGGGGAGTTGTCGAGTGTAGAAGAGCCGCTAGCAAAAGTGCTAGCGGCTGCAACGGGCTGTATTTCTTTTTGAGAAGAACTCATGAGCAGACCGGTCCTCTCGCCTTATGCAAGTAGGTTTTTAATTGCAGACTCAACTTCTGCCATATCGGTGGTTGGCTCAAAGCGTGCAACAACATTTCCCTGGCGGTCTACAAGGAATTTAGTGAAGTTCCACATGATATAAGCCTTGTCACCAAACTTCTTGTTGTTTGCCTTTGCAAATTTATCTAGCGCAAGGGCTTTGATGCCCTTACCAAAACCTTGGAAGGGGAAAGCTGTTGCAAGACGCACAAAGAGAGGATTTGCAGTCTCTCCGTTGACGTCGCCCTTCTTGAACTGTGGAAAATCGGTGCCAAATTTCATAGTGCAGAACTGGTGAATCTCTTCATCGGACTCTGGGGCTTGGTCTGCAAACTGATTGCAAGGGAAGTCTAAAATCTCAAAGCCTTGATCTTTATAAGCAGCATAAATGCGCTCAAGATCTTCGTACTGTGGGGTAAAGCCGCAACCGGTTGCAGTGTTGACAATCAGAAGAACCTTTCCATCAAAAGAGGAGAGGGAAGTTAGGG
>CALLVW010000030.1:0-138326 GCA_938015835.1 uncultured Atopobium sp. | reverse complement strand
TCTCTTTAATCTTTGCTTCTAATCCTATAATAGTAGTGAGTATAACAACCATTTTTGCTCTAGCTATAACCATTCAATTTATTTATTTTTATGTGACACAGAATAAAAAACATTCCAAATCTAACTGGGGGTTATTTTAATGAGGTTATAACATAAAAGAAATTGAAAATAGAAAAGAAATGGTAGATGTAATAATCGTAGATCCACCAAGAGACGGAATAAACCAAAAAGCATTGGAAAAAATAATCTCTTGTGGTGTAAAAACAATGGTCTACATCTCTTGCAATCCAAAAACACAAAAAAGAGACGTACAAGTTCTAATCGAAAACGGCTACGAACTGAAAACATTAAAAATCTTCAACCAATTTCTAAGAACGGTACATGTTGAGTGTGTTGTGGTGCTTTCTCGGGTTTAGATTAAAGGCACAAATTGAATTGGGCGGCTATGAAAACGGTAGAATTTGGAAAACAAAATAACGACGTAATCATGCTGCTTCATGGCGGCGGCCTATCTTGGTGGAATTATAAGGCCGAGGCTGAACTACTGAAGAATCGATATCACGTTGTATTGCCAATCCTTGACGGACATGCAGGTAGTGGCAATGATTTTATAAGCATCGAGAAAAACGCAAGTCGGCTTATTTCTTTTATCGATAATGAATTTGGTGGCTCGGTTCTGCTTATCGGAGGCCTATCCCTTGGCGCGCAGATTTTAGTTGAGATGCTTACGCAACGAAATTCGATCTGCCTAAACGCCGTCATTGAAAGCGCATCTGTCATTCCATCTAGGCTGACAAATGCCTTGATCAAACCAATGTTTTCTCTAAGTTATGGCTTAGTGAAAAAGAAGTGCTTTGCTCAAATGCAATTTGACTATCTTCATATTCGTAAAGATTTATTTGAAGACTATTATCGGGACACGTCTCAAATCTCAAAAGAGAACATGATTGCATTCTTGGAAGCAAATACATCCTATGAGATAAAACCCAACCTACAAGATGTCCACGCCAACATCCACATACTTGTCGGAGAAAAAGAACAGAAAAAGATGATCTGTTCGGCAGAGCAATTGCATAAGGCACTGCCTGGTAGCATTCTTGAAATAAAGAAAGGCCTATATCACGGCGAGTATTCCATCAATCACCCCGAAGAGTATACAAAAGAACTCCTAGACATGATGTGCTACATATTAAATAAATCAGCGTGACTTCCCGTACGAGAAGCAACAAGTATAAGCTCGTCTTCGTGAATGGCATAAATCAAAAGCCAGTCTGGTTGAATATGGCATTCTCTAAACCCCTGGTAGGATCCAGTAAGAGCGTGGTCTTTGTGTTTTGGATCTAATGCTTCCCCAGCGCAGAGTTTGTCAAGCACCTCTTGGAGTGGAAATATATCAAGACCTCGCTTTTTAATGCGCTTGTAATCCTTCCGAAACTTAGAAGTTGCTTGAAGTTTAAGCATATAACTTAATCCTCCGCATTGAGATCTTTAAACAACTCATCTGCGGTGTTATAGGATGTTGCTTGAATTTTACCTGACATGATTTCGCGTGCTTCTTCCATGGCAGCCAGTGTTTCAGCATTAAACTTTGGGATTTCCACTTTAAAAGGAAGGCCTCCGTGCAAAACGCACTGGCGTAAGAAGATGTTTACAGCACTTGACATATCGATGCCAAGCTTTTTAAACAGTTCATTTGCTTCTGTTTTGACATTACTGTCGATGCGAATTTGAGTAGGACTTGTTGCCATAGTATCAGCTCCTTTTAAGATGATTCTGATACAAATAGTATACGTTGTCAATCAAATAACAGATGTATTATTTACTTCACATGGCGAGAAAATCTGTTTAGTTCAATCCCCTACTGGATCTGCTCCGCCCACACAGGTAATGGACATACTGGTTGGCTGTGGATACAAGAAAGTAATTGCAGTTGATTCAAAAATTTAAGCGTACAATTGTTAGTACGTTCTACTTTGCTTTTCATCAGGGCATTTCTACAATTAGTGAGGCTCATATGAAAGTTCAGCAGCTCATCAAAGAAACGTGCGCGATAGTCTCTGAAGACCTCGGCAAAGCAAAAGCAGATCAGATTGCACAGGCAGCTCAAACGCGATTCGAAGCGCTCTGTACAGAAAATGCATCCGATTCCAAAGAACTCCGTGCTCACTCTTTCAAGCGCATTTACCCTGGTATTGCCGTATATGAAGCTCTGCGCGCAGAGGGCATCCCACAAGAAAAGGCTGTCTGGTATATTCGCGAATATTTCCAGCGTTTTGCCGCTAAACGAGTACCACTCTTCCAATGGGCCATCAAAACGTTTGGCCTTGCACGTAAATTTCCGCGCCTCTTTAAATCAGGTATCGAGAAAAGCTGCACATCAAATGCTGGATTTGCCTTTGAGTATCCGGAAAGTCACGGTAACGAAGCTCGCCTCAATATTGTGAGCTGCCCCTACTATGAGATAACCAAAAAATATGGCTGCCCCGAAATAACCGCTGCATACTGTGATAGTGATGATGCAGGATACGGTAACTTGCATCCTCAACTTATCTGGGGCCGTACAAAAACCATAGGCCACGGTGGCGATTGTTGCGATTTTCTCTTAGAGTATAAAGAGAACTAATCGCAGGTGGACGCTGTTTGCCTGCACCGTCGCTAAAATTTTGTCATCAACATGACGCGCTTTGAGCACGTTAACTAGGAGTTTTTTATGCAAGAAAATCGCATGTTTTCCGACGTCAAGCAGGCAAAGAGACTAACTCCAGCTTGGCTTAGTCCCTTTTTAGCCGTTTTCTTGTTGGTCGTTGGGCAAATTATCGGCGCTATTGTAATGACCATCTCAGCAGCACTTATTATTGCCCCTTACTACATGGCGCACCCAGATCTTCCAGATCGCCTTTCCGATTCCCTCAATCTGAGAGAGATTTTTGGAGACTACTATCTTCTGGTAACGCTTCTTTCCTTTGTCTTTATTGCAGGTCTCTTTTTCCTGTGGGTAAAACTCTTTGAAAAACGTCCAATTGTTACCCTAGGATTTTACAAAGACAACTGGAAGAAAGAGCTGCTCAAAGGCTTTGGTCTAGGAATTCTTCTCTTCTCTGTTGTGATGTTGATCCTCATTTTGACCGGATCTTATCAATTAGTTGGCACTACTTTTACGCCTTATGCATTCGGCTTTGTTCTTCTCACTATTCCGTTTTGGCTGATTCAGGGCGGAACAGAAGAACTTATCACGAGGGGCTGGCTTCTTCCTGTCATGGCAGAGAAGTCCAATAAAATTATTGCAATTGTGGTTTCAAGCAGCCTATTTGGTCTTCTCCATATGTTTAACAGCGGCTTTACCATGCAGTCCCTGATCGACCTAATTCTTTTTGGCATCTTAGAGACGTTCTATATCATCAAAACTGACAATCTCTGGGGAGCCGCTGGCATTCACGGAGCCTGGAACTTTGCCCAAGGCAATATCTTTGGCGTTCTGGTAAGCGGTAGCACTACAGGCAGTTCTTTGCTGCAGTTTGCTCCTGGCAGTGGCCCGGATTGGCTTACCGGCGGTAGCTTTGGCGCAGAAGGTTCCATCGTTTGCACGCTTGTTATGCTGGTAACCATTCTAATTCTTGCCTATCAGCTCAAGAAATCGGGCAAGCTCTTTGTAAAGAAATCTGCCGAGAAACCCGCTGAGGCCGCAAACGCTTCTTCATAACTAACCCAATTTTATTAAATTCTAATTTCACGGATAGGGTAACTCTTTCGTCACCTCCTCCTTCTAATTAAAATAACAAAGGAGGAGGTGTTTTATGTCAAAGAAACAAATCAATCTATTTGTAGGCTCTATCGGAGCTTTTATCGGAGTATTTGTTTTTATCGCTTATATTCCACAAATTATTGCAAATCTACAGGGCGTAAAGGCTCAACCTTTTCAGCCGCTATTTGCAGCAGTTTCTTGTCTCATTTGGGTCATCTATGGTTGGACTAAAGAGCCCAAAAAGGACTGGATTCTTATTATCCCAAATACTGCTGGTGTAATTTTGGGCGGTTTGACGTTCCTTACTGCTTTATAACAGCTAAACAGCAACTTTACATTAGAAATCTGGTGACATGAAAAATGCCACCGGATTTCTATTTTTCTCCTGGCAGTGGCCAGGATTGGCTTACCGACGGTAGCTTTGGCGCAGAAGGTTCCATCATTTGCACGCTTGTTATGCTGGCAAGCATCCTGATTCTTGCCTATCATCTCAGGAAATCTGGCAAGCTCTTTGAAAAGAAATCTGCCGAGGTCGCAGGTGCAAATCTACAAATTTCATACTACGCTGAATTTCACGAGCGCATTGCATTCTGTTCACTTAGATCGATTGATTTTTCTCGTCCACTTCTCCTGCAACTTAAGGAGAAGTGGATTGTGTATATACGGTTAATTTACAGCTTGAACAGCAAGTTCTTCTCGTCATTTATTATGATTTACCTATCTTTTTTGCTGTTTGAGGAGAAATAATGCGCGCTAAGAAAGTTTTGAGCATTTTATTTGCTCTTGCTCTTGTGTTGAGCAGTCTGCCTGCATCCGCTATTGCAGAGTCTATTGAAGACGCAGGTAAATACTCTGTTGTAGTCTCGTACGTTAACGTATTAAACGACGAAGAGATTCATGCGCCTTCTAAACAAGTTGTAAATGAAGGAGAATCTTGGTCTGTTACAGCTCCAACAATTACTGGCTATGACTTGGTAGATCCTGCTCAGGCAACCGTTACTGGCGTTGCTTCTGGCTCAGATCACTACATCAAGCAGACTGTCTATTACATGCCTGGTTATGTTACCTACACCGTTAAGCGCATGAAGGAGATGACTACCGGCAATTATGTTGAGGCGTCCTCCGAAGAAAATTACGGTGTGCCCGATTCGATTGTTACTGCTTCCGATGTTACCTATCCAGGTTTTGTGCGCACAACTACAGACCTTTCGCTCAAGGTTACCGCAGATGGCAAGGCTGTTAAGTACATCTATTACGACCGCAATCCTCGCAGCGCAATCTACTTCTCAACTTCTGGTAGCGAGCTTTCTCCTGTAATTGGAAATCCAGGAGATCCTGTTCCTGCTGTCCCTAATCCAACACGAACTGGCTATACCTTTGCTGGTTGGGACCTTGATGACGATGGTATTGCAGATTCTTTGCCTACCACCATGCCTCAAGAACCTGTTACTGCAAAGGCACTTTGGACTCCAGCAACAGCAACGTATCACTACGCCTATTTTATTCAGGATCCAAACAACCCTTCTAACTACAACTACGTCACAACTACTGCAGCCTCCGGAACCGTTGGAACAATGACTGCAACTGCTCCTGTTCAGCCAAATACAGGTGTTTTCCGCTTTGAAACGTACAGTCACGAAAGCGATCCAACCCCTATTGCAGCAGATGGCTCTACCACTATTAACGTTTACTACAACCTTGCAACAATCACCGTTAACGTGCGTCCAAAGAGAAATGGCTCCATTCTTGCAACGCTTACGCTTCGTTATGGCGAGGCGTTTAATCCTTACGCCATTAATCCCAATACCGGCAACAAGTACAGCGACGACATGCTTGCCGCCATGCGTGCCGATGATCCTTCTGGAACCTACTACTGGTATGGCATAATCCCTGGTGTTGGCGGCACCGCAACCACCTTCCAGGCAAAAACAACTGACCCGGGTTCTAAAATCACTGCAGATAATGTGCTTGAAATTTACGGTCGCTATACCAATTCCACCGCTCTTGGTCCACGTTACCGCTTCTACTACTATCAAAACCTTGATGGCACCTACGATATGGGCGGCGACCACACGCTTTCTCGATCCGGCATGATTACAGAGATTGCAAGAAATGCTGGTGACGGCTATCTTGAGAGCGAGAATAGACATCCTGGTTTTTCTTATGACGGCTACCGCATGAGCATTGGCCATTTTGATGGAACCAATTACGATGCACTTGGTTGGACCAGTTGGCAGCCATATAACTACGACTACCTCATCACTGATTACAATTCCAACTTGATTGAGCACCGCTATAAGCGCAATACCTATACCGTTACCTACGTAAACTCTGGTACAACTGTTGCTACGCACTCTCACCTCTTTGGAGAGCCCTTTAATGCCAGCACCGATGTTCCTAGCACCTCTTTAACTTCTCCACGACCTGGTTATGTTTTCAAGGGCTGGTACGACAATTCAGAGACTGTGGGTACTCCTATTACCGACACCACTATGCCCGCAACCAACACGGTGCTGTATGCCAAATGGGCACCTCTGACTGCAACCGTTACCTTTGACTCTGAGGGTGGTTCACCAGTCAACTCGCAGGAGCTTACCTACGGAGACGCTGCTACAAAGCCTGCTGATCCCGTTCGCGAAGGCTACACCTTTGCTGGCTGGATTCTCTATACCAACGGAAACCCTTCCGTATACAGCTTCTCTGCAGCAGTTACAGGTGACATTACTCTCCACGCGCTCTGGAAGAAGAACGATTCTTCCGTCTCTTACACAGTTATTCACCAGACAGACGATGGACAGATTCTCTCAACCACAACTGAGACCGCTCCAATTGGCTCCCTCGTCAGCAAGTGGGCTCTTGACGCTGCTGATCGCGGAGACTATGCCTATGTAGATGTTTCTTCTCGCTCTATGGTTCTTGACGAGAATGCCCAGAATAACGTCTTGACCTTCACGTATAGCAAGGAGGCTCGCTACACCTATACCGTCCATTACGTTGACGCACAGACCGGCGAGCAAATTCATTCTGACGATGTTATTGGCAGCCAGACGCTCAACCTGCAAAATGTTTCTGCTCGTGAGATTGACGGTTACACACTTCAGGGTGACAGCACCGGATATGTTTCTGCTGACCAGCTTGAATACACGTTCTACTACACAAAGAACCCTGAAGCTCCTGCGGCACCTCAGACTCCAGCAAAGCGTAAGAGCGCTCTGCCCGAGACTGGCGACGCTTCAAGCGTGATTCTTGTTAGTACAGCCCTAACCTCTGTGGCTTCCTTGGGAACTTCTCTTGTTTTGCATCGTAGGAAGCGTGACCAAGAGTAAGAGGAAGTATTAATGCAACTATAAAACCCGGGTCTTTACACCCGGGTTTTTTGTTACGTATTTTGGTTACGTTATAAGAAACAGCAAAAGCAGGCTCTACAAAGGCGTTAAAAACCGCTACTCCCCCGCATCCATTCCTGGAAAACCAATCTGCCGCAGTGCCTCGTACAGCACAATGGCGGCAGCGTTTGAAACATTTAGAGCACTGACCGAGAACTCATTAGGGTCAATAAAGTTTCCGCAGATATCCTGCTGTAAAAGCGCTGGATGAGAGTACTGATCATCACCATCTAGCGCATCGTGCTTCTGGCTCCAGTCCTCACGGTTGACCAGACTGGTGGAGTCTTGCAGCATTGGGATTCTCTCGCACTCGTCTGCGTGCTTGGCCAGAAGTTCCTCGGATAATCCCAAGCTTTCCTTACCAAAGATGAGGTAATCCCCATCGCAATACGTTGCTTGCGTGTAGGTCTTCTTAGCCTTCTTGGTAAGGAAATGCAGCGGAGATCTACCAGCTACGGTAGCGCTGTTGACCGTGGCAACAGCGTCGTGTGCAGCGTCCCCAGCAGGTGAGCCAGATGCTTGGGCCAGACCGTTCTTCTCCAGAAATTGATCCCAGTTGTCATAGACAGAAACGTTAAGGCTTTGCCAGTAGGCCATGCCTGCTCGTTTAAGGCTCTTGTCATCAAGCGAGAAACCCAATGGGCCCACTAAATGCAGATGAGTGCCGCTCACAACGCAGGTGCGACCAATGTTTCCCGTGTTTGCGGGAATTTCGGGCTCTACCAGTACAACGTTGAGCATAGGTTATGCCAGAACAAAGCTGGTCAGGAAGGCAATAAGTCCGCCAAGTGCCATGGTGGCTGGCAGCGTCACAAACCACGCGGCAATAATCTTACGCGCAACACCCCAGCGCACGGAGCTGCGACGACGAGCAGATCCTGCGCCCATGATGGATGTGGTGATGACCTGTGTAGTGGAAACTGGTGCTCCAAGTGCAGTCATAATCTCAATTGCAACGGTAGAACTTGTTTCGGCGACAAAGCCAATAACTGGTGTGAGCTTAGTAACACCATCGCCAACGGTACGCATAATACGACCGCCGCCAATGGAAGTTCCTAGCGCCATAGTTGTAGCGCAGAGAAGTTTGACCCACAGAGGGATGCCCATGGAAGGGTCATGTAGACCTGCGGTTATCAGCGCCAACGTGATGATTCCCATGGTCTTCTGAGCGTCATTATTGCCGTGGCTGTAGGCCATAAACGCAGCTGAGAGCACCTGAAGACGATGGAAGAGACCGTTTGCCTTTTTAGGTGGCCAATCAGCAAAGATCTCAAATACCAGCTTCATAATAAAGTAGCCCAAGGCCATACCAATAAGAGGCGAAGTAAACAGAGGAATAACAACTTTCTCTAGAACACCCGCCCAAAGAATGTGACCTGTGCTGCCGGTAAAGACGATAGTTGCACCGATAAGGCTGCCGATAAGCGCATGCGAAGACGAGCTTGGGATTGAGAACCACCAGGTAAAGAGGTCCCAAATAATAGCACCCATCAGAGCAGCAAAAATTACGTAAAGCTGTAGCTGAATATCAACCAGACCAGACGCGATGGTCATAGCAACCTTCTCGCTCATAAGCGCGCCGATAAAGTTCATGATAGCCGACATGATAATTGCTGTGCGTAGAGGCAAAGCCTTGGTATACACCGTGGTAGCAATAGCATTTGCGGTGTCATGGAAGCCGTTAATGAACTCAAATATCAGAGCGGAAACAAGTACCGCAATAAGCAGGATGCTAGCCATTTTTCACGATAACATTCTGAACAGCGTTTGCAACGTGCTTGCAAGCGTCAAGGGTAGACTCAAGTCTATCCAAAAGGCTCTTCCACTTAAGAACCTCAATTGGATCATCAACATTTCTGAAGATAGAGCTCAAAGCATTGCGGTAGACGACATCGCCCTGGTCCTCATACTCATTTGCAGAGCGTGTATGGCGAATGACCGAGTCGTCCTTGTGATAATCAGGGAGACGATCAAAGGCCTTTTGCAGCTCCTCTGATGCAAACAGAATCAGATGTGCCACCTGAACTGCCTCTGGACGCATCTCTTTGATGTCATACATGCTAAGGTGAGCGGAAACGCTCTCAATACCATCTGCAATCTCGTCCATAAGCAGAGCAAGACGCGAGATGTCCTCACGATCAAATGGCGTGATAAAAGACGTGTTAAGGGTGGAAATAATCTTTCCTACCTGGTCATCACAAAGCGTCTCATAGTTCTTAATCTGGACTTCATAATCTTCTGAACTTGGGAATGACTCCATGTAGGAGACAAACAGTTTTGCTGTAGAAACAATCAGTGCAGAAAACTCAGAGAACATGCTGTAGAACTCATCTTCTCTACGAGAAACACGACTCATATGACGCCCTTCACTTGGACTTTTTATTACATATACGAACACATTTAGTATAGCTGTTTAGGGCTCGTATGCTGGAGATAATGCCAATTTCAACTTCTCCATAGAGAAGCTGTCAATCATAATAAGATATGGACGAGGGAGGTCAAATTATGCGAGAAAAACTATTTGAATACGTTGCAGATCAATACGGCATAGACCCTGACTATCCCTTCTCGACAGCTCCAACCTATGCAGTCTTACGTCACCCGCACAACAAGAAGTGGTTTGCACTTGTAGCTGATGTGCCAGGTCAAAAACTGGGCTTAAAAAAGCTCGAGCGCTGCGATCTTGTTAATGTGAAAATAGATGATCCATTTCTTCTAGAAACGCTTCTACACCAGAATGGTTATTTACCTGCATACCACATGAATAAGGAACGGTGGATTTCTGTACTATTAGATGAATCTGTTGACTTTGATGAAATCTGCCAATGGGTTGATGCAAGTTATTCTGCAACGAACTAGCGAATATCTTGTTTAATACTTGGGTAAGTATCAGCAATCTGTTTGTTAGGCATTGGAGGTTTCTTTACATGACAGAAAAGCACACACTTTCTTTTGACGAGAACTTCTTCAACAAGCTAGGTCAATTTGGCAGCATTCTCTCAGTCATGATGTATGTTTCTTATATCCCACAGATTACCAATAATCTTGCTGGCAATAAAGGCAGCTTCATCCAACCACTAGTTGCCATGATCAACTGCATTGTTTGGTTTGTTTACGGTGCTTTCAAGAAAGAACGCGATGTTCCCATTATGATTGCTAACGCCCCTGGTATTCTCTTTGGACTTGTTACTGCGCTAACCGCGCTACTATAAACTGGCAGCCGGTCAGGCCTATCAGCTTACTGAGACTCAACGATAAGGACGGTTCATGTGGCACTTATAGGTTTCTTTAAAGTTATCTATATTCCCCTGGCCGTCCTGTATCTCATAGCGGCATATGTCCTTCTTGCAAAGCAAAGCTTGAGCAAAATCTTTAAGCGCACAAATTTTGACCTCTTCCGCGGTGGAGTGCTCGCACTTTATTACCTTTTTATAGCTATGGTCTTCTTTGTAGACATAATACTTCTTACCACTAAAACTATAGTTAAGCAGCAATTTCTTGTTCCTTATATAGTTGGAATTATTGCTATTGCTGTTGCGTGCGCAATCTTTACGCGAATAGCAAAACACTCTAAATCAGATCGTTTTATTACCATTAGAGACTTGGTTGTTCCGCTTATTTGGCTTGCTTCCTCATTTGTTTATACGCAAACAATATTTACGCTTTTACTTGCAGCAAAATAGTAACGCAGCCGTTCCCTTACTGCTTAATGGGCTTCTCGCCTTTAGGAAATTCCTTATTCTTGGCGGCATTATTCTGCTCTTCGGAAGACTTCCGTTCTTTATGAGCTTTCTTACGATGCTCTTTAAGGAATCTTCCAAGTGGGGCGGAAACAACAAAGTGGTTTACAAATGCTCCGCAGGTAGCCAATAAAGCTGCAATCAGCGCATTCACGTAAGGGTGCCATGCTGGGAAGAACTGAACCAGCACCTGTTGAATCGGATAAGCCCAAAGATAGATGCCATAGGAAAGCTCAAATTTGGTACCAAACGTACTGAAGTGATTGCCCATGCCATACGCAATACAGAAGCAAGCAACAGGAAAAACCGTGAGCATTGCCAGATTATCAATGCCGCGGAAGACCATAACAAACCACAGAACAATCGATGCCAGGCCTAAAACAGGCGAGATAGTAACCTGGTCTCTGAACACCCAGATCAAAATGCCCAAGTAAAAGAGAAGAACTGCGCGCACAACGCTCAGCTGAAGTGGAGAAAACTTCACGTAATACACTGCTGCCAGTATAAAGACAGGTGCTGAGAGCAGTAAAAATTTCTTCTTATCAAACTTGGTGAGCTTGTAGCTGATAAAACACAGAATGTAGCAGATGAACTCAACAGGAAGTGTCCACAGCGCAGCATTGACCACGTCACCCGAAGGATTGTTGGTAAACACTCCCGGCAGCTGATGGACCATAATCAGAGCTCCGTTGAGTAGGTACTTATACGTTTGTGGATTAGTGAAATACTCCGCAGGCGAAAGCGTTGAGAGTATTGGACCTAACACAAAAGCTGTAAGGACCACAACAAATACAAGCTCAGGGAACAGCCGTAAAACACGTGCCGAGAAAAACTTTTTTGGTTCAGGGTAATGCTCGCAACTACGAGCAATCAAGAAGCCACCAAAGAGGAAGAAGACACCAACGGAAACGCCACCTGGGCTCAAGCGGTCTCCAGTAAACTTCAGAAGATAGCTACCTGCATCGCCGCCCAAAACAACTGCATAACAGTGGGACACAATAACCATTAACGCTGCAATAAACCTAATAAAATTCAGGTTATTAACACGTGATGTTGCTACGTCGCTCAGTTTAATCTGGGCACTTCTCGCCATTTACTCGCCTAACTCTATACGAACCTTTTGACCCTCAACGTGGACTCTATCCTGAGCAAAAAGCTGCAACACCTCAGGATACAGCTGATGCTCTACCTGATGAATCGCCTCTTCAAGCTGGTCAACGGTCCAGCCCTCTTCAACCACAACGGGTCGCTGAGCAATAATGGGGCCGCGGTCGTAATCAGCGTTTGCCAGGTGAACGGTAACGCCCGTCACCTTGACGCCGTACTCATACGCATCCTGAATAGCATGTGCACCACGGAAGCTTGGCAGCAACGCCGGATGCAGATTGAGCACACGATTAAGGAAGGTGTTCAGAATAGGAACGCCGACTTTACGCATGTAGCCAGCCATAACAACGTAATCAACGTTATAGCGCTTGAGCTCAGTGGCAATAACCATATCCGCAACAAATGGGTCCTCGTACGTCTCTTTTGAGAGCGTCAGGGTTTGCAAACCGGCTGCCTCTGCCCTCTTCAAACCATATGCATCAGGGCGAGAAGAAACAACCAGCTCAATAGTTGCATCTAGCTTGCCAGCATCAATAGCGTCAATAATGGCCTGAAGATTGGTACCTGAACCGGAAAGAAGAACGCCAAGCTTAATTGGCATCGTTGTAGACCACCTTTCCGGTGCCTGGGATAATCTGACCCATGACAAATGGCTCAAAACCCTGTTCAGAGAGGGCCTCTGCAACATCATCGACATCGTCTATGTCAACAATAAGCGCCATGCCAACGCCCATATTGAAGGTGCGGTACTGCTCATCAAGAGAGAGATGAGCGGCGTTAGAAACGTAGGAAATAACTGGTGGAATTGGCCATGCAGGACCTGCCTCTCCACCACGATCAACCTCTGCATCAAGATGAGATGGTAGTGCACGGTTAAGGTTCTCGGTGATTCCACCACCGGTGATGTGTGCCATAGCCTTGATAGGAGCTCCTGCGCGGAGTGCAGCAAGCAATCCACCTGCGTAAATAGTAGTTGGACGCAAAACAACGTCTGCGAGTGACTCTCCACCGAGTTCCTCTAGTGGCTGGTTAAGCTCCTCGACAGTCTTACCCTCAATGGCTACCTTACGTACCAGCGAATATCCGTTGGAGTGAATGCCAGAAGAAGGAAGTCCCAGAATGACGTCACCTTCACTGACCTTCTCGGGACCTAAGATCTTTGGTTTGTCGACAACGCCAACAACAAAGCCAGCCAGATCGTAATCGTCAGGATTCATAACACCTGGATGCTCGGCCATCTCGCCGCCTACCAGCGCACATCCGCTCTTGCGGCAGCCTTCTGCAATGCCACCAACAATCTCGGCAACTGCCTCGGCTTTGAGTTTACCCACGGCCACGTAGTCTAGGAAGAACAGTGGCTCGGCGCCCATGGGGACAATGTCGTCGACGCACATGGCAACCAGGTCCTCGCCCACCGTGTTATGGCGGTTGAGCAGCTGAGCAATGGCAAGCTTAGTGCCAACGCCGTCGGTGCCGCTGACCAGTACAGGCTCTTCCATGTCCTTCAGAGCTGCAGCCGAGAAGCAGGAGCCAAAGCCACCCAAGCCGCCAATGACCTCGGGACGAGTAGTTGTAGCAACAGCAGCTTTGATGGCGTCAACAGCACGAGCCCCCTCATCAACGTCAACGCCTGCGTCAGCGTAGGTAATCTGCTTGGTTGGATCAGCGGAAGTAGTCATTATTCTCCTTCTTACTGCTTTGAGGGAACAAAGCCCTCGTCAATTAACTGCTGTTCTACCTGGTCAAACTTACGTGCAAAAGATGGGTTTAGATTATCTGGGGTGTTTTCTGGCAAGAACCTCTGGTAGAAGTCTTCCGGAATTGCCACAGGATACCTGCCGCTAAAGCAAGAATCGCAGTAACCACGAGAAGGAACGCAGGCAAGTAGGCCCTCCAGGCTCAAAAAGCCTAAGGAGTCTGCACCGATATAATCGCAGATCTCTTGAGTGGTCATTTTTGCTGCAACAAGCTGGTCCTGATCGGCAGTATCAATACCGTAGAAGCACGGCCAGATAACCTTAGGAGAAGCACTTCTCACGTGTACTTCAGTAGCTCCTGCGTCTCTAAGCAGCTGAACAATCTGCTTGGAAGTAGTGCCGCGAACAACAGAATCGTCTACCATTACGATGCGCTTACCTGCAACAACGTCAGAAAGCGCGTTGAGCTTCAAACGTACACCCAGTTCACGAAGCTGCTGTGTAGGTTGAATGAAGGTTCTTGCAACGTAGCGGTTTTTGATCAAGCCAGTGCCAAAAGTCACGTCCAGCTCTTGTGCAAAACCTTCAGCTGCAGGAACGCCGGAATCAGGTACACCGATTACCAGGTCAACGTCTGCTGGGGTCTCTTTTGCCAGTTGGCGACCCATCTGATGACGGACAGAATACACCGAGCGACCGCTAATAATAGAGTCAGGGCGCGAGAAATACACCTGTTCAAAGATGCAATTTGCTTGCTGACGAGGAGAAAGTCCCATCTCAGAAGAAAGCCCATTGTCCGAGATGCGGATAATCTCACCGGGAGCCACCTCGCGCACAAACGTAGCGCCCACAATATCTAGCGCGCACGTCTCGGATGCAACTACCCAGTTATTCTCGCCTTCCTCGCCAATATGGCCGAGCACCAGCGGACGAATACCGTTAGGGTCCCTAAACGCATAGAGGGCGTTCTCGCGGATGAGCACCATGGCGTAGCCGCCCTCGATGAGGTTCATGGTTGCGGCGATGCCGGTACGCAGTCGGTGCGTCTGACGCGTGAAGTAGCCAATAAGCTGGGCTGCTACCTCGGAATCTGTGTTGGATCTAAAGGAAATCTGGCGAGAAGACAGTTCTTCTCGCAAGGAGTCAAAGTTAACGAGGGTGCCGTTGTGCGCCAGAGCAATGAGGGTCTCGTCGATAGACGACATGTGTGGCTGGGCTGACTCCCAGCCCTTGGCACCCGCAGTGCCGTAGCGGCAGTGACCAATAGCCACTTTACCAGGCATTGCGTTAAGGTCGTCGTTGTTGAAAACTTCTGTTACGAGGCCCGTATCTTTTCTAATAAGCACGGTCTGACCGTCGCCGACAGCTATACCTGCGGAATCTTGTCCGCGATGCTGTAGCGCGTGCAGCGCAAAATAAGTGAGTCGAGCAACGTCACGGTCAGGCGCCCATACTCCAAAGACGCCACATTCCTCGTGAAGTTCCATTGGATCCCCTCCGGGCTCCTCGGCTTGAGTCGCCCTTGATCAAACGTCTCTCACGTTTGGCAACAGTACATACAGTGTACCTGGAAATTTGCAAGAAAAAGCGCTCCGAACAAATATGTTCGGAGCGTGTAACAATTTTTTAAGAAAATGGCATTTACAACCTCTGTAAACCGCCCTTTTTCAGCTACTGGGCCTTTGGCTGAGCTTCAGTCTTTGGTACACAGATGAGCATGGTCCTGCCGTACTGGTCGGTATAATTGCAGGTAAAGAGTGTAAGAACATGATCAGCGCGAGAAATAACATCTGCTGCATCGGAACGAGAACTTACTGCTCTAGAAAGCCTATCTTTTAGGTAAGACCTGAACTCATCGACAGAGCCAAAGTTAAACTGACGGACTTCCTCGTCATCTTCGTCGGTGTGATAGGTAAACACAGGCTCAAGCTCGTACGTCTGAGTAGGCGTGACGTACCAGATTGTCTCGACCTTATCAAAGGTAGACTGGTCATTCATTGCTCCGATGTACTGAAACATGGAGCCGTTTCTCATGTGGTGACCATAGAGAATAGTCTGTTGGTCAGTGAGGCCGTTTGGATTGTTCTGGTAGTCCATGAAAATCTGACCGCCGATTGACCACTCTCCCTTTGCGTTTGTGTGCAGGTAGTGGTCGTTATCTGTGGTTTGATAAACAGGGTAGTTGACCTGTGTGTCTGGAATCTGAATCCAGCCGACTACCTGGTTATTTACTGCCTGCAGACCAGCCCAATCAATAACTGGAGCCTCATCTTTTTTCTCGGAAACTGTTGCGTATGTTGCAAGCTCTTCGTTGATGACATCTTGCTCGTGATACTCAAGCTGCGTCTTGCCAAACATAACGCCAGCAACAACCAAGAGGCCAATGCCAACTACCAGCAAGATTGTGGAAAGAATGTAGGCAAAACCCTTCTTCTTAGCGGGTTTCTCGCCAGACTTTTTAGGAGAGGCTTTCTTGTTGTCGTCTTTTTTTGAAGAAGCAGCGCTTTTCATAGAAGCCATCCCGACGGAGGTTTTTGAGGTGTGAGTATTTCCAGCCGGCTGATCAGCAGCGGCGAATGAAGCAAAATGCTTGCCGTTTTTTGATTCCATGCACTTCCCTTCTGAAGGTACTCGTTTGTCATACTCTTGTGATACCCCTTAAAAGTTTAGCTATGCACGAAACAAAAATCTCTGTGCATCTTATGAAGTCATCGCATAATCACATTTTGTAGGTATGCAAAACCCGCGCCTCAGGTCTCCTGAAGCGCGGGTCTTGTGTGTGGCCGCGCGGGTGCGGGTACGCGCAGGTGCGGGTGCGGGTGCTTGCACGCGGGTGCAGTTCTATTCCGGGCTGTGAGTCAGCTTATGCGTCAGCCATCTCGGCTTTAAGCTGGACGATCTTCTCGCGATACTCTGGAAGAGAAGCGCCCAAAATTTGAGTGGCGTAAATAGCTGCGTTTTTGGCACCGTTGATGGCAACGCAGGCAACGGGCACGCCGGATGGCATCTGGACCATGGAGAGCAGGGAGTCCATGCCGCCGAGATCGGAGGTCTTCATTGGAACGCCAACGACAGGCAGCGGTGTGAATGCAGCGACAACTCCGCCCAGGTGAGCAGCCTTTCCTGCAGCTGCGATGATTACCTTGAGGCCGCGGTCAGCAGCGGTCTCGGCCCACTGGTGGACCTTATCTGGAGTGCGGTGTGCAGACGCAATAACCAGCTCATATGGAACGCCAAGGCGCTCGAGCTCAGCAGTGCATCCCTCCATAGTTGCAAGGTCGCTCTTTGATCCCATGATAATGCCAACAACAGGCTGATCTGCCATCTCTGCTCCTTTGTTACGTCTCTTAAAATAGGCGGATACGTCAAATATCCACTTCACAGTATAGAGTATGATTTTCTTGAACGTTGGTCCATCAGTCCACGTGAAAGGAAACTGTAATGAATGAAACCAACTCTGTTCTGTACCAGCGAGAAGGCTCGTACATCCCTCGCATCGCCGCAGTGCACGATCTCTGCGGATACGGAAAATGCTCGCTTGGCGTAGCTATTCCGGTTTTGTCGGCAGCGGGATGTGACGTTTGCCCAGTACCTACGTCGCTTTTCTCGGCACACACCAAGTTCCCTACGTTCTACATGCACGACACCACCAACATGCTCGAGGATTATCTGGATGCATGGCAGGAAGAGAGCATTGACCTGGACGCTATTTATTCTGGCTTCCTTGGCGCAGCAGAGCAGGTTGCAAGCATTCAGCGTTTGTACCAGGAGCATCCAAAGGCACTTCGCGTTGTTGACCCAGTTATGGGCGATGGCGGCAAGATGTACCCAACCTATACGCAAGAGCTTTGTGAGGCAATGAAGTCCCTGGTAAATGGTGCAGATATTTTGACACCAAATCTTACTGAGGCTTCAATTCTGACGGGCATTCCATACGCTGGTCAGAATTTGACTGATGAGCAGGTAGATGAGCTGCTTGATGCACTGCTTGCGATGGGCGCAAAGTGCGTTGTCCTTAAGGGTATTGTTCGCGGCGATGGCCTTATCCGCAATTTTGTTGCTACTAAGTCCGAGCGTGGCGAGATTGTCTCCGAGCTTCTGCCTTACATGCTGCACGGCACCGGCGATCTATTTGCTTCTGCGCTTTTAGCTGCAGTTATGTGTGGTCAGGAAATCGCTGACGCAGTTGAGTTTGCTGGTGAGTTTGTCTGCGAGTCCATGGAAATTACTCGTGAGCAGCCAAACTTTGAGCTTCGTGGCGTTTCGTTTGAGACAAAGCTTGGCCTAATTGCCCAGCTTCTGCAGGAGTAAGACGCTTTTACAAAAGCAAACTGCTCACACAGGCCTTTGCGCCGCAGAAAAGTATTCTTTTTCTTTGTCGTAGGTGCTCACTCGCGTAGAGTGGGCACCTATTTTTATGCAAGCAAGCGTCGTTATGCATGAAAATGCATTTTCCTAGTCCTTTATTCGTTTCATTTCTTATCAAACAAAAATTGAGCTTCAAAATAAGACGAAAAAGGTAAAAAAGCCGTTTAGTTGGGGATCGAAGGAATTAATTAAAGATTTGATATTAGTAAAAGCCCAGTTGGCATTAATCAAGCGACACATTGCTGACTCAAAATCGCTCAAAATAGCTATGCATAAAGACTAAAACCCCCAACTAAACGGCTTTTTTACCTTTTTGGGGCCAGAATCGTCTTGGAAACACCGATTCCATAACTTTCAGTCAAATTAACGTGCAAAAATCATCCACGGCATCACCGCCTCGAGGTACACTAGCCTCCTAATGAATCGCCGTTAGCTGCCCATGCAAAAGAGCCGCTGACTTCAGCGGCTCTTTTGTTCTTTTGCTTTGTTGCTTGCAGGTACGTAGACTACTTAGTGCCTGAAGAACTGTCGCTTGTACCTGTGCTGTTAGTGGTTCCGGTGGTACTAGTAGTGGTGTTCTTCTTTGTTGAAGAGTCTCCACCAACAATGCCGCCAAGCACACGGACCGGCGTAAATGACGTGGCAATCTGGTCTCGTAGCTCTTTTTGAATGGCATCGTTTGCACCAGTAATGACCATGGTGATATTTACTCCATCAGAAGACTGCGTCTTTGAGAACGTAAAGGTAAAGATAGGTGTTGCATCTCCGCCAGGTTTAAGGAATCCAAAGAGTTGAGATTTCTGAAGCTCACCTTGATCATTCCTGTGAACACTGACGTGATAGACAACGGTATTGATTCGTGGGTTGAGCAGTGCGTTAATAGCAAATGCCTGCGCCTGGACGCTGGATCCCGCATAGCATTCAAGCACGTCTTTTGAGGTCGTATCGGTAACTGTTACCTCAACGCGACCTGTGTTCTCGTCAGCTTCCTGAACCGAAAAATCCTCGGGGAACTGCGTAAATCCATTACCCCACTCGACACCGCCACGCAATGCAGATGCAACAGATCGCACCGTAACTGATTCAGTTAGATTTGCTGTGTTAGCTCGACGAATAACACCACAAGAGACCTGCATCAGAACTACGATTACCAGGAAAATCAAAACAAAAAGGACTGCCGTCTTTGTAATGACCTTCTCGATATTTGAGCCCGAAGGGTCAGATCCTGAGAGGGGATCAACGTCCACTGCCGCAGCTCCACCCTGCCTACGAGCACGCTCTAGAGCTGCGCGTTCCTCGTTAGGATGACCCGTCTCGTCTACCTTGGTAAACAACTCTTCAGCTGCGTCAGCATCAAGCGCGCCCTTCTGGCGGCGCGCGAAGCGTGAACGTTCTGCATCATCTTTAGCCATGTAGCTCTCTCATTCAACCTGCATAAACACACTTTAAAGCGTGCGATGCGTTGACTTTTGCTCTTTAGTTCCACCCGTCGGTTTACAAGCTGCAAGTCGCAGACCGCAAGTTACAAACCGCAAACCTACGGTTAAGCGTATCGCGAGAAGAACGATTGCTGCCGCAAACCGCAGTTCGCAAAGCACTTAATGCTCTATTTTACCGCCTTGCGATGTTTGGTGCACCACCAAACTGCATTTGATAGTAATGAGCGTAGATTCCGCCTTTTTCTAGCAGTTCATCATGGGTTCCACGCTCAACTGCACGACCGTGATTGATGGTGATAATTTCATCAGCACCCATAATAGTCGAGAGTCGATGGGCAATGACCAGCGTAGTTCTGTTCTTAGCCAGCTCGGAAAGGGACTCCTGGACCGCGCGCTCGGACTCGTTATCCAGAGCGGAAGTAGCCTCATCCAAAATGAGTAGCGGCGGGTTCTTCAGGAACACACGCGCAATAGAAATGCGCTGCTTCTGTCCGCCAGAAAGTCTGGTTCCACGCTGTCCTACCTGCGTATCATATCCATCTGGCAGCGATTCAATGAACTCAGCGATGTTTGCACGCTTTGCTGCCAGCGCAATGTCTTCTGCGGAAGCTTCAGGACAGCCGTATGCAATGTTCTCCGCGATAGTACCATCAAAGAGATATACGTCCTGCTGAACCATGCCAATTGCCAAGCGCAAACTATGCTGCGTAACGGAGCGAATATCCTGCCCATCAATGGTGATACTGCCACTTGTCACATCGTAGAATCGTGGCAATAAAGCGCAGGTAGTTGACTTACCTCCACCAGAAGGTCCAACCAGTGCGACGGTTTTTCCACTCTCAATATGAAGGTTCAAGCCATCAATAACCTCTTCAGCATTGTTGTAAGCAAAATGAACATCCTGGTAGATGATATCGCCGGCGGTAATCTGAATATCATGAGCGCCGGGTACATCTTGAATGTCCGGCTGCGTTTCAAGAATTTCCGAGAAACGCTTAAAGCCCGCAAGACCCTTCTGGAATGTCTCGGTAAAGTTCAGAATATTCATGATTGGCGTGGTAAACAGCGAGATATAGAGTGCATACGTAGCCAGGTCAATGGCTTGCATCTGGCCCTGAGCAATCATCCAGCCGCCCAAAACCAACACAACAGTGTTCAAAACACCCATCATGCCTGAAATTGCAGCTTGGTACCTGCCCATAGCCTGGTACATATTGGCCTTGGAGTCTAAGTATGCCGAGTTACTTGCTCTAAATTTCTTACGCTCGTGATCTTCAGCCGCAAAGCCCTTAACCACGCGAATACCAGAAAGTGAGTCTTCTAGCTGGGTATTTACGTCGGAAATGCGCATGCGGTTCTCTTTGAAAATGCCGCGCATGTGCATGTTGGCAAAGAAATTGAACACTACCAGTACCGCAGCAATTCCAGCAAGCACCAGCGTAAGGGGTACGTTAATAAAAGCAAGAATGACAAAAGAGCCGGCAATCTCAAGCAAGCCAATAATCAGATACTCAGGACCATGATGCGCCGTCTCAGAAATGTCAAACAAGTCGGATACCAGGCGACTCATCAGATCGCCCGTCTTGTGACGGTCGTAATACGAGAAGCTCATGCGCTCGTAGGCGTCAAACAGGTCTTCTCGCATCTTACTTTCCATGCGCGCACCCATGATGTGTCCCCAGCTAATAACAAAGTAGCGGCACAGAAAGTGGACAAAGTACATAAATACAAGCCCAACGGCAATAAACACTAAGCTGTCGAGAATGACATCTTTACCCTGCGTAAACAGTCCCTTTGTGAGCAAGCGCAAAATCTGAGGAAATGCGAGCTCGATACAAGCCAAAATGATGGCGCAAATAGTATCCAGAATAAACAGATGCCTTTGCGGAGCGTAATAAGAAAGAAAACTGGCAAACAGCGATTTGCGGTGTTTGCCAGAGGCGTTGTTTCCAGAGTTTCTAAAGCCGTTTCTGCTTGAGGCTGAAGTCAAAGAACTACCAGGTACAGGGCGAGAAGAACGATCAAGCATGCGTAATTACTCCATAGGCAATCGGTGTGAAATTGAATCGCAGATAAGAGCTCCAATGATAGTCTTTGCGTCCTCGATTTTGCCATCGAGAACAGCGTCTACCAGCTCAGATAGTGGAACAAGATCCACGTTAATAAATTCGTCGGCATCTGGGTCTGATCCCTCAAAGGTCAACTCAGTTGCCATATAAAGGTGAATAAGCTCGTCAGTAAATCCATCAGAAGTGGCGGTAGTGGTGAGAAAAGCCATCTTTCCCGCCTTCATTCCGGTCTCTTCCAACAGCTCACGGTGAGCGCAATCAAGAGGGTCCTCGCCTGGATCAAGCTTTCCTGCAGGCAGCTCAACTGTTACGCGACCAAGCGCAGTTCGGTACTGACGAACCAGACAAATTCTACCCTCATCAGTCAGCGCAACAATAGCCACAGCACCGGGATGACGCACAACATCACGAAGAGCAGTGCGTCCATCAGGAAGAGAAACGCGCAGACGATTCACGTCAAAAATGCGACCAACCCAAACGGTATCTTCCGAGAGTGGCTTCTCTTCTAGAGAGGCATCACGCGCATCCTCTGTACCTGCAACAAAGCTGCGCTTTTGTGGCTCGCCAGAATGATGGTAGGCAGCATCGCCCACAGCAACACGCTCACCGTCGTAGGTAAGCGAATCAACTGCCGAGTGCAAATCATTGCGAGCAGAATCAAACACCTCTGGGGTTACCTGCATGTCAGCATCAAGAATCTCTGGCTCAGCAGACTGCATATCATCAAACACATCATTAAACTGAGAGCTGCCTTGATTGCTGGTCCAAGCACCATCCTGTACGTTGATTTTCTCGTCATTTTGATTTGCCATAAGCGCTAACCTAACTATTTTTCTGGACGACCTTGAAGAGCCTTGAGTCCAATATCGTGCCTGAGCTGCTTGCCTTCAAAGTTAATAAGGTCGCAAGCCTCGTATGCGCGAGCGCGGGCTTCCTCAAAAGTTGGCGCAAGCGCAGTAACGTTGAGCACGCGGCCACCTGCTGTGACAATCTTTCCGTCCTCGGTCTGAGCAGTTCCGGCGTGATAAACAGAAACGCCCTCAAGCTGCTGAGCAGCCTCAATACCGGTAATCTCCTTGCCCTTCTCGTAAGAACCAGGATATCCGGCACTTGCCAGAACAACAGAAACAGCCACTGTATCAGACCAGGAAACCTGCTGGTGACGGAGGGTGCCGTTATCGCAAGCCATCAAAATTGAAACCAAATCACCCTGGAGGCGAGGCAGCACAACCTGAGTCTCTGGATCGCCAAAGCGAGCGTTAAATTCAAGAACCTTAGGGCCATCTTTGGTCAGCATAAATCCACCATAAAGGCAGCCTGAGTAGTTGATGCCCTCTTTTTTGAGCTGGTCAACAACGCGCTGCTCAATGGCAATCATCTGGGAAAGTTCTTCATTGGTCACAAAAGGAACAGGAGAATAGACGCCCATTCCACCAGTGTTAGGTCCCTTATCGTCGTCGTAAGCGCGCTTGTGATCCTGGGCTGTTGCCAGCGGAACAACGTACGTTCCATCAGTCAACGCAAGTAGCGAGCACTCTGGCCCCTCAAGGAACTCCTCGACAACAACGGTTGCTCCTGCATCGCCAAAGTGACCCGAGAAACACTCGCGGACGCCTTCGAGGGCCTGCTCAAGCTCAGTTGCAACAATAACACCCTTACCTGCGGCAAGACCGTCTGCCTTAACAACAACAGGTGCACCGATGTGACGAACATACGCCTCACAAGACGCCTGGTCTGTGAAAGACTTCCATGCAGCAGTTGGAACGTTTGCTCTCTCCATAACGCCTTTGGCAAATGCCTTGGAGCCCTCCATCTGGGCTGCATTCTGATTAGGGCCAAAGCATGCAATACCGGCCTGGCGAACAGCGTCTGCAACGCCCACAACAAGAGGTGCCTCAGGGCCAATAACTACCAGATTGATGCCCTTTTCCTTGACAAAAGCAACAACCTCATCAGGATTATTTTGATCAATAGGAGCAATCTCTGCCTGGGTAGCCATGCCGCCATTACCTGGAGCAACGTAAATTTTTCCTGCACGAGGCGATTCTTGCAGCTTGGTTAAGAGAGCATGCTCACGACCACCCGCGCCAAGCAACAAAATATCAACGGTGTCATTCATAAGTACTCCAGCCTTCTGATACAACGCCTTTGGGATACAAGCAACGCCAACAGCGCCTTCTCCAAGATGTTTTTTAAACTCAGGGGAAGCAAGTCTTTCTGCAATACATTCTGCATCATATTCATTGGTTTTAAGCGGCTTTTTGAGGTGCTTTTCTATGCGTTTCTCGCCACTTGAAATCACAACGTATTTGAGCTCGCCGCGCTTTACAAAACAAGCGCTCATAAGGCGAGAAATTCTTGCTGCTAGATCGGTAAAATCCGATGAACGAGCAACCTCTGTGCACCTTCCGCCAACCAAACGATACAAATACATATCGTTTGAGATGCGCCTATGCAAACGCTCAAGTCGAAGTCTTAAAGAAAGCCTCGGATGCTTGTCCTTGCTTTTATGTAGGACAACCTTGTTCATTGCAATGTACATTGTGGCAACTACCTCAGCAAGCTCTTGTGCATACGCACAAGCAGCTTCAAATGAAGCTCCAGACTTTCTTGCCACACTTAAGCGCTCAAGCATGATTCCCATAGCAGTGGGCATATTTCCACTATCTACCAGGCAAATTGAGCTTGAAATATCAGGATTGTTCTGACAAGCCTTTTTTGCCGTAAGAAGCGAGTCAGAAAAATCTGCATACACATGAAGCGAGAGGATCTTTTGAGCTCCTGACTCAAAAATACCTCGGTAAAACTCGCCTACCTGATCAGCATCTGAACTCAGAGCTCCAGGTATTACAGAAACCCCCAGGGCCTCAAGCTGGGAAGCTTCAAGCCCACAGGGGTTATCGCAAACTATTGCAAAAGTTGAGCAGTCCGAAGACGCCACGGGTTACCTCCAGTAGCGGTCGATTGTCTGCTCGCGATCTGGACCAACGGTGATGATAGAAACGCGTACACCAGCAAGTTGCTCCAGGAAGTCAATGTAGTCCTTAGCCTCACGAGGCAACTGGTAGAAGTTGCGAACGTTAGAGATGTCGCACTTCCAACCAGGAAGAGTCTCGTACACAGGCTTTGCGTGATAGAAGACGCTCTGGTGCTCTGGGACGGTCTTGTAAATCTTGCCGTCGCACTCATAAGCAACGCATACCTTAATCTCATCCAGGCAGCCAAGAACGTCAAGCTTGGTAATTGCCAGGTCAGTGAGACCATTGATGCGAGCCGCGTAGTTAACAACTACTGCGTCATACCAGCCGCAGCGGCGCTTACGGCCGGTAGTAACACCATACTCATGGCCAACTTCGCCGAGAAGATCGCCCGTCTCGTCAAAGAGCTCTGTTGGGAATGGACCAGAGCCAACGCGTGTGAGGTATGCCTTTGCAATACCCAGGACACGGTCAATGTTGGTTGGACCAACTCCAGAACCAGTTATTGCGCCACCAGCGGTACAGTTAGAAGAGGTAACAAAGGGGTAGGTGCCGTGGTCAATATCAAGCATGGTTGCCTGAGCACCCTCGAAGAGAATGTTCTTGCCTGCCTCAAGCTCTTCGTTGAGGAAGAGAGAAGACTCAACAATGTAAGGACGAATGCGATCTGCATAAGGCAGATAGGTCTCGCAAATCTGGTCAACGGTATAGGTTGGAAGACCATACACAAGACTCAAGATTGGATTGGTGTACTCAAGTGCAGCTTCAAGCTTCTTGCGGAAGATCTTCTCGTCAAGCATGTCCTGAATACGCAGGCCAGTGCGGTTCATCTTGTCCATATACGTTGGACCGACACCGCGCTTGGTGGTACCAATAAGGTTCTTACCCAGCTTTTTCTCGTGCACGCCATCAAGATCTTTGTGATAAGGCATAACAATGTGAGCGTTGCCGGAAATCTTAAGCAGATTGCAGGAAATACCCTTGCTCTCCAGCATGTCAATCTCGCCGAGAAGAACCTCTGGGTCAACAATGCAGCCATTACCAATAACTGGATAGGTATTCTCGTACATAACGCCAGATGGAACCTGGTGAAGCGCAAGCTTTGTGTCTCCAGCGATTACCGTGTGGCCCGCATTTGCACCACCTGCGTAACGGCAAACAACGTCAAAATCTCCGGAAATGAGGTCGGTAACTTTACCCTTACCCTCGTCTCCCCACTGAGCACCAACAAGTACGGAAGCTGGCATAAGTTCTCCCCTATCGCAGCTATCTACAAACACGACCATTACATGACGGTTACAACCTCTTTAGGGGTTGCTTCATAAGTATATCTAATAGCGCTCGCAAAAGCACAGAAGCGCAGAGGTTTTGTCACACATAAGAAACGATTAATGCGCGGGGTTTGCCATCGCAGCGTACTGAGCAGCTTCACTTTCTGAGTAATTATTTCCCTGGTAGATCTCAACAAACTTGGTGGATGTTGGCATAAACATAACAGGAACATCCCTCAGAGCACCTGCACGGTTCTTTGCAACAATGATGTTGGTAACGTCTTTATCAGGACGGTCATCGCGCGCGGCTTCTTCATCGCTCAGTGAGCGGTCAAGCAGCAAAACAATATCTGCATCCTGTTCGATTGCGCCGGACTCACGCAGGTCAGAAAGCTGTGGACGCTTGCCGTTTCTGTTCTCAAGCGTACGATTGAGCTGAGAAAGTGCAATAACAGGTGCCTTGAGGTCTTTAGCCATAATCTTAATGCCACGAGACATCTCAGAAACCTCAGTTGCACGGCTGTCTGCACGGCCCTTCTCGGCTGGTGGAGAAAGCAGCTGGAGGTAGTCGATGATAATGACGCCCTTCTCGGCCTTATTAAGCATTCTGCGGGCTTTTGCACGGATTTCTGTGACCGTTGTGCCTGGAGTATCGTCAACAATGATTTTAAGGCGAGAAATACGCTCTGCTGCCTCCAGAAGGGTAGGCCACTGCTCATTCCTGATGTTAGAAGAACGGATGGTCTGCAAATCAACCTTTGATTCAGAAGCCAACAGTCTCTGCGCAATCTCAATCTTGCTCATCTCAAGCGAGAAGAGTGCAACAGTTGCACCGGAAACTGCGGCGTTATAGGCCATACTGAGAGCAAAAGAGGTCTTACCAACACCAGGGCGAGCGCCAATAACAACCATCTGACCAGGCCGAAGACCCTGGAAGAGGCCATCTAAGGTTGCAAATCCGGTCTGAACACCCAGCTCTGAAGCATCTTTGCCAGCATTTTGCTGAAGCTCTTCAAAGAGATCAGTCATAATGTCTTCAATGCCCTGCTCAGACTGCTGAACATCTCTGTTGGTTACATCAAAAATGAGCTTTTCTGCCTGGTCAACTACTTCTTTTGTATCTTCTGGAGCGTTGTAGGCAAGCGCAGAAATCTTTGCAGAAGCGCTAATCATCTTTCTGAGCGTAGTATCACGGTGCAGCATAACAGCGTGGTTTTCCCAACCAACCATAGCGAGTGGGTTGTTTCCAAGCTCTGCTAAACGGACAGCTCCTCCAGCGCGCTCAAACTTGCCGTTACTCTTAAGGTGATCTGCAAGCGAAATGACGTCTACTGGCTTGTTATTGTCAAACAGGGACTTAATTGCCTCAAAAATAATTTGATTGGATGGAATATAGAAATCCTCGGAAGAAAGCCTAATGAGGCACTCTCCTCTGATTTCTTCCGAAAGAATCATTGCAGAAAGAATGGAAAACTCGGCATCAGAATCTTGTGGCATAGAGGCGTTCTCTAGGGCCGTCAATTGCGTAGGATTCATCTCAAACGAGTCTTGTGCCATCGTCTTTTCCAATCATGTTTTTTGGGAATGAATCTGAATAGTAGTGTACTTTTCAAAAAAATAAAGAGTCATTTTGGCTTGCAAAATTCGAAAAGTTAAGTCTTCAACACGATTTTCCAAAACTCGCATACCCTGAGCGGGATTTCCTTAAGTTTTCAACGTTTTCAACATTTTTTGGACTTTTTTCGACACGTAGTATTTTCTACACAATTGCCTATCTGCGGTTATACAAATCAAATTACAATTCCGCAGGTTAAGTGAATATGTTTTACATAACATTTTGAATAACCGCAGGTAGAGCACAAGAAAATATACCGATTCGTCTACACATAAAAAGACCACCCCTTTGTTATGTTTCACAAAGGGGTGGTTCGAACAAACATTCCATTCTTTTCAGATGGCTGAGCTTTTTATAAAAGCTTACAAATCTGTAGAAAACTGCAGAAATTGTATAAACCACCAAAAAATGCAGGAGAACAGTGTTTTATGCGTGCATAAAACTACTCTGCGGACTCAACCTCAACCTCGACGGTTGCCTCAGCGGCAACCTCCTCGGTCTCCTCCTCTGCAGGAGCAGCATCGTCCTCGCCAACAAGAACAACGACGGTAGCGGTGATGTCACGGTAAAGCTCAATGGTGACATTGTGGCGACCAGCGGTCTTGATAGCAGCGCTACGAGCAATGCGCTTACGATCAACGGTGACGTTGAGCTGTGCCTCGATTGCGTCAGCAATCTGAGCGGTGGTGACGGAGCCAAAGAGCTGGCCCTCCTCGCCAATGCGAGCGTCAACAGTTACGAGCTTGCCATCAAGAGCTGCCTTGGTAGCATTTGCGTCAGCAATACGCTGCTCTTCGCGCTTAGCGATATTGTGACGACGCTCCTCAAGCTGCTTGATGTTACCCGGTGTAGCAGGCTGGGCAATCTTATTGGGGAACAGGAAGTTCTCCGCATAACCCTGTGCGACCTCTACGATGTCGCCTTCGCCGCCCTTACCGCGAAGCTCGCCCAAGAGAATAACTTTCATGGGAAACTCCTTTGATGAGTCGATGGTATCGACTAGTTGTTGTTTATCGTGGACTCTGAGTCCTGGCTTCCTGAGCGATTAAGCTTTCGGAAGTTTGCCCAAGCGTCAATAAGTCCTACGAGAGCCATAACGCCTAACTGAACTTCTAACATGCCTACCAATACAAACAGTGACAAAGAGAGTGCTGGCGAGAAGTGCTTCTCGCGCACAAACCATGTGAGCACTGCAAGGCCCTGAAGAGCAAACACAACTCTAAGAGCCATAAACACATTCAACGTAATAAGCTGAAGTATGTCTTGTGCAGACAAAATGGTGCTTGAGAGTGCATACACAAACAAGTTGGCCACGGTAAGAACACACATCCAAAATGGAACTTCCATCAGCTGGAACTGTGGTAATTTCTGTGGGTCTCTTGTCAGCGCTTTATACACTGTTCGAGCTCCAAAACGCGCAATTACAAAATATAAAAGCGCCATTCCGGTATAGCTAGTTGGCCAAAAGAGCATAAAGAGTGCCTTTGCCGTTGAAAGACCTTCTTGAATCTCTGGAGAAGCACCTGAGACCTGCGAAGCGTATTGATTAAATACATTCTGAGCAAGCTCGGGAAGAGTTGTTCCTGCCATTGCGGCAAAGAACGCGTCGTATCCTAGAAGTGCCAAAGCCGTTGCTCCTACAAGAAGAGATCCAACACCAACGGTGAGTTTCTCTGTTGCAAAAGCGTAGCCAACTCCAAGAGCAAGTGCACAGGCGGTAACTGAAGTAGCCGCCTCCGTTGGTCCCGAGAGCAAATAAGCTGCTACACCCGTAACAAGTACTGAAGTAATAGCAGGACCAAACCATCCGTGCCCTTTTTTGCAATAGACAGCAATTACCATGCCATACGCAACCAGAGCTGCTCCAATAAAAGAAAGGAGCCCGGTAATTACTCCGCCAACAACGCAAAGAACAAAGCCTTGCTTGTAGGTTGGAGCTTCAAACGGACGCGGCTTGCCTCCGTTTTGGTTGCTTGGACCGGCAAAATTCTGTGGGCTACTCTCTGGGCGAGAATACCCTTCAGGTGCCTGAGGAATATTTGAATCCGGTCTATCCATTGCTAACCAACTCTACCTGAAGAACAGATAGGTTATCCGCGACTACGGCCACCGCGGCTGGAAACCACAGGGACAGTGTAGGGCAGAAGTGCCATCTCGCGTGCGCGCTTGATAGCAAGTGCAATGTCGTGCTGGTGCTGCGTGCAGGTGCCAGTGACGCGACGAGGCTTAATCTTGCCACGGTCGGTCATGTACTTACGAAGAAGCTGAGTATCTTTGTAATCGATGAACTCAGTCTCCTCCTTGCAGAACTGGCAATACTTGCGACGCGGCTGGCGCTGGAAATCTTGTTTCTGCTGAGCCATGTCTTTTACCTTTCAGATGACAGTAACGTCTGTGTTGCTGTCTGACGTTTAAAACGGAATATCAGCATCGTAGAACTCCTCGTCTGGCGGAGCCGGAACGGGAGCGGGTGCCTGTGGAGTTGGAGCTGCATAAGATGGTGCACCCTGTGACATAGGGGCTCCACCCTGCTGATTCCTAGAAAGGAACTCGACCTCATCAACAACAACTTCAAGCTTGCTGCGACGCTGTCCTTCCTTCGTCTCCCAGGAGCTGAAACGAAGTTTGCCTTCAATAGCAACCTTCGAACCCTTGGAGAGGAAGCGGGAAAGTGCTTCAGCACGCTGTCCAAATACTACACAGTCAACGAAATTGGGAACATCTTCCCACTCACCGGTCTGCTGGTTCCTGCGACGATCGTTAACCGCAACGCCGAAGGATAGAATCTGGGTACCGCCTGCTGTGGAGCGAAGCTCCGGGTCACGGGTCAGGTTGCCCGAAATGTTAACCCTGTTAATACTCATAAATCTCACTACCTCTCATCGTGGAATAATTCCACTTTTCCATTACAAGGACTTAGTCCTTATCGACTCGACGCACGATCATGTGACGCTTAACAGCATCATTGATTCGCAGAACTCGATCGAGCTCTGCAATCTGCGTTGGATCTGCATGGAAATTGATGAGGGTATAGTCACCCTCGGTAAGATCGTCGATCTCAAAAGCAAGCTTACGCTTACCCCAGTCCTCGACGCTGTCGACTACTCCGCCGTCAGTGGTGATAGCAACGTCAATACGCTTCATTACACCAGCGCGGACTTCCTCGGTGGAAGCTGGGTCAACAAAAAACAGCAGTTCATAGGCCTTCATATTGTCACCTCCTCTGGGCTAATGGCTTCGGGAAGTGAAGGTGCACCCGAAGCAGGAAAGTTCGACCAAGCATCATACCACATAAATGCTCAAATACGAAACTAGCCCACAAACTTTCTCACATGCAGTCCACATATAAAGCTTAAATTGGCAATTTGTTGCTTATTTACCTCTAATCTTACAAATATCTGACGCGAATCTTTCTAAGGCATGGTCACTCGCGCAATTTTAAAAACATGGGATTGAAAAAGAAAAACGGCCATCACACAATCTGCATGATGACCGTCTCTTTTATATGTGCTCTACTTTACTGAGCTGCAGGTCCCTCAGGATTCTGAGTTGGTGCGTCTGCTGGAGCAGCTGGTGCCTCAGGAGCCTCTGGAGTTGTTGGGATAATTGGCTCAACAACAACAGTTGAAGCAGGTGCAGGCTCTGGAGCTGCGGGGGCGACAGGAACCTCTGGAGCTACAGGTGCCGCTGGCGCAACAGGTGCGACTGGTGCCGCAGGAGCCGCAGGAGCCGCAGGTGCAACAGGTGCTGCAGGTGCAACAGGTGCTGCAGGTGCAACAGGTGCTGCTGGTGCAGCTGGAGCAGCAGGAGCCGCTGGTGCGGCAGGCGCAGCTGGAGCAGCAGGAGCCACTGGTGCAGCAGGTGCTACTGGAGCCGCAACAGGCTCAGCCGGAGCTGCAACAGGGGTTGCAGGTACAACTGGAGCTGGAGCAGCAACTGGGGCAGCAGGTGCTGCAGGGGCTGCTGGAGCCTCAGGTGCGACTGACGCTGGAGCAGCAGGAGCTGGGGCAGCTGTTGCAACAGGAACGGCAACAGGTGCTACTGTAGGAGCAGCGGTTGCTGCTGGTGCAGTTGGAGCAACTGGTGCTGGAGCTGAATAAACAGCGGCTGCACCATCGCGAGGATCATTAATGAATGGTGGCAGTGGATCGTTGCTCTGTCCCCATGCGGCAACGTTGAACTGACGCATCCAAAGAGCAATTGCGTTCTGCATAAGAAGCATAACGATAAGACCAACAACGTGACCAATATAGCCAATAACCAGGAAAATTGGTCCCATCTGAATGACGCTGCGTGCAAGCAGAGCAAGCATAATAAGACCAACCTGGCTCTGGTCGGTAACGTTCTGAGTTCTTGCAATGGTTAAAGCCTGAGTGCCAATGTTAACAATCATGCTAATTGCAGCGCTACCGCCGATGATGCCCATAATAAGTGAGGTAACAATGCCAAGCACAATGCCCATACCAAAGATACGGAACAGACCGCCCATGTCATGCTTGATCATCTCAAAGATGTTCTTAAAAGCAAAACCTGCAGAGATGCGACCATAAACTGATGCGCGAACCTGAATAACATTGATGCACAGTGGATACACAAATGCTGCAACAATAAAGACTGGGATAAGAATCAGATTGATAACTGGAATGAAAGAAAGAATTCCCGTTGCAATGCTGTATGCCAGACCAAATGCAAGTGCAATAACAACTGCCTTGAAGCCGGTAACAATATAGGTACCAAACTTAAGGTCTTTCTGCTTTGGACCAGCGTTGATGCCCCATGCAGTTACGCGTGCAGTCTCAAGTGCATAGCCAACAAGTGCAAGAATTCCGACAACTGGAATAAGACCAAACAGAGCCATAATAAGGACAGGCTTCCACCAACCCTTTTCCAAAGTCAGAAGTGCCCAGGAGCGTGCAAAGTAGCGATCGCGCCTGTAGCCATTCAACTCATCTGCTGAAACAGCCATTTAACTCTCCCCTCGTGTCAAAAAAGATGACATCGAATTACAAAGCCTAAACATTCTATATAAAATCGAAAAATAAATATATCTTTATTGGTAACAATTAATCAAATGAAAATGTTAAATGGCGGAGGAGGAGGGATTCGAACCCTCGTACCCCTAGAAGGGGTAAACGGTTTTCGAGACCGCCGCATTCAACCACTCTGCCACCCCTCCGAAGGGTGAAACGGCGCCCGTAGGCGCCGTGAAAATTCTGGCGGAGAGTCAGGGATTTGAACCCTGGAGACGCTTTAGACGCCTACACGATTTCCAATCGTGCTCCTTCGGCCACTCGGACAACTCTCCATATAAAACCGCACGGGACAGTATAGCGGATTTCTCACCAATATAGAACGAGAAGTTCTGTGTATTTTTAATACTTGTGTAGTATTGTCATACTCATAAAAAGTAAAACACCAGTAGGAGGTATGGATGCCACCGTTTTTCTCGCCATATGGCACAGATGCAATTTCTGTGGGCATCCCCTACTGGCTAGACCTTCTAACGGTAATTATTGGTGCAATCTCGGGAATCTTGGTTGCAAGAGATCGTCACTTAGACCTTGTGGGCTTTGTGGGTCTTGGCCTTTTAGGCGGCCTGGGTGGCGGGCTTATCAGGGACGTCATGATGCAAGAAGGTGGCGTCTACATGCTCAACTCGCCCTACGCCATTCCGGCTGCCGTTTTTACCGCTGTCTTACTGTTTATGTTCCCCGAACCGCTTGACAGATTCCCTCGCATGCTTGAGTGGACCGACATTATTTCCGTTGGCCTCTTTGCTGTCGTTGGTACCGATAAAGCCCTGGTATATCACCTGCTTCCTTTCTCGGTCATTCTTATGGGAAGCATTACGGGCGTTGGTGGCGGTATGCTTCGCGATGTATTTCTTGGCGATATACCTCGTATTTTCCAGCGAAGCAATCTCTACGCGTTTTGCGCAGTTGCTGGCACTACCTCATATTGGGCACTTGTTTCCTACGCTGGAGTCACCAAAATCTGGGCAGCCGTTGTCTGCGTTGCAGTTACCGTTTGCCTGAGGCGTTGGTCGCTCAAGTACAACGTGCTTTCTCCGGCCGATGTTGACCTTACGCCGCACGTAATGCGCAGTGTTAACAAGCTTCGTCAAAAAGCTCAGAAGCCGGGTAAGCAACCTGAGCAGAACACCCCATCAAAGTAGCATCCAGCCACAATCGGGCGGTTTTGGGCGGTTTTGGGCGGTTCTGGGCGGTTCTACATCGCTCTTACATGCCGTTTACCAGCACTTTATTTAAAATCTGCCTAAAACAAAACTGGCGAGAAACCCTTGCAGCTGCAAGTTCTTCTCGCCAGATTGGTTATCTGTAAACGACGTTGTTACTTCTTGACCATACCGTTACGGACTGCCCACTTACGGCGCTCAGTCTCGGAAAGAATACGCTTACGCATGCGGATGTTTTGTGGCGTAATCTCAACAAGCTCGTCATCCATGATGTACTCCAGGGCCTCTTCCAGCGTAAACAGGCGTGGAGGAGTCAGCTGAACTGAAATATCTGCAGTTGAAGACCTCTGGTTGCCCAAAGACTTGGTGCGTGCAATGTTAACAACCATGTCGCCTGGCCTTGAACGCTCGCCAACCAGCATACCTTCATAGCACTCAACGCCTGGAGAAACAAAGAGCTGGCCGCGCTCCTGAAGCGTACCAAGTGCGTAAGCAACAGCCTTCTCGGTGGACATGGAAATCATGGCGCCGTTCTGGCGGCTACCAATATCACCTGCGAAAGGACCGTACTCAAGGAAAGTATGGTAGAAGACAGCGTCACCGTGGGTGACGTTCATAACGCGTGTCTTGAGGCCCATGATGCCGCGGGTTGGAATCTTGAACTCAAGGTGCGTCTGAGTCTCGCCGGTGTCCATGATGGACATGGTGCCACCAACGTTACCAAAGACCTCAATGACCTTGCCGGCATACTCTGGATTGCACTCAACAACAGCCTGCTCAATAGGCTCAAGCGTGTGGCCCTGAGCATCCTTCTTGAACAGAACGCGAGGACGACCAACCTGGAATTCAAAGCCCTCACGGCGCATGCTCTCCATAAGAACGGAGAGGTGCAAAATACCGCGGCCAGAAACCTCAATACCCGTCTTATCAGGCAGCTCCTCAATACGCATGGTGACGTTATTCTCGCGCTCTGTCATCAGGCGTTCTTTGAGCTGACGGCCACCAACAATGTCTCCCTCACGGCCAACAAGTGGCGAGGTAGAAGGCTCAAAAATAATGGAAAGGGTTGGTGGATCAATCTCAATTGGATCCAGCTCAACAGGGTTCTCTGGATCAGTATAGACGTCACCAATATCAGTGTTATCAACGCCAACGATTGCCGCAATATCACCTGCGTCAACCTCATCGCACTCCTTACGACCTAGGTAGTCAAAGGTGAACAGCTGCTTGACCTGGCTCATAGCGCGGGAGCCGTCATTTTTGACAACAAGAATCTTATCGCCAGTATGAACGGTTCCGGAATATACGCGGCCAATGCCAATGCGGCCCAGGTAATCAGAGTGGTCGATGGTGACGCACTGCATAGCAAGAGGGCCATCGATGTCAACATCTGGAGCTGGAAGGCCGTCGATAATCATGTCGAGAAGAGGGAACATGTTGTCATTGTCATCATTTGGATCAAGGCGAGCGTAACCATTAACGCCAGAAGCAAAGATGACGTGCTCCATGGTGAACTCAAGCTGCTCATCAGTTGCGCCGAGGTCCATCATCAGATCAAGAGAATCGTTGACAACAGCCTCTGGACGAGCGCCGTCACGGTCAATCTTGTTGACAACCATCATGATAGAAAGACCTGCGTCGATAGCGTGGCGCAGGACAAAGCGAGTCTGTGGCATCGGGCCCTCAGCTGCGTCAACCAGAAGCAGTGCACCGTCAGCCATCTTCAAAACGCGCTCTACCTCGCCGCCAAAGTCAGCGTGGCCAGGGGTATCAATAACGTTGATCTTAACGCCCTTGTACTCAATAGAGATATTCTTTGCCAGAATGGTAATTCCGCGCTCACGCTCCTGATCGTTGGAGTCCAGAATTCTCTCTTGAACCTGCTGATTCTCGCGGAATGCATCGGTTGCCTTAAGCATCTGGTCAACCATGGTGGTTTTACCGTGGTCAACGTGGGCGATGATAGCAATATTTCTGATGTTGTCTTGACGCATAAGTCTCTATCTCTCGAAGGTATGTGTTTGGACTTGCTACTTCAGGTCCAATTTTTATCAGCTTTAGAACTTTAGTGCAATTACGTGCCTAGAGCGCCCAGAAATTTCAATGAACGCAGCTTTTTCATTACAGAAGTGGCTCAAGCTCCCCTGCTGGAGCAGGATCAGACCACACAAACTGGTCACCTTGGCCTTTTCCGTGAACTAAAGAATATGCCGAGAAACTCTTATAGCCCTTCTCGCCAAACTCAAGAAGCACGGCATCTTCATAACCGCCCTCTTTGAGCAGTTGAATGGCTCCCTCATATACAAGCGCATAGCGAACAGGCTCTTCGAGCCCTGCTTCTTTATCGCCCTTCTGTTTTGCTAAGTCAAGCACGCGCTTATGGGCGCCCTCAAGCAGCTCCTCTGGGCCGTCATCGGAAAACTCATAGCTTGCAACCGTGCCTGACGCGTCCTCAACTACAAGCAAAACGTTGAGTGATTGGCCATCTGCAAGCAGGTCAAACGCATCTCCAAGCAGCTCAGTTGAGAGCATATCAAGCTGGGGAGAAACTCCATCTTTGCGCTCGTTGTTTTCGGCCATGCCGCTCCTTAGCGTCGTTTTTTTGTAACTATTGTTCTCTATGATACATCGCACAAGAAAAGAGGTCGAAAGCAAAAAGCCTTCGACCTCTTAGGTTTGTCAGCTATCTGTCCAAAATTGGACAGCAACGGTGTTATAACGGCAAAACACCGTGTCTGAAAGCACAAGCGTTTACTCTGCCAGTGCCTCGCGAATACGTGTGGTAACGCCTTCAAGCCTATAGCACTCAACATACTGGCGAAGAGGACGCTTAATGTGGTCAACCACAAAACGCTGACCATCAATGTTGAACTGAGCAAGATTGTTGTACAGGTGCTCAGTTGCAGCTTTGACCTCGTCATCATTGAATGCGTAATGACCGGAAATATCAAGAATATCCAGAGACAGTTTGTGATCAGCAAGAATCTGCTCAACAGTCAGATTGACCTGGTCGCCCACCATCCACTTGCGCCAACGCTCAGTCTCAATTGCCTTGACCAACAGGGTGTTTCTCAGGCCGGAGACCTCGTCTGCCTTCAGGAGACCTTCTTTAACCAGAAGATCCTCTACATCACAAAGCTTCAAATATGCGCGAGTCTCCTCTGTTCCGTACTGTGGAGCTACGTTTGAAGCGGTGACATTTGCAGGAGTGTGCTCAAGCAGCATCACGTCATCAAGGTAGTCTGCGTTGTGCTCCTTAAGACCAACACCGTAGCTCTTGGCCATCTCAGCAAGGCTAATAGCAGCCTCAAAATCGTAGTGGCCAACCTGCTCAGTAAGGCGGGTAAGCGTTCCGGTCTGTCCAACAATAAAGGTTGGCATAGGCAGGCCCTTAGCGGTCAGCTCGCTCTTAAGCTGCTCAATGAAGGTGTGATACTTGTCGGTAGAGGTCAAGCCACCATTTGTTTCCTCGGTACCAACCTCATAACCAATCTCGGGAAGACCGCGAGAAACACGTTCCTTCTCGCACCACTCAATCAAATCAACTGTACGACGAAGAACCACGTCAAGCGGAATAACCTTGCCAATCTCAAAAGGATCCTTAGTTGGGTCAATCATCAGCAGGTCAAAACCGTTAAGCATGTCCGCAAGATAAGACTTCTTGGCAAGCTCCATAGCCTCATCTTCTGGAAGGTGAGCGTTGCGCTCCTCGTCGCGCTGCCAAGGACCACCATGGTCGCGGCAGAGGTAATACAGACCGTCAAAGCCAACCTTCTGAGCTGCTTCAGCAATATCTTCCGAGAAACGCTTCTGATCCCACGAATTTACGTATCCCCCGCCAAGTTCATCAAGATCAACCTGGTTTCGCGATGCAATAAACATCAGAGGAAAATCGCAGTCCCTACCAAGTTCAAAAGCTGCCTGGAGCAGGTTGGGCGACATTGGTCCAATTCCTAACAGCGTGGCGGACTTTCCTGTGTCTTGAAGTTTAAGCAACCCTTCAACAGCTTTTTTGATTGGTAGCTTTTCCATAATTACCCCTTCCCAAGAGTGTTTCTTGGTAATAAGAAGGGCGTGGGGGTTGAATCCCTACGCCCCTCTCCTTTTAACTTCAATTTTTAAGGTCTAAGACCAAAAGGTACATGCGTTTCTCGCCGTGTGTTACTTGTTATCCTCAAGCTTTGGCTTGGTAAGAACAAGGATTGCAACACCCACTGCAACGCCAATTGCCATATCAAGGGTGTAGAGGGCAATGTTGTTTGTAGCTGCAGCAACAATCATGCCACCGTGAGGAACAAAGCACTCAATGCCGTGCCAAGCAGCAAGACCAGCGCCAACTGCAGAACCAATCATGATTGCAGGCAGGGTGTGTGCAAGATCCTTAACAGCAAATGGAATTGCACCTTCGGTAATACCAATGAGTCCCATGAAGACTGCGGAGATGCCCATCTGCCTATCAGTGTCGTCAAACTTGCTGCGGGCAATAAGAGATGCAACACCGCAGACCAGTGGAGGAATAGCAACTGCAACACGGAACGCGCCGTTAGGACCATAAACGCCTGCGGTCATAAGAGCCATGGTAAAGGTAGAAGCAGTCTTGTTGACTGGGCCGCCCATATCAAATGCGGTCATGAGGCCAATTACGATGCCGAGTACAACTGCAGAACCACCCTGAAGGCTTGAAAGCAGGCTGGTCAGCCAATCCATGAAAGCGCCAAGTGGAGCTGCTAAAACATAGATGTAAAGCATGCCAAGAGCCAGCGAAGACAAGCTTGGGATGATCAGAATTGGCATGATGGTGCGAATGGTGTTATTGACCTTCCAGCTCTTCATCCACTGGACAAGGTAGCCAGCAGCAACGCCAAGGACCATTGCGCCCAAGAAACCAGTAGAAACCTGAACCTCGCCTACAGGAACAGGATTGCTTGCCAGGTAACCAAGGACAAAGCCAGGTGCCAGAGCAGGCTTTCCGCCCAAAGAATAGGCAATGTAAGCAGCAAGGACAGGAATCATCATCTTGATGCCGGCCATACCAATAAGGTTAAGGCTCTGCATCAAAGGATTGGTGACTTCAATACCGTCTTTTCCTGCAGTTCCTGTAGCTAGCGAGAAAGCCAAGAAGACTCCACCAACTACGACAATAGGAATAAAGTACGAAACACCAGTGTTAAACGCCTTTAGAAGGTCTTTTCCGACCTTGCCCAAAACTGAGGGACTCTTTTCCTCTGCCATGGGTTTCTCCTCTCTTCTTCCTTGCGTTATCACTTACGCGCTTGCTACTCAGCCAGCGCAACTACCTGATCAATAACCTTTGCTGGATCCGCAATGGCAAGCGATGGATCCAACGTAAGAACGCGACCTTCATCGCGCTTCTCGTCAAAACGCTCGTCGCCTTCGATGCCAATTGCAATGGCGAGAAGAACAACGTCTGCAGCATCAATTTCGTCCTGCTCAAGCTCGTTCTCAATACCGTAACCACCCTGAGCCTCTACCTTGAATTCATAGCCGCGACGCTCACATTCTTTCTCAATGGCCTCTTTTGCCATCCAGGTGTGAGCAATTCCAACCGTGCAAGCGCATACAGCAACGACGTTCATGGTTATGTCCTCTCGCAAAGTAAGTTGTGAGCCCCTAAGCGGGGCGCACGAGCACGTCTTTTGACGACGTACGTTTCCAACTCATACTTTGCATTGTTTCAATCTTTTTTAAAAGAGGATTTCGGTAAACGTCTAATCTACCTTGTGTTATGATGAATTTTGTTAAACGTTTAACCAACGTAGAATCCAGCACACTCACTAACGTTGGTATTTTGCAAGTACATTGTAAAGATTTCGGTGAAATGAGTGCCAATGTCTAAGACCACTATCATTGACCTTGCAAAATTAGCAAATGTTTCTATTGCTACCGTTTCAAATTACCTTAATGGACACTTTGAAAAGATGTCCGAAGCAACTAAGCAACGTATCAAAAAAGCAATCGAAAATACGGGATATATTCCAAGCGCCCAAGCTCAAGCAATGGTTAAGAAGAGCTCTGGAATTATTGCTGTTCTCATCTTGGACAATACTAATGCGTGGGCAGCTCAAATGACTAACGGTATTGAAGATGCTGCTCTTGAATCTGGATATCAGACAATTATTTGCAATTCTCGTTTTGACCCCACGCTTGAAGCTGACTGGGTTGAGAAAATGCTTTCAATTGGAGCAGATGGCATGCTTATCCAGCCCACCAATCAATTCAGAGCGGTAGATAGACGAATTGCTAAAGTTGGAAAGCCCGTTGTCTACTTTGACTGCGACCTTCTTGCCCTTAATGCTTCCTGGATAAAAAGTAACCTCTATGACGGCGTTTATTCAGCTGCAACCCACTGCGTTGAACGCGGATACGAAAACTTTTTAATCATTGGTGGAGAGCCAAAAGGTCGTACCAGAATTGAACGAGAATCTGGCTTCACTGATGCCTTAGAGGCCTTAAATAAACCTCATGAGCGTCTCACCATAGAGCAAAATACGCTCTCTATCCCTGAAATCACGCAATGGCTTAACAACCACATTCTTCCATCAAAGAAAACGCTGGTATTTGTACCAAATCAGTGGGCTCTCAAAAGTGTCTATAGCGCGCTGCATGCCTATGAAGAGGTAATTCCAGAGCAAGTTGGTCTGTTGGGATTCAATAACACTGATTGGACCGATTTACCTGCTAAAAGCATCTCAACTATTGTTGAACCCGTCTATGAAGAGGGCTACGCCGCTTGCAAGATGCTCCTTAAAAGAATCAAAGACCCCTCGCTTGAGCCCGACCACAAGTTGCTCACCTGCAAGCTTAATTGGCTCAAATCCACCATCTAACAAAAATGGCGAGAAGACAAACGAATCTTCTCGCCATACGTTACTGCTTTAACTCAAACACTTACAGAACGTGGACCTCGTCCTTGGTAAAGTCAACAAAGGCGTGGTCGCCAACGTTGTAAATCTTGTGTGTACGAGGGTTGAAGTCCGTAATCTTAATGAGGGTGTCTCCAACCATAACGTGGTAGTTCTGGTAGTGGCCCATGAATCGAGAAAGAACTACCTCACAGGCAAGTGTTCCCTCATCAGCAAGGCGTGCGGACTCTGGGCGAAGAACGATGCAGCACTCTTTTCCCTTGTTCAGGTGAGAGCATCCGCTGGCCTCAAACTCATGGCCCTCAAAGCGGCAAAGTGCAGTCTCAGAATCAAGCTTGTCTGCAATGGTTGCATGCAGGAAGTTTGACTCACCAATAAAGTCTGCAACAAACTCGTCTGCTGGGTGATAGTAAACCGTCTGAGGATCGCCAACCTGATCAACAACACCCTTTTTCATAATGATGATGTTGTCTGAAAGTGCCATTGCCTCTGACTGGTCATGTGTGACGTAGATGGCGGTAATGCCAGCCTCCTGCTGAATACGACGGATCTCGTTACGCATATCAACGCGCAGCTTCGCATCAAGGTTTGAGAGAGGCTCGTCGAAGAGGAGCACGCTTGGCTCAATAACCAGAGCACGCGCCAAAGCAACACGTTGCTGCTGACCGCCAGAAAGCTGATTGGTCATGCGCTCTTCCATGCCCTCAAGTCCAACAAGACCAAGGATGTGAAGGACCTTCTCGCGAATTACTGCCTTGTCCATTTTGCGGAGCTTGAGGCCATACGCAACATTGTCAAAGATGTTGTAGTGAGGAAGCAATGCATAGCTCTGGAATACCATAGCGGTATCGCGCTTGTTTGGAGTAAGCTCATCAATCTGCTCATCGCCAAGGAAGATCTTTCCCTCATCAGGGCTCTCAAAACCAGCAATCATGCGCAGAATAGTGGTCTTTCCGCAGCCAGAAGGGCCAAGCAGCGTTACAAACTCGCCAGGAGCAATGGTGATGTTAGCGTCTTGAACTGCGTAGAAGTCTTTTCCAGTCTTCTGATCCTGATAAATTTTGGAAATGTGCTCAAGGCGAACGCCTTTTTTCTCTGTAGCCATGTGTTACTCCTCCTTGAGTGCTCGGCTGGTGCCAAAGTGTTTGATGGCCCAATTCATAAGCAATACCGAGCCATAGGTAATAACAATCAGAATTGTTGCAAAAGCGCAGGCCATACCATATGAACCCTTACCAGCAAACTCATTAATCTGAACGGTAATAAGCAGGAATTCTGGCGTAACCAAGAGAATAACTGCAGAAATTGCGGTGATGGAGCGGACAAACGCCGTTACCAAGCCAGACAAGAACGAATCTTTAATCAGTGGCAGTGTAACGGTCATAAACACCGTAAAGCTGTCGGCGCCCATGTCGTATGCGGATTCTTCAATTGATTTATCAATCTGTCGAAGCGCCGAAATGCCCGAACGTGTTCCTGTAGGAAGCGAACGCACGACAAAGACAATAATCAGGATAAGTCCCGTGCCATACAGGCCCTGCAAAAATCCTGTGTGCATAACACCACTTGAGAAACCGCGAATATAACCAACGCCCAAAACCGTACCAGGAACTGCCATGGCAAGCATGGATACAGCCTCGATAAAACCACGACCACGGAAGCGGCGCTTTACTACCAGATAAGAAATGATCATCGAAAGCAAAGCGGTAATTGGTGCCGCAATGAGCGAGAGCATAAACGAGTCGCTAAACGCCTGCAGACCGTGGTACTTGGTAAATACCTGTTCAAACCACTTTGTTGTTAATTCGTAGTTAGAGCCCCAGGAACGAACAAACGAACCATAAGGAACGCAGAGGTACATACCAATAACAAAGAGTGCGACTAGTGCGCAAAGAATGGTAAGTGGGATGCGAACAGAATTGTCTGTAATAAGCATCCTAGCTCGAGTTGCTTTGCCCGAAAGTGTAGATGTGCTCTTTGCTTCCAACACAAACTTCTGAACAACAAACATAAGCAGCGTAATGGAAAGAAGAACAACAGCCATAGCAGCCGCGCCCTGCTTGTCATACGCGCCTGTAATCTGCAGGTAGATAGTTGTTGCTAAAGTATCGTAGGAGCCACCAATAATCATTGGGTTAGCAAAGTCTGCGATCGACTCAATAAATGAGACGAGAAAAGCGTTGCCTAAACCAGGCAAAATAAGAGGAAGTGTAACGCTGGTAAATACCTTCCAGCGGCTTGCGCCCATGTCACGTGCCGCCTCTTCAAGGGATGGGTCAATGTTTTTGAGCAGACCCTTAAGCATCATGTAGCACACAGGGAAGAACGACATAGTCTGGACAATAAAAATGCCCCAGAAGCCATAGATGTTGTTGTCAAAAATTCCTAAAAGACCGCGGGTAATCAGGCCTTTCTTGCCAAACATCATAATCATGGAAAGCGAGAGAACAAATGGTGGGGAAACAACAGGAAGCATGGAAACCACGCGGAAAAGGCCTGTCATAAACTTTGTACGAAGCTTTACGTACACTTCAACATACGCAAAAAGAAGACCAATAAGCGCCGACAAAATGCCTACTGCAAATCCAACTCTAAGGGTGTTGGTAATTGCATGGCTAAAGGAAGGCATGGCCAAGATACGAGTAAAGACATCAAAGGTAATCCCGTTATCGGAGACTACAGAGTCAACCATAAGAATGGCAAGTGGATACAGAATAAAAAGGGTTAAGAAGGCGATAAGAACGACAATGGTCGTTATCAAAATTGGATCGCCAAGGAGCTTTTTTCGCTCAAGTCGAGCGCTCTGGGATTTTGCCATGCTGGTCCTAACTCTGAAACACTAAACCTATACGCAAAGCTCTATGTGGAACTGGGTAGGCAGATCTCTGCCTACCCAGTATAATCTGCCACTCAGATCTTGAGCAACAGCATTGTTTGTTTGCTGGCGTTGGTTTTACTCAGTCTTGAAGCGGCTGTCTCCGCCACCAAGAGCTTCCATAACGTCCTTGACATACTGCTCAGTATGCTTCTTAGCATCCTCAAAGTTGTAGTCCATGACATTGTTTGGATCAAGTCCGTACTCAGTTGCAATCTCGGGCTGCTTTGCGTCGTCAATTACCAGGAACTGGTAAGAGCCGTTCTTCTGAGCAAGATCGACGCATGCTGGAGACAATGCATACTCAATCCAGAGCTTAGCTGCGTTTGGATGTGGTGCGCCCTTGAAGATTGCAGTTGCACCAACCTCGTATGATGCGCCAGAGCTTGGAATCTGAAGACCAACGTTTTCATGCTCTTGGTCAACAATCTGATAAATACCATCGTGGAGCATACCAATTCCGATGGTGCACTCACCGGCTCCAATAGCCTTGGAAGGACCAGAGCCACTCTTGGTGTACTGAGCAATGTTCTTATCAAGGTCAACAAGATACTGAATACCCTGATCATGACCGTACTTCTGAATAACGGTGTTGATGATCAGCTTTGCAGTACCAGCGGTGTTGTAGTTAGAAGACCAGATAAGACCCTTATATTTAGGATCGATAAGATCCTTGTAGTCCTGAGGCACGTCGAGCTTAAGACGCTGTAGCTCTTCCTTATCGTACAGAATTCCCAAAATACCCTTATAAATTCCGTACCAGTCCTTATTTGTGCTCTTGAACTTATCGGAAATGAGGTGAGATGCATTCTTTGGTTCGTACTGCTCAAGAAGACCCTTTGAGGAGGTGACATTGTAAGGATCGGTTGTGCCACCAAACCAAACGTCTGCTGATGGATGGCCGTTCTCTTCCTCAATCTTTGCAGCAACCTCGCCAGTTGACAGGCGCTGTGCCTGAACATCAATGCCATACAGACTCTTAAAATTGGCGCAAACTGCGTTTAGATACTCTTCCTCACAAGAGCCGTAAACAATCAGCTTACCCTCTTCTTTTGCTGCCTTTACCAGCTCTTCTGGTGCTCCAACCGCGTCTGTAGAGTTGGTGTCAGATTCTTTCTTCTCACCAGCATCTGAATCAGACTTTTTACAGGCGGTGATACCCAAACCTGCTACAACTGCACTTACACCAAAAAAGTTACGACGCGTAAGATTTGACATAAGAACTCTTTTCTCTCCTTGTGGTTTTCCACAGTGCCAACGAAAAGAACATACTCCTGTGTAAATCCTACTCATGTTTGTTGTAAAAATATGTAACTATTCGATAAGTGGGTAAAAATAGCGGTCATCGGTATGTTTTATGGCGCAACCGCGTCTTTTGCGTCTTTTATGAGTGCTATTTTGAAAAATAACTAGCAAAAAGGCCAGGGACAAAATCCCTGGCCTTGAACATTTGGTGGAGAATAGGGGGATCGAACCCCTGACCTCAGGCTTGCAAAGCCCGCGCTCTCCCAGCTGAGCTAATTCCCCGTACTGACTTCTGGTTGGGCCCAGAAGGTTTTAATAATCACCCCAACGGCGACTCGGCTAACGTTGGGGTGACTATTGTCACATAAAGTGGTGGGCCTGACAAGGTTTGAACTTGTGACCTCCCGGTTATCAGCCGGACGCTCTGACCAACTGAGCTACAGGCCCAACGCAGGGAAAAATAATACCTCCATACTTCTCGTAGGTCAACACTTTTTTTGTTTTGTTTTAAAGTTTCTTGAAATTGGGTATGAAAGCAGAACAGAGAGTCGTAGACTATCTGCCCAAAGATTGATAAATAGCGTGCTATTTGGAGTATTTGTGTCACTAAAGCGCATGGACATACAGACGGTTGTTGTCGGAGGAGGACCAATCTCTTCCGTTATTGTCCTGCGTCTTCATGATCCTCGTGGCATTTCTTCTTTAAGTCTCCCCATCAAGATTGGCAACATTGAGGCATCTGCTATCAGCCTTGGCATAGATCAAGAGTCTACCCAGAGACCGCTCACGCATGACCTTCTTCGCTCCGTTCTTGATTCTCTGGACGCAGATATTAAAAGCGTGCGTATTGTTGGCGTCCACGGCACCACGTTCTTCTCGCAAATAGAGCTCATCTCTAAAGAGGGAGAGCATATTTACGTGGATGCTCGTCCATCAGACGCAATTGCGCTGGCAGTAAGAACAAACGCTCCCATCTTTGCTGACGAGAGCGTTCTGGAAATTGCTGCTGCTCCAGATTTTACTGATGTCGAGAAGGACGTTCAGGCCCAAGAGCTTGAGGAGTTCCGCCAGTTTATTGAGGATGTCTCTCCTGAGGATTTCTCATAAGTCCTGCTTTATGGCTTACTTTTAAATAACTGGCTTATCTTTTATATAAAAATCATTACCGTTAGCGTGCTGATTTTCTCGGTAAACGAAAAGAGCCCAGGAGAATTACCTCCTGAGCTCTTCAAATTACGTATAGCTGAAATGCTTATTCGTCATCATCCAGCAGTGAATCGTCCAGTACTTCCTCTTCATCTCCGAGGTCAACAGACTCTGCCTCATCAGCATCACGAGCGCCTGCTGCCATTAGATCAAGCATGCCTTGGTTTTCTGCATGCTTAGGAGCCTTCTTCTTGTTGGCAACCATACGAGCAACTGCAGAAACAACGTCAGTACCAGAGAGGTTCATAACCTTGACGCCCTGAGTGGAGCGGCCAAGTTTGGAGATATCGCCAGCCTTGACGCGGATTACAACGCCCTCCTCGGACATGATCATAATCTCGTGCTGAGGACCAACAACACGGCAGGCAACCAGGTTACCCTTCTTCTCCGTCATTGTGATGGTAAAGACGCCCTGGCCACCACGCTTGTGAACTGGATACTCAGAAATTGCCGTACGCTTTCCGTAGCCCTTCTCGGTAATAACAAAGAGGTCACCGTTGCCGTTGGTAATCTCCATGCCAAGCATAGTTGCATTGCCCTTGAGCGTGATACCACGAACGCCCGAGGTACCGCGGCCCATGCTTCTTGCCTCTGCCTCGTCAAACAGGATTGCTTTGCCGTCGGAGGAGCACAGAACAACCTTGTCACCTGGGTGGACACGACGGACGTTAACCAGCTCGTCGCCATCCTTAAGGTTGATTGCAATGAGGCCGTCCTTACGGGTACGGTCGTACTCAGACATTGCTGTCTTCTTGACCATTCCCTGCTTAGTAGCAAACATCAGGTAGTTGTCTTCTGGGAAGTCGCGGGTAGTAATGACTGCCTTGACCTTCTCGCCCTCTGCAAGTGTCTCGATGACATTGATGATGGCGCTGCCCTTTGTAGTTCTACTACCAACAGGAAGCTCGTGGACCTTGAGGCGATACACCTTACCAAGGTTGGTAAAGAACAGCACGTAGTCGTGGGTAGAAGCAACAAAGAGGTTCTCGACAAAATCGTTCTCTTTGAGAGAGACGCCCTGAACACCCTTGCCGCCGCGCTTCTGAGAGCGATAAATCTCAACAGGAACGCGCTTTACGTAACCTGCGTGAGTAACGGTAACAACCATATCCTCTTCGGCGATAAGATCCTCGACGTCCAGGTTCTGAATGTCCTGGTCGGAGATTTGCGTACGACGCTTGTCAGCGTAACGGTTGGAAATCTCACGAAGCTCATCAGCAATAACAGCCAGAATCTTTTCCTCATGAGCGAGAAGATCCTCGTAGTAGGCAATATCAAGTCTGAGCTGGGAAATCTCGTCGACAAGATCCTGACGAGCAAGACCGGTGAGGCGGCGCAGACGCATCTGAAGAATTGCCTCGCCCTGAATCTCATCCAGGCCAAAACGCTCGTTCATGCGCTTCTTTGCCTCAGCATCATCCTGCGAGCTGCGGATGATGTGGACAATCTCATCGATGTTATCAACTGCGGTCAGAAGGCCTTCCAAAATGTGGACACGCTTCTGTGCCTTGTCCAGGTCAAACTCAGTACGACGGCGTACAACATCAATTTGGTGATCAATGTAGTGACGAAGAATCTCACGAAGAGAAAGGGTACGAGGAACACCGTCAACCAAGGCCAGGTCAATGATGCCAAAGTTGGACTGAAGCTGAGTCTTCTTGTACAGGTTATTCAGAACAACCTGTGGAACAGCATCACGCTTGAGATCCAAGACGATGCGCATACCCTTACGATTTGACTCGTCGCGCATGTCGGAGATGCCTTCAATTTTCTTCTCGTTGACTGCCTGAGCAATCTTCTCCTGAAGAAGGCCCTTGTTAACCTGATAAGGAATCTCAGTGACAACAAGACGCTGACGACCACTCTTAACCTGCTCAACGTGGACTTTTGCGCGGACGGTAATAGAACCGCGACCAGTCTCATAGGCATCCTTGATGCCCTGAGTACCCATGATGATGCCGCCTGTTGGGAAGTCAGGACCAGGTAGAACGGTCATGAGCTCCTCAGTGGTAACGTCAGGGTTCTCAATCATCATGCAGACAGCGTTAGTAACCTCACCAAGGTTATGAGGAGGAATGTTGGTGGCCATACCAACTGCAATACCTGAAGAACCGTTAACCAAAAGATTTGGGAAACGAGCAGGAAGAACTGCAGGCTCTGTCAGAGACTCATCATAGTTTGACTGAAGATCAACGGTGTTCTTGTTAAGCTCTGCCAGCATCTCCATAGCACTTCTGGTAAGGCGTGCCTCGGTATAACGCATTGCTGCTGGTGGATCACCATCGATAGAACCGAAGTTTCCGTGACCATCAATCAGAGGAAGTCTCATCGAGAAGTCCTGAGACATACGGACCATGGAGTCATAAATAGCGGAGTCACCGTGTGGGTGGTACTTACCCATGACTTCACCGACTGCCCATGCAGACTTCTTATGTGGACGGTTTGGCGTAATGCCAGCCTCACTCATTGCGTACAAAATACGGCGGTGAACAGGCTTAAGGCCGTCTCGAACATCTGGAAGTGCACGAGCAACAATAACGGACATGGAATACTCGAGGAAGGAAGTCTTCATCTCTGAGGACAAATCGGTTGGCTTAAGCGTGCCACCGTGAATGTCTGAGAGGTCAAGACGAGTACCAGCCTCATCAGAGATAATGTGTGAAGTTTCTCCCGTTATGAGATTTTCCCCAGTCTCTGGGTCAAACTCGTCAGAGTCTTCTTCTACCTCGTCATCTTCGTATTCTCCATCCATATCGTTTTGTGCATCAAGGCCTTGATCCTCGTCTGCACCAAAAAGATCGTCATTCATATTTTTATCGTCTGCCACAAGTTACCCTTTCATTTTCTGTCTAATGATTTAGCGAGAAACCATTAAATGTCCAGGAAGCGGACGTCTTTTGCATGTGTTTGGATGAAGTCTTTACGCTTCTCAACCTGGTTGCCCATAAGGTCAGAGACCGCGCGATCAGCGGCAAGAGCATCATCGATGGTTACCTTAAGAAGAATGCGGTTCTTTGGCTCCATAGTGGTTGCCCAAAGCTGCTCTGGGTCCATCTCACCAAGACCCTTATAACGCTGAATAGTGAACTTAGTGTTGTCCTCAAACTTCTTTGTTTCAAGAGCAAGTTCTTCATCGGTATAGATGTATTTACCGTTCTTTTTACCCTTTGGCTTAATCTGATACAGAGGAGGCTGAGCAACGTAGATATAACCTGCGTCAATCATTGGCTTCATGTAACGATAGAAGAAGGTAAGCAGAAGAATTCTAATGTGAGAGCCGTCAACATCGGCATCGGTCATGATGACAATCTTGTGATAACGAGCCTTCTCAATATTAAACTCATCTCCAACGCCCGTACCAATAGCGGTAATCAGCGAAGTAATAGTGTCAGAAGAAAGTGCGCGGTGAGCCTGTACGCGCTCAACGTTCAAAATTTTTCCGCGAAGTGGAAGAACTGCCTGGATAGAACGGTCACGTGCCATCTTTGCAGAACCACCTGCGGAGTCACCCTCGACGATGAAGAGCTCAGTCATCTCTGCATCGCGAACGGAGCAGTCTGCAAGCTTTCCAGGAAGAGCAGCTGACTCAAGAAGTCCCTTACGGCGTGTTGCTTCACGAGCTTTACGAGCAGCAAGACGGCCTTTTGCAGCCTGCGATGCTTTCTTGAGAATCTCTTTTGCCTGATTTGGGTGCTCTTCCAGGTACTCTGAGAGACCCTGAGTAACAATCTTGTTGGTGAGAGTTCTCATGTAAGAACTACCAAGCTTTGCCTTTGTCTGTCCTTCAAACTGAGGATCTGGCAGCTTGACTGAAATAACAGCAGTTAAGCCCTCGCGAATATCGCCGCCCTCAAGCTTAGGATCTTTCTCTTTAAGAATTCCCTGCCTGGTGCCGTAATCATTTACTACTTTAGTAAGAGCAGTACGGAAGCCCTCGAGGTGCATTCCGCCTTCCTCAGTGAAAATGTCGTTTGCAAAAGAAAGAGTTCTGTCACTGAAGTCAGTATTCCACTGAATAGCAACCTCTACCTCACCCATCTGAGACATTGGAGCGTCAGGGTCTGACTTACCTTCAATATAGATAGGGCGAGAAAGTCCTGGTAAAACGGTTTTCTCGTCATTAAGGTACTTAACAAAGTCGATGATGCCGCCAGCATACTGGAAGTCAACCTGACGAGGAGTAAGCTCGCGCTCATCAACAAGAGTAATTTTAAGGTTCTTGTTAAGGAATGCGGTTTCCTGGAGACGGTCACGAAGTGTATCAAAGTTATACGTAGTGGTCTCAAAGATCATGTCATCTGGCCAGAAAGTAATGGTAGTACCGTTAGATTTTGAAGTACCAATTTCCTTCATCTTCTGAACGGTTTTACCGCGCTCAAAGACCATCTCATAGATTTTGCCATCACGCTTAACCTGCGCAACAAGTTTCTTTGAAAGAGCGTTTACAACAGAAACGCCAACGCCGTGAAGACCACCGGAGACTTTATAAGCGTTGTTATCAAACTTACCACCTGCGTGAAGGATAGTAAGAACAACCTCAAGAGTTGGAATCTTTTTCTGAGGATGAAGGTCTACAGGAATACCACGACCATTATCTTCAACAGAAATAGAGTTATCTGGATGAACGGTTACCTTAATTTTGGAGCAATAACCAGCCATTGCCTCATCGACTGAGTTATCTACAATCTCCCAAACAAGGTGATGCAGACCAGAAGCTGAAGTTGTACCAATATACATACCTGGACGCTTACGAACAGCCTCAAGGCCTTCAAGGATCTTAATCTCTGTACCGTCATACTTATTTTCTTTTGCCACGTAAGTCCTCTCTTCAATTGTGAGCGGAATGATATAGGTATTTTACTATGAAATCGCCAAAATCAACTCGGCACAGAGAAATTTCATTGTTTAAACAGTAATATTTGGTATCTGAGAGGCTCTGTAAAGAGATTTAAGGACAGATTAGTGACAGATTTGACTAAAGACTCTTTTTTTGTCTAAAACTTGCTTCAATCGCTTTATAAGCCGTTGACTTAAGTGGCTCAGAAAGGTCAGAAACTAACTCAGAAATTTGTGATTTTTCTTCCACGGTGAGTTCTGGAAGATCTTTTTTCTCTTCTTTTTGACCCTGCGCTTGCTTTTCTGAAGAGGCAGCTTCTTTACCAGCATGTCTATTGTATTTGTCCAGCTTAAATTCAAGGTCTGAGAACTCCAGGCCTTGCTCTGAGAGCCTGGCTCTATAAATTTCTCTCTGTGCAAGAAAATCAATCATGCACATACGATTATCTACATAGACAGTAAGCACAGGGTACTCTCTACCAGCAACTTCTCTAACAAATACGCCGGTTGTATGTTCTGTCTCTCTTTCACCATTTGCTTCAACCCACGCAAGATAGGCACGACGATTTTTTGACATGCTCTTAGAATCTTTGAAGGTTCCAAGCAGTGAACTCATTAAATCTTTTGTATTTTCATTGCCACCGCGCGCAGGTGTTTCTTGTTGATTATTCATCACTAAACCTAACTATCTGCGCTTTTTCTAAAACCTCTTCAGAGAAATACCCAAGGTTTGTAGTGGTAATTACCGTTTGAATGTCATGGAATGCAAATTCCATGATGGCTTTTCTGCGGTCTTCATCAAGCTCACTCATAACATCATCTAAAAGCAGCAAGGGTTTCTCGCCAAGTATTTCTTCTGAAAGGAGAACTTCTGCCATCTTAAGTGCTAAAACGACAGTTCTAATTTGGCCTTGAGAACCAAAATTTCTAGCATCTTTGCCCTCAATTAAAAACTCAACGTCGTCTCGATGAGGTCCTTTTGTACTTTGCTGACGACGAATATCATCCGTGCGAGCTTCACTTAAAGCCTTCAAGAATTGATCAGTAATTTCTTCTCTAGTGGCCTCAAGAGATACCTCTCCAATTGAAGAAATATAGTTCATTTCTAGGTGTTCTCCACCAGAGAGTTCCTGGTAGATCTCACATGTCTTCTTTGCCAAGCGATCAAACAAATGAATTCGTGCATGAAGAAGCGTAGCCCCTCCTCTTGCAAGTGAAAAATCCCAAGCATCAAGCAAGTTTTCATCTGGCCAATCAGATTTAAGCAGCTTATTTCTTTGCTCAACTGTCTTGGTATATGCCGAGAAGACCTTGAAGTAGCTTTTATTTGCCTGGCGGCCAAAGTCATCAAATTCTTCTCGGCGATACGATGCACCACCTTTAATCATTGAAAGGTCATCGGGATTAAAAAGTACCGACATCAGTGTTCCAGAAATATCTGCAGCCTGACATTTCTTGCCATTCTTTAAAAATTGACGGCGGCGTTCTGTAATGGTGCAGGCATTTTCTAGCTTTCTTCCATCTCCTGTAAGAGAAATTTCTATCTTTGCCTCAGAAGTACCTGTAAGAAGGAGTTGTGAAGGTGTGGGCTTTCTAAATGAATATCCAGCAGTAAGGAGTTGTAGTGCTTCAACAGTATTTGTCTTACCTGCAGCGTTCTTTCCTACAAAAATAGTAGTTTGTGCAGATAAATCTATCTCTTTCGAAGAAAAACAACGAAAGTTATACAGCGAAACATGTTCAACTTTAAGTCCCACACAATCCCTATCAAATTAGAGGCGAACAGGCATCAGAAGATACAAGTAGTTGACCTTGCCGTTTGATTTGAAAATAGCTGGCTGAGAAGGACCTTGTAACTCAAGACGCAGAAGATCCTTAGAAGGAGCAGCATTTACACAATCAAAGACATAGTGATAATTCAAAGCAATTGAAAGGGAATCTCCCTCAATCTGAGCTTCAATATGCTCGGAAGACTCACCCTGATCTGGTGAGGATGCAGAGAGCTTAACTTCTTTACCATCGGCGTCAACATCAAAACGAACTGAAGGATTTGCTAGTGCAATAACAGAGACGCGCTTCAGGGCTGCAGAAAAATCTTCAACGTTGATATCAACTGACGCGGTGCAAGACGTAGGAAGTAGCTGCTTATAGTCAGGGAAATGACCTTCAATCTTACGAGAGATGTGAGTGGTGTTTCCAAACTGGAAGACTACCTGATTGTCCGTAGTACCAATCAAAACCTTCTCAGTCATGCTACGCATGGAAAGAACGTCATGGAACACTTCGCCAGAGATAATTGCAGTAAAAGACTCACCTGCTGGAGTATCTGTATTGGAATCACAAACGGCAAGACGGAATGAGTCAGTAGCAACAAGACGAATAGTGTTGTCCTCAACAGTAAGAGAAATTCCCTGAAGAATAGGACGAGAAGCTTCCTTAGAAGTTACTCGATACACCTTATCGACCATAGTTGATAGAAGCTGGCTTGGGAGCTCACAGGTTTTCTCAAGATCAAACTCTGGGAATTGAGCCCAGTCGTGAGCAGAAAGAGTATTAAGTCTAAAAGACGAACGCTGACATGTTACAGAAAGTGTGCGCTCTCCACCTTCAAAAGTAATTGCAGCATCAGGAAGATTTTTAACAATGTTCTGGATAACCTTTCCAGAAACAACGGTTTCTCCCTCTTCTTCAACGTTAGCTGCAATCTGATGTTTGATAGAAATGGTCAAATCGCTGGATTGAAGTTCAAGCATGCCATTAAAGGCCTTGAGATAAACACCAGAAAGAACAGGGAGTGTTGTATTAGAACCAATACCCTTAGAAACAATATCAAGTGCCGTCTGGAGAGCGGATTGACTTACAGTAAATTTCATGACGACCCTTTCTATTATTTCTTAGATAAGAATAAAAATATCGTAGTAATAATAAGCTATGTTGAAAAGAAGAAAGCTTTACATTTCTAGAGGTAGAAATGTATTTCTAGAGGTCAGATTTGTTTGCTTATTTTTAACATCCATAAACAAAGTAAAACTCCCTCTCCTAAACTCTCAACAACAAATCATTACTTCTCTTCACCAGTTAACACGTTACTAACAGGTTTTAAACACTAACTTTGTTCAAGAATAGTCTTCTTGAGTTGAGAAATTTGATCATAGAAGCTTTTATCTTCTTTTATTCTTTCTTCAATCACTTCAATACTATGCAGAATTGTTGCGTGTTTTCTGCCACCAAAATGCTTTCCAATATTTACCAAGGTGTACTGACAAAGATCATGTGCAAGGTAAATTGCTACGTGACGTGGTTCTGCAATCTCTTTATTTCTTTTATTGCCAACAATATCACGATGACTGATGCCATAGATATTCTCTACGACTTCTTGGACCTTCTCGATATTTACAGTTTTTGAAACGCGACGCCAAAGGGTATCTGCAATCTTATCAATTTCTTCTTGTTTAATATTTGTGCCAGATTCTTTTGCTTTAATCTGACCAGTTACACAGCGATTGCAGAAACCCTCAAGCGTTCTAATACTTTGACCAGCCTTGTCAGCCATGTAACGACGGATGTCCTCTGGTAAATCGTCTGCGGAAAGAGAAGAATTTCTTTCTTTAAATGCGCGGTCGCAGAAGACATGAATGAGATTGAGTTTCATCTCGTAACTTGGTGACTCAATACCAATAACAATGCCACCACTCATGCGAGAAGTAATACGATCATCAAATCCGTCAGATCCCATACCAAGCTGAGCAGGTGTTCTATCTGCGGCAAGAATAATCTGCTTACCTCTATCAATAAGAGAGTTAAAAATATTGAAGAAGAAGTTAATAGTACCTGCTTTACCAGCAAGTTTTTGGACATCATCGATGATAAGAACATCAATATTTTGGTAGTTGTTACTGAGTTCTGTTGCGGCGTTTCCTGATGCGTTTTTGCGAACTGCATTTACGTAGTCATCAACAAAAGCATCTGCGTCTTTATAAACACAAACGCGTTCAATATCTTCAGAGTTGATGTAGTTTTGAACCGCGCGTAGAAGGTGAGTTTTTCCAAGACCACTTGCACCGTAAATAAACAGCGGGTTTGCCTTACCTTTTGCGTCGTTTGCAACATTTAATGCATGTTGATGTGCAAGCTCATTCTCGTCACCAACAACAAAGCGATCAAACGTGAGGTTTGAATTGAAAGATGTCTCCTCATAAAGAGGATTACTCTTCCGGCGCTTTAAGGTCTGTTGTTTTAATTCTTCAAGACTTTGTTCCTGGGATTCAAAATCTTGAATCTGCTCTGGAACAACTGCTTGTATAGGAGCAGTTTTTTGCTTCCAAGCATTAAACTCTTGAGGAGTCATTGTGGAAGTAGTGGTAACAGGAGTAGAAGACTTTGTAAGAGTAAGGCTCAAAATAATGTCTTCAAAGGCCGCTGCCGAAAGGCATCTCTCAACAATCGGTAGATTTTTAAGGATACGGTTATATGCCAAGCGCATTGATGTTTCAGCACACAGAGCATTATCTTCAACTTTAATTGGAGTGCAGGTTCTCAACATAGCGATAAAAGCCTCTGGCTGATTTTCTTCAACCAAGAGGTCAATTGCGTCTTGCCATAGAGCTACTGCGTCTGAATCAATTGATGCATCCATACGTGTCCAATCAAAATGTTGAAAATTGGGACACCTAGTATAGAGGAATGTTGATAACTTTCAGCGAATAATGTTGAGAAACTCTATGAAAGGAGAGTTTCTCCAATAGTAGTGAGCTTATATTTCTGCCCAACTTTTCCGATTATTCCTATGTTTACCAGCGATTTTAATTCTCTTGACCACGTTGGTGTTGAAAGTCCATAGGTACTTGTTAACTCTGTTGCTCCAACCCATTCATGTTCAGAAAGGTATTGAAGAACTTGTTTTGCTCGATCTGTAAGTACCAGATTAGGAAGCTGTGTAGCTGTCTGATGAGATACTGCTTGTGGAGCATATGAAACTGTCTGTTGGTTCTGATTTACAGGTAATTCTTCAGCTTCTTCTTGAGTTGGAAGCGTCTGAATGTGCGCATCTTTAGAGCGGCGTGTTGACAAGGTAACAATGGTTCCGCCAGAGATATTGTCTTCGAGGGTAAGACTTCCACCCTTCTCAACCATGTATTGTTGAGCATAAGGAAGGCCAAAACCAACGCCTCTAATAAACGATTTCATCTCTTCTGTTGCAGAAGAAGTACCAAACTCAAGAGCTCGATTTTTCTCTTTAATACCAGGTCCCTGGTCTGAAAACCTAATGGTATTTCCGTTATCCATGATTGAAATTGTAGGCGCTACAAATCGAGCGTGAATGAAATTTTCCACAATCTCACGCATAACCATAAAAGGAATTTTTCCTCCCTGCTCGTGAGCAAGCTGGTTAACGGTAGCTGCAATTTCATCAAGATAAGATCGAACGTCTTTTGGTTCTACGAGAACAACACGAGGTGCTGCGGCTTTATCGTCATACACTGCAATACGTGCAGCATAACGGACGGTGAGAGAATTATCAGAACCGGCGTCTTTTTCATCCTGGTTGGTGTTTTCCTCAACAAAAGGAAAGAAATCTCTTGCCATGACACCCCCTTTTCAACAATTGTTAAACAGATGAAGAAAACTTTTCGTTTTCTTTCACAATGAATGAAAGTTTTCAACAAGTGTTAAACATCTGTAGATAACTTTATATCTTTGTGAAAGACGTACTGAATGATAGTAGCATTTAACGGATACATTTCAGCTTGCAGAAATATTCCTTTCAACAAATTTCTTCACTTATCACAAGTGAAATTTTCAAAATGAAAGGTTTTCTCGCTAGATTTTTGAATAAAAAAGAGAAAAAGTTGAGGTATTTGCGTAGAAAATTTGACAGGTACCCATAAACGCGAGTACAATCTGTAGGCTTTTTAATCGATACTGTACCCGTTCGGGAGGAAATAGCTATGAAGCGTACCTACCAGCCAAATAAGCGCAAGCGCGCAACTACCCACGGTTTCCGTGCACGTATGGCAACTAAGAATGGTCGTGCCGTTCTCGCTCGTCGCCGCCTTAAGGGTCGTAAGCGCCTCACCGTCTAAGGAATGTTTCTGTGAAGACCATTAAATCTCGTTCAGAGTTTGAAAGGGTCTTCTCTGCGGGGAAGAGGGCTCAAAGTTCTGTTCTCCGTATACGAGTAGCACCATCCACTGAGGCACATCCTTCCGAGGTAGCCTTTGTAGCTCCAAAAAGATTAGGTAACGCCGTATTTAGAAACAGGTGTAAACGCGTTCTGCGCGAGGCAGCTCGAAAGAGCGGTTTACCTGTTGAGGGATACGGCATTATTCTCTTTGCGACTAAAGATACACACAGCACTAATCCTGCTGATATAAGTGTTTCTTTGGATGCTTTGTTAAGAAAGACAGGGGTCAAATGAGCGAGAAAAGACAAGATTCTTTTCTCGCAAACTTGTTCCTAGGTGCTATTCGTTTCTATCAAAGAAACATTTCTCCCCTTTTTAAGCCTCACTGTATTTATCGGCCCACTTGCTCCGAATATGCAGTTCAGGCCATACAAAAGTATGGTGTTAAAAAGGGAAGTTGGCTTGCTCTTAAGCGTATTGCTCGCTGTCACCCTTTTCATAAGGGAGGATACGATCCCGTTCCGTAAAGGAACGCACCGGAGGAAATATGTGGGATTGGATTGTTAACTTTCTATACACAGTCTTAGCGGGACTTCAATCATTCTCGGGAGACTGGGGTATGGCAGTTATCCTGCTTACCATCATCATCCGTATTATCCTGGTTCCAATGACCAACAAGCAGACGGCCTCTATGGCTCGTATGAGCGTTGTTCAGCCAAAGCTCAAAGAAATCCAGGAGCGCTATGCTGATGATCCAGTAAGACAGAATGAAGAAATGCGCAAACTTTATGCAGAGATTAACTTCAATCCACTTGGTGGTTGTCTTCCTCTGCTTCTGCAGTCCCCTATCTTTATTGCACTCTTTACCGTTGCAAAGATGGTTCCAGTAGATTCTCGTTTCTATAACATTCTTCCTTCTATTGCACGAGCAACGTCTGACATTTTTGCTGTTGATGGCCTTGTTGCTGCTATCCCTTACATTATTTTTGTTCTTCTATTTGGTCTTACAACCTTCCTTTCTATGGCAGTAAATGCTCGTACAAGCTCTGGTGAGCAGCGTACTCAGCAGTACATGATGGGTGGCATGATGACCCTCATGATGCTCTGGTTTGGTTGGACTGTGCCAGCAGCTGTTCTTCTCTACTACGTTACTTCTGGTATTTGGCAGCTTGCTCAGCAGCAGCTTATTACCAAGCGCATTATGGAAAAAGAGAAGCTTAAGGCTGAAGCTCAGATGGCTAATAAGCCAATCGAGGTTGACGTGGTGAGAAAAGAAAAGAAACCACGTCCTCACAAAAAGGCTTAGTAGCTGGGTTTAAACAAAATAACTTTTGTTTACAGAATTTGTTACAATAGATTAATAGTTAAACTTTTTATATTGACTGGAGGACGACATGGAGGATGAGACTTTCGTTTCTGAGCCAAACGCTCTTAATGAGTCTCCTGTCGTTGATTCACAAGACGAGTTTGCTTCAATTCGAGAGCATTTTGAAGCTGGAATTCAGCTTACTGATGCTGAGATGAATAAGATCGCTGATACTGCTGTCTTTTATCTAAGAGAGCTCCTCTCCTTCTTTGGTGAGAATAGCTGTGCAATTGATGAGTATGACGGTGAAGATGGAGAACTTATTCTTGACGTAACCGGCGGCGATCTTGCAATTCTTATTGGTCGTCACGGTAATACGCTTGAGGCTCTTCAGATGGTTCTCTCTTCTTTGATGAGTGCTAAGCTTCACTTCCACTATCCAGTATCTGTTGATGTTGAGAGCTACAAGAGCCGCCGCCGCAATAAGCTTCAGGAGATGGCCCTCTCTGCTGCTGCTCGTGCTAAGAAGACTGGTAAGGTCTCTCTTGCTCCAATGAGTGGCTATGAGCGTCGCATTATTCACATCGCACTGAGAGACAACCTTGAGGTTACTACACACTCTGAGGGCGATGATCCATATCGTCGCGTTGTGGTAACTGCTATTAATAGCTAAGAACTTCTAACAAGCTTTAGTAATTTGATGAGGAAGGTTTACGCCTTCCTCTTTTTTTGTGACAATTCTTCTTGTTACAAGAAGTTTTGTCACAGGAGAAACAATGTCTGAATCAGAGAAGTCATTATACAATTCAAAAGAGAATGTACTGAAGGAACTTCTCCTTAACTATGGAATTAATTCAACAGAGCACCAAAGAAGACAGCTTCTGAAACATATTGAACTACTAATTGAGATAAATAAGAATCTGAACCTCACAAGAATTACTTCAGTTGATGACGCGCTAGTGCTCCATATTCTTGATTCTTTGTTACCACTCAAAGTGAGTAATGAGTTTTTATCTGGTACTCACAACTATATTGATATTGGTACCGGCGGAGGCTTTCCTGGACTGTCTCTTGCAATCATGAGTGATAATAAAACACTATTGGTTGATTCTATCGGAAAAAAGATCAATGCGGTTCAGTCAATAATCGACGAGATTGGTCTTAGTGACAGAGTCAGGGCTGAAAAGCTTCGTGCAGAAGAAATTCCAAATACCTACAAGCAGAAGTTTGATTTTGTGACATTTAGAGCTGTTGCGAAGGCAAATATTCTTTTGGAGTACGCAGAGCCTTTCTTAGCCCCACTGGGTACACTTATAGTAATGAAGGCCAATGTTGATGAGATAGAGCTGCAGGACGCCTCTCAGGCAGCCAAAATTTTTGGGTATAAAAATGTTTCACGTGAAACATTTGAGTTACCAAACAATCTTGGACATCGAGAAATTCTTTTATACAAAAAAGTTGCAAAGAGCAAAATCAAATTACCAAGAAAAACTGGAGTGGCTAAATCAAATCCGTTTGTTGCAAGAAGAGGGTAATTGTGGAATGTTTCACGTGAAACATTCTGTATTATTAAATAAACTTGGTCAAACGGAGGATAAATGAGCTACAAAGACCTTTCGAGGGGATTTCAGGATAGAGATCCTAAAGTTCTGGCAGTAATTAATCAAAAAGGCGGAGTTGGAAAATCAACTACCGTAATTAATCTTGCTGCTGCATTAGGTGAAACAAAGAAGAAAGTTCTCATTATCGATTTTGATCCACAAGGAAATGCGACAAGTGGTTTTGGAATTGATAAAGAGGAACTTGAAGCTGATATTTATGACGTAATTCTCAATGAAACGCCAATCGAAGAGGTATTGCAGCAAACAGTTCAGAAATACGTAACTATTGCACCAGCAACCATTCAACTTGCCGGTGCTGAAATTGAACTTGTCTCCGTTGACTCAAGAGAAAACATTTTAAAAAGAGCAATCGACCAGGTTAAAGAGTATTTTGACTATATTTTGATTGATTGCCCACCATCATTAGGACTTCTAACAATTAACGCCTTAGTTGCCGCAAATAGCATACTTATCCCAATTCAGTGCGAGTATTATGCACTAGAAGGCGTTACCAAAATTGTTGAATCAATGAAGATGGTGCAAAAACAGCTTAATCCAGATCTTGAAATCTTTGGCGTAGTAATGACCATGTTTGATAGTAGAACTTCCCTATCTAAGCAGGTAGTTAACGAAGTATCTAACTACTTTGGTAACAAGGTATTCAAGACACTTATTCCAAGAAACGTCAAAATTGCTGAGGCACCAAGTCATGGTTTGCCAGTAACCATGTATGCACGAATAAGTATGGGCGCACTTGCATATAACAAACTTGCAAAGGAAGTGAATCGTCGTGGTTAAAAAATCAGGACTTGGTAAAGGCCTTAATTCGCTCTTTAGCGAGGTAGATGCAGAGGTTGGTAATAAAAAAGAAACTACCACGCTGCCTTTGAAGAAGATTAAGCCAAATAAAGACCAGCCTCGCAAGCGTTTTGACGAAGCTGAGCTCACTGAACTCAGTGATTCTATTAAGCAAAACGGTATTCTTCAGCCACTTCTTGTTCGCGAGAAGGGCGACCACTACGAAATTGTTGCTGGTGAGAGACGTTTTCAGGCTGCGAAACTTGCAAAATTAGAGGAAGTACCTGTTGTAATCAAAGCAATCTCTGACGAGGAAGTATTCAAGCTTGCTCTTATTGAGAATTTGCAGAGATCTGACTTAAGCCCAATCGAAGAAGCACAAGGTTATAAGCAGCTAATTAAACAGGAGAACTTAACCCAAGACGATTTGGCCAAGGTCCTCTCAAAATCAAGATCTGCAATCACAAATACCCTACGTCTTCTTGACCTTCCAACAGAGGTACAGACTTTGATGGTAGAAGGACGTATCAGTGCTGGACACGCTCGTGCAATTCTTTCCGTTAGTGGTAAAGAAGGAAGAATCAAACTTGCTCAGAAAGTAATTGAAGAGAACTTGTCTGTCCGCCAGACAGAAAACCTTGCTCCACTATTTTCTGTCACTAATGTAGAGAAGCCAAAAAGACAACCAACTCCACAGGCATATAAGCGTGCGGCAAGGCAATTAAGAATTGCTTTGGATACTCCAGTCAAAGTGCGAAATATTCGTGGCAAGAATAAAATTGAAATCGAATTCAATGATGAAGACGAGCTTGCTGCTTTAGTTGAAAAACTATCAAACGGTAAAGAAGCATAATGAAGATAAAATTTGCAATTATATCCACAGTTTCATTGATTGGAATAGCTTTTCTCGCTAAGCACACCTTGTTGACTAAAGAAGCACAAAGAAGTTTTCTCCACGCAATGAGAAGGTCGAGAAGGGCACTTGATGCAATTCTCGACGATTATTCAGGTGGTATTGATAGAAAAACTTCAAAAAACATTCTCTCTCATCAAGCGAGAGTAGAAAAAGAATGGCTCAAAGCAATTAATTAGAACAAATGTTCTATATATGAACTAAAAAAGAAGGGACTCGAGAGGGTCCCTTCTTTACCTGTAATGTGTAGGGTATATCGCGTTTAACGTGCGTTTCTCTTCTGGAAGAGCTGTCCACAAGCAGCATCAATGTCAGATCCACGAGAAAGACGGATGGTTGCTTCAACGCCAACAGAGTTGAGGCTGTTTACAAACTCCTGTGCGCGGGCAGGGGATGTTGGATGGAACTTAGAGCCCTCAATCTCGTTAAGCTGAATGATGTTAACGTGGCAGAGCGTTCCTCGACAGAAGTCTCTCAAGGCCCCAAGCTCATTGTCGGAATCGTTAACGCCTTTGATCAGCGCATATTCATATGTTGGACGACGACCGGTCTTATCGACATACTCACCCATAATGTCGTACAGGTGAATCAGTGAGTATTTACGAACTCCTGGCATGAGGGTGTCTCGCGTCTTTTGCACCGCAGAGTGAAGCGAAACAGCAAGCGTAAATTGCTCGGGCTCTGAGGCAAAACGTTTAATCATAGGAATAACGCCACAGGTAGAAACCGTAATATGGCGCGCACCAATGCCGGCCCCGTCAGGGGAGTTGAGACGTCTCATAGCCGCAAGAGTAGCGTCGTAGTTCATGAAGGGCTCGCCCTGGCCCATAAGAACAACGCTGGTAACGCGCGCGTCAAAATCGTCGCGGACGTGCATAACCTGCTCGTAAATCTCGCTTGCAGAAAGAGAACGCGTGAGACCAGCAGCGCCTGTTGCACAGAAAGCACAGCCCATGGCGCAGCCAGCCTGTGTAGAAGCGCAGACCGAAAGCTTGTTGCCAGTTGGCATGCCAACGCACTCGACAGAAGTGCCATCTGGGTAGCGAAGCAGGTATTTACGACTTCCATCCTCAGAGACCTGGCGAACAATCTGCTCAGCACCAGCAAGCGTTACCTGCTTAGATAGTTCTTCTCGCAGCGTTTTTGGAAGATTACTCATCTGATCAAAAGAGGTAGCGCCCTTAGACCAGATCCACTCCTCAATCTGCTTTGCACGGAATTTTGGCTGGCCAAGGGACGTCACAAGCTCAAGAATTTGCTCTGATGAGAGGCTTCTGAGGTCAGATTTGGCGGCAGCCTTCTGTGGGCGAGAATCAAGCGCGGAGATGTCTGCGCCGTCAGCCGTGGTGTTTGTGCCGTCAAGAGTATTATTTGATTGCATTTTTGTCCTTCTCCAACTCTTCTAAGCTATCTGCGGTATCTTAGAAGAAATACGTTTACTAGAGTTTACCCTATGGGAGACTTATCTGAAGGAGCGGAAATGACACGTGAAGAGCTAAAAAAGCTTCATGTAGCAGTTGTTTCAGGTGGCTGGTCAGACGAGCATGAGATTGCAATGGAGTCTGGCAAGCAGTGTGCAGCAGCACTCAAAGAAGCTGGCTTTACCAGTGTTGACCTGCTTGATGTTGCAGAAAAAGACTTTGTAGTTACCCTTGCTCAGGGCGGTTATGATGTCGTGTACGTTGCTATGCACGGTCGTTTTGGTGAGGATGGCTGCATCCAGGGTCTTCTCGAGATTCTGCACATTCCTTACACGTTTTCTGGCGTCCTTGCGTCTGCTATGGGAACTGAAAAAGAGCTGTCGAAGCTCATGTATAGGCAGGCAGGTGTTCCAACTCCTAAGGGAATTGACGTTGCCGCAGGTACCGTCTTTACAGATGAGCAGGTAGACAAGCTTATTGAGGACCTCGGACTCCCTATGTTTGTAAAGCCGTCTGGCAACGGCTCCAGCTACGGCGTTACGCGCGTTACTTCGCGAGAAGAGCTTCCCGCTGCACTTGAACTTGCAGGTGAGCAGGGCGAGCGCATTCTAATCGAGGAGAGCATTGAGGGAACGGAGATTACCGTTCCTGTTATTGGCAACGAGGACCCAACAGCTCTGCCAATCGTTGAGATTGTTACGGGCGATGAGTTCTACAGCATTAAGACAAAATATGAGCCTGCGTCCCTGCACCATGTGATTCCCGCTCGTCTTGAGCCTGCAGTGTATGCACGTGCTCAGGAGCTGGCAATTAAGGCTCATAATGCACTTGGTTGCCGCGGCGTTTCTCGTAGTGACTTTATTGTTACGGAGGACGGCGTGCCAGTGGTATTGGAGACAAATACCATTCCTGGTATGACTGCCCGTTCTTTGCTGCCTGATTCTGCACGTACCGGCGGCATTGATTTCCCTGAGCTCTGCACTCGCTTTATTGAGTTTGCACTTGAGGATCGCCAGTAGATTTGTAGGTTATGACCAGCACTAAAAGCGCTACGCAAAAACTAGAAGAACTCATTCTTCCAGGTACCCCTTCTGCGGTTCGCAAGAAGTATTTAGAACTTGCAGAGAGGGCGGAGCATGAGTCATTTGATGTCTTAGAGGATGACATTGTTGTTTTGGATACCGAGACAACAGGTCTGTCCTTTAAGAAGTGTTCCCTTATTGAGATTTCTGCTGCTAAATTGAGTGGCAGAGAGATTGTGGAGCGCTTTCAGACTTTTGTTGACCCGGGGTGTCCAATTCCAGAAGAAATTACAGCACTGACCTCAATTACTGACGAAGATGTTAAAGGTGCGCCAAGCGCAAAAGAAGCTGTTGCTGCCCTCGCAGAATTTGTCGGCGGTCTTCCGGTTTTGGCACACAACGCCACTTTTGACCGTACGTTTATTGAACGAGTACCTGGTGGAACTTCAGTCTCCGATACTTGGATTGATACGCTGTCGCTCTCACGCATAGCTCTACCTCGACTTTCTTCGCATAAGCTTTCCAGCATGGCAGAAGCGTTTGGCACCATGAAGGTTACGCATCGCGCAAGTGACGACGTAGATGCTCTTTGTGGGATGTGGCGCATTTTGCTTTTGGGACTTATGAATTTGCCCCGCGGGCTTCTCGCCAAATTGGCGTCAATGCACGATGGAGTGGAGTGGACATTTAGACCGATCTTCTCGTATTTGTCGAAGATGAAAGAAGAAGAGGCTGTTCGGCGCGGTGTCGCAAAGAAAGATGCAACAGGTGCCGAACTTGCAGATGCAGAGATCTCGGGCACGTTTTTCTCGCTCAAGGACATTCGCAGCCAGCTTGTCGCAAACATAAAAGCAAAGGCGAGAAGAGACGCGGATGACCCAGAGACGCCTGCTATGCTGCCTATTTCTAAAGATGAGATTCACAGAGCGTTTGCTAAACCGGGCATTGTCTCGCAGATGTATGACAAATTTGAGGCACGCAGCGAGCAGGTTAGCATGTCCGTTGAGGTCAGAAACGCGCTGGTAACTTCTTCGCATAGAGAGCTTGAGGCGGGGACTGGTATTGGCAAGTCGATTGCATACCTGCTGCCTGAGGTGCTTTTTGCGCAGAAAAATGACGTTACCGTAGGCATTGCTACAAAGACAAACGCCTTGACTGACCAGCTAGTTGCTCATGACCTTCCGTCTCTTGCGCGAGCCTTGCCAAACGGATTGAGTTTCTGCAGCTTAAAAGGATACGAGCACTATCCGTGCCTGCATCGCGTTGATAGGGCCGCTCTTGAGGAACTTCCACTGACGCTGCTTGATCAGGAAGGGCGCTCGAGCAACAGCGTTGCGTCTGACATGCTGACCGCAATTGCGGTGATTTATGCCTACGCGTGCCAGTCGGCTGATGGCGATTTGGATGCGTTGGGGATTCGCTGGCGCTCGGTTCCACGAGAGATGGTAACTATCAAAGCAGCGGAGTGCCTGCGCTCTAAGTGCCCGTATTACCCTCATGAGTGCTTTGTTCATGGAGCTCGTAAACGTGCGGGATCTTCGGATGTTGTGGTAACCAATCACTCTCTGTTGCTTAGAAACGTTGCTGCTGACGGAAAAATTCTGCCACCTATTAGACATTGGGTGATTGACGAGGCTCATGGCTTTGAGGCCGAGGCTCGCCATCAGTGGGCAGTAGAAATTTCTGCCAAAGAGATGAGAAACGGCTTTGAGCTGCTCGGAGGCATCAAGTCTGGCGCTATCCACGCCGCTATGGTGGGCGCTGCCAACCTTGAGGACTCTACGCTGCTCACCGGGCTTCTCACGCGCTCTGCTGCCGCAGTTCAGCGAGCCATGGCTGCAATGGGCAACCTTATGGCCACTGTGCATGAGCTAGCTCCATTGGCTAAAAGTGATGGTGGTTATAACTCCCTTCAGCTTTGGATTAACGACGATGTAAGAGAAACAGAGGAATGGAAAGAAGTCTTAGAGACTGCTTCCATCGCCCTTTCTGCTCTTGAAGAAGCTGCTCTTCGAGTAGGAAAAGCCACCGATGCACTTGCCGCATCAGCATCAAACCTTGCAAGCAACTTGAGCGAGGCTGGGGTGTTCTTGAGCACCCTTCTGGATTCACTGAAGCTCATCTGTGAGGGAACGGATAAGAGCTACGTCTATTCAGCCCAGCTGACCCGATTGAAACGCGACATTGGCTCTGAGGCCCTTATGGCCGAGAAGCTTGATATTGGAGCAGAGCTGGCAGAGAAGTGGCTGCCGGAGACGCACTCTGTTGTGTTTACCTCAGCAACCATTGCTGTTGGAGATGATTTCTCGCATTTTGAGCACGCTGTTGGCCTGGACAGAGGCTCCTTTGAACACAAGAGCCTGCACTTAGAGTCAAGCTTTGACTACGAGAACCATATGGGCGTCTTTGTGGCTGAGGATATGCCTGCGCCAACTGATCCAGGCTACTTGGACGCTTTGGAAAAGCTGCTGTACGACGTTCATGTTCAGATGGGCGGCTCGGTGCTGACGCTCTTCACTAACAGACGCGATATGGAGCGCCTCTTTGAAGTGCTAGAACCCCGCTTGAGTGAGCATGGTCTTAACCTTGCCTGCCAGGAGCGATCTTCTTCCGCGCGACGCGTTCGCGAAAAGTTCCTAGCCGAAAAGAACCTCTCGCTGTTTGCTCTTAAATCGTTCTGGGAAGGCTTTGACGCTGCGGGAGATACGCTGAGGTGCGTGGTAATCCCTAAGCTTCCGTTTGCAAGCCCTAATGAACCGCTGGTCAAAGAGCGTGAAGCGCGAGAAGACCGTGCGTGGTGGCGCTATTCTCTGCCAGAGGCGGTAATTGCAACCAAACAGGCTGCCGGTCGCCTTATCAGGAGTGCTGAGGACAAAGGCGTTTTGGTGCTTGCCGATTCCAGGCTTGTGTCCAAGCGATATGGCAGCTCGTTCTTGAAGTCATTACCCAACAAGAACTACCAGCGCGTCTCGACAAAGGACATCTCCGAGCAAATTGCCAAGTGGCGAGAAGAACACGACGCGTAGCAGGTCCGCAATCACCTGATTGGCTTAGAGCTGCTCTTCGTCAGCAAGTAAAGACGCAGCGTAAGTGCGCATTGCATGCATCACGGCCTTGTCCTTGGTTGTTACTTTTCCCTTAAGGGCAAGCAACCGTTGTAGCAGCCACGTTCCACCGTAGTAGGGGATAGTTGCTCTAATTTCTACAGCATTGCGCTGGCTTCCAACTGTTTTAAGTCCCGGCCACGAATAGTGCGTAAGAGCGTTTTTATCAAAGAAGGTAAGCTCTACCAGCTGAGACTTTTCTTGCATAGCAGAATCTTGCACGCGTTCCGCAAGCTTTCTGTGCTCAAATGAAGCGGATTGCGTTTCAATGCAGCTCATTCGATTGACCCTAAAGACCCTTTGCTGCTCTAGGTTTAAATCAACCCCCTCGATAAGCCACCCATTTTCTCCGTATGACAGCTTATAGGGAAGAACCTCTCTCTGGCTAATTGCAGCATCTCTATCACCGTGAGCTTCTGCAACAGACTCCTCAGAGCGATAGTCGAATGAAATAACTTGTGATTCTGCAATTGCATTTGAGCAGGTGAGGAACGCATCTACTTCTTTAGAGTGACTTTTGGAGACACGAGAGACTGAAGACCCGCCCGGTGAAGAGCTTTTTGTATATGGAGTTTTCAAGAGGCTCCAAAATACACTTTCTTGGGGCAAAGCGAGAGCGGTAAAAGCCTCTTTAAGTGCCAAGGTTTCTTCATCCGTTAAGACAAGCCTGCGAGCAGTAAAGGGAGACTCTCCAACAAGTGTCAGAGTATCTTGGTCTCCCGTAAGGGGGAGGGGAAGATAGCCATTCTCGTCCGTGAGCTGCAAAAGCTCCATCAGAATAGCAGCCTCTTCAGAGGAAATGCCAAATCGCGACTGAACCGCGCTTAGCTCAACTGCGTCAAAAGACTCCCTCAATGCAGAAGCAAGCAGTATGAGCTTATAGACAGCTGACGATATGTTTTTTCTTCCAAAAGAGGTGTTTTTAACAGCCATTGGCAACCTCGCTTAAAGACTCTTTCCACTTTGCGAGAAGAGACTCTGGAGACCTTGGAATTAATCCATGAGCAAGAATCCAAGATAAAGCGGTGTCTTCATGAGCGTAAGTAACGGTCCACAAAGCGCCATTAGAGAGGAGCTCAACATCCCCTTGACCTTGCGAGAAATGTTCAAAAGCAGCGAGTATATTTTTGGGGACAAACGCGGTAAGCGTGTCTGCTTGCAATCCGAGCTGGAAATCAAGGAGTTTATAGTCTTTTGAATCAAACTCTTCTGGTATGGAGAAGGACTCATTTTTAAGAATCGCGGCATCTAAAACACGGTCAACGCGAAAAGTTTTGATGGAAGCGCTCTCAGTACCGGATGAAAAATCTTGGGCCACAAAGTATAGAAGTCCCTGTGAAACAAAGAAGTCCAGCACGCCCAGATGTTTTTGCTTAACTAGGTCCTGTGAGTTTGTGTAGGTGATGTTTACCAGTTGTTTAGAGCTGAGTGATTCGTATAGAACAGGAAAGACTTTGTTTTGGGAAGAAGCGCTGAGTTTTTGGCTGTCTGACTTACCTGAGTCCAAGGAATAAAAGTTACCCACAATTTTAGAGAGCGCGTTTCTCAATTCCTCTTGGTATACAAACGTTGCGTCAGTGAGAATTGCATTGCAGATTACAAGCAGCTGATTGGCATCTTCAGGGCTTAAGTCGTACGAGGAATTAAAGAAATTCGAGTCCGAAAGATAGAATGACTTTTCTTTTCCTGTTTTTACCTCTGTAATTGCAAATCCAAGCTGTTTCAAAACAGTGCGATCTCTTGAAAAAGTTCTTAAAGCAGAATCGGTAGATAAATCTGAGTAAATCGCTGCATATATTTCTGCCGAGGGTAGAGGTCCCTTTTGAATTAGCAGCATAAATAGCGAGAAAATCCTCCAGGCACCAAGTTCATTATTACCTAGAGTTTGATTGTTTGGAGCCATATCCACCTCCCGCTTTTTGCTAGTTGAACTCAAATCTCTCTAAACATATACGAAAGTTTTTGATATTTAGTGCAGAATTTCTAAATTTGGACGTAAAAATACACTTTAACCGCTATATTTCGATATAAGACGTATACTAATGACGTATATATGAAACCTGTCAGAAGACATGCCAACGAAGGACGTAGTATGGCCATCACACATGACTATGTTGACTATCTAGACGAGCAGATTGATATTGCTCCTGCCGGTAGCCAAGAGGAGCTTCAGGCTGCTCAAACCATTGCTGAAGAAATGAAACTTCACGGGCTTGAGGCAACCATTGAAGAATTTGACGCTAAGTCTATTAAGAGTCTTGGCTACTCAATCTATCTAATCCTCCTCTTCATTGGCGTTATTTTTGCAGGCACTGGTAATGCAGCACTCATTGCTTTTGGCGTTCTGCTTGTCGCTGGTTTTGGCGCACTTACGTGTCTCAAGTATTTTGGTAATGACATTCTGGGTTCATTTGGATCTTCTATTAGGAGCCAGAACGTTGTTGCTAAACACGAGGCCACTGGTGAGCTTGTCGCAAAAGGCAATCGTCCAATCGTAATTGTTGCTCACTATGACTCTCCACATACAAACTTCCTTGTTGAGTCCCCTGTAGCAAAGTACGTACCGCTTGCACAGAGGTATGCTCGTTGGTGTGTAGCTGCCGTGTTTGTTGCTACGTTTGTTCAGATTCTTCGTTTCCTTCCTGATCCAGTTCGTGTCCTTTTCTGGATTGTTGGTATTCTTGCAGCTCTTCCACTTGTTGCTCTTTCTGTCGCAACTATTGCAGAGCGTTTTGCACCTTGCACTATTGGCGCAAACAACAACAAGTCTTCAGTTGCAGCACTTCTTGGTATTCTCGAGAATGTCCGCCCTACTGGTCATCGACCCGAGGTTGTTCATCATTTTGCAGGAGATGCAGCTGCACTTATCCCAGAGCCTGATGAGGTGGAAGGCGTCCGCCACGGCGAGGAAGTTCTTAATTCACTGGGCATTCTTCCTGAGGATTGCGAAGTAAGCTACGTTGCTTATGACACTACTGGCGCAAGCCAGACTGCATCTCTCGAGGATGTTGCAGAGGCTGTAAATGCAACAACAGAAGAAGAGCGGACTGAGGATGCTTCTGCTGACAACACCGTTGCGTATGATTCTGTTGACGATGAGCTCAATGCAACTATGAAGCAGGTTCATGAGTCCGCTGACGCAGATGCAACGCAAGTTCAGCCTGAAACTGCACATGAGCTGCACGCCAAGAATGATTTTGCTCGCCGTGCATCCCTCTTTGATCTTCCTGATCCTTCTGGCGACGCCGTTGATCCTCTAGCTCCATCTTCCGAGCCAGCTCCTCACTATGTTCCAGCTCCAACATCTGCGCCTTCTCCAGAGGCAGAAGATGCAGAGAGCCCATTCGACACCATTTCGGCTGATGAGGGTCTCACAGAGGCACAGGACGCAAAGACTCCTGAGGCAAAGCGTCGCTCCTTTAGACTCTTTGGTCGTAACGACGGACCATCGGATGACTGGAAGGGCGGTGCAGCACCATCTGCTGAGAATCGTGAAGAGACCGACTCTGAAGATGCAGCCGCTATTTCTGAGGATGATCTTCGTAATGCCGTTCTGTCTCTCTCTGATGACGAACTCATTGCACATGACATTTGGTTTGTTGCGCTTGGAGCATCTGACTTTGATCACGCAGGCATGAGGGAGTTCCTCGCAAAGCATAGAACTGATATTCGCGGTGCTTTCCTGATTAACCTTGACTGCGTTGGTGCTGGCTCACTCTCCATCCTTAAGAATGAGGGAATTGGCAACGTTCGCCGCGCTGACCGTAGAATGACTCGACTCCTTTCTACTATTGCAACTGATCTTCATATTGATGTTGAGCAGAGCGCATTTGATTGGGAAACCACTGACGCAACTCCTGCAATGCAGAATTCAGTTCGTTCCGTTACCTTAATGGGATTAAACGAGGATGGACTGCCTGCGCTTAGCTGCACCGCTGCTGATGTTCGCGAGAACGTTAACGCTGGTCAGTGTGCCGATGCTGCAGCTCTTGTTACTGAGCTTATTAGACGCTCATAAACGAACAAGAAACTAGTACAAATTTTTAAGAAAGGGCAGAGATTTCTGCCCTTTCTTTTTTGCACTAAGGCAAGGCTGCTCAACTAAAAGGAGCGTCTTATTTTTGCTGTAAATACATGAGCGCATCCAATAAGTACTGATCCTGCCAAGGCGAGTAAAAGGGGAACTGCGTAGGCATTATCTGCTGTTCCAGGAAGATGGGGCTTAGGCGTCACACGAATAGTTTGTGCTTTAGAGTGACTATCGGTGTGCGAAGCAACTTTCTCACCATCTTTTGAGATGGTTTCGTAGGCGGTAACTTCTTTACCTTCAAGTGAGGCAGTCCTTACAGAAAAAGGAACCGCAGCTTCTCCCGATGAGGTAGGAGCTTTGAAGCGGACAGTTCCGCGAGCGATGGGCTCCGCTGTACCTTCTTGGAGCTGTTTTGTTTCATAGAGCTCTCCGGTAATTTCGTACTCTTCTCCTGGGGTAAGACCCTCGTATTTAATGTGATCAACAAGATTGAGTTTCTCGGCATATTCAGGATTTTTTGATCCAGCAGCATCTACAAGCATTGTTTGTAAAGAAATTCTTTCATCAATGAGCTCGGGCGCTTCTACGGTCTCTTCAGAAGTAAGGGTAACCGTTGGGTTCCATTCTTTGTTAAGAGAGTATCCTGCTGGAGCCGTAATCTCTTTAAGTGAATAGGAGCCAAAGGGAAGACCTTCAACGGCAGCCTCTCCGAGCTCGTTTGTATCTACTGTGGTGACAACTTCGTGAGGAGCAATCCATTTTCCCTGGTAGAAGATGGGTTGAGCAGAGCTATTAGTTAGCTCAATTTTGGCGCCCTTCAGACTTGGCATTTCATCTACTTCAGAATAACCATCAGATGAACTTAGAGAAGTGTGTCCGATTTTCTTAACTCTAAGACCTCCCCTTATTACCTCATCTTTAAAGGTAAAGGAGTGCTCAGACGAGGAATTCTCTTTTCCACTAGAAAGATTCGTCCAGATAAGATTGCCGTCTTGGTTTGATAGTTTCCAAGTTTGAAGCGAATTTTCCGGAAGCTTATAACCCTCAGGAGCTTGAATTTCTTCGATTTGGTAATACCCCAAAGGTAGCCAGGGTTTCTCGCCAAGAGTAAAGAGGTCATCTCCAGAAACCTTATGGTCTGCATCAAAAGAAACAAAACCTTGGGCATCTGTCGAGAAAACCCATGTTCTTAGTGTTGTTTCAGCAGAGTCACTATAGGTCACTTTAAAAAGCGCGCCTTGAAGCGTTGCGTTTCCTTGGGGAGAAGCGCTTTGCTGCTCAGAACGAGCGTCTTCGTCGAGGCTAGTGCTGTGGTCAAAGTCTTGTTTTGAAATGCGTAGATTAAACTCTCCGATAGGAGTATCGGTAACTGTGAAAGTGCTCTCTTTCTGGTTTGTTATTTCTACAGCATAAACCGACGGGTCAAGAAGAAAACCTTTTGGAGCAGAGGTTTCCTTTACATACACCGTTCTAACTGGAAGCTCATTGAGTGTTGCAGAACCATATTTATCAAGAGTGAGACTGCAAAGAAGATTGGTACAACTCTCGTCGGAATATACTCCGTAGACAGCGCCTTCTAGGGAGTAGTACTCGTTATTGGAGGTGACATCAGGCAATAAGGAGCTTTTGGTAATTTTGAGTGAGCCAGCTTGCTGCCCAAAGAAAAACAGAACCTGCTTGTCTCCTGTAGGTACAAAGAGCTTTGCAACTCCGCTTTCTGGACCGCCACCATTGTTTTGAGCATAGTTCATAGCATCGGAATAGAACTGCTCAATAGGTTGATGAAGCTCTGTCTGAGGAACACTTACCGCAAGTGCATGGGCTTCACCACGCATAACGGCCCATAGTGCAAACTGTGTAATAGCGCGAGCTCTCCAGCCCGTATATCCATATACGTCTTTTTCTTGGGACGCAGTAGCTCCGTGATAAATGATGTAGTCAATAGCTCTAAGCTGCTCAGCGGTATACGTTCCACCGCGAGCACCGTTAGCTGAGGTGAGTTTTGTATAAGACTGCGGGTCAATTACACTTCCAGTTGCTCCTGGCCAGGCACCATAGTGATTGAACTCATCTCCACAGTAAAGATACGTACCGTCACTAGCGGTCCACATAGGAATTTGTTGTCCACCAGGAAAATCTTCTCTTTGTGCAACAGTAAAAGAGGGCTCTTGTGCAAAAGCAAGTCTATGAGCAGGCTTTAGGAAAAAATGACTAAGGAGAAGAGCTCCAATCAACAGAGGGATAAACCAGAAGTGAAAGACAGAAGAAGAAGTTTGTCTTCGTGTAGCTGTTTCCTTCTTAGGTTTTGAGGATTTTGTGATAAACATGCGTGCCTCCAAACTGAAAAATCAGAGGTAGATTGCGTATATAGAGATAATTGGTAATGCATAAACGTGAGCTTTTGTTGCAACATATAGACAATTAGTGTTAACGTATTCAGTAATCAGTAACACTTACTAATTAATGAGGTTATCGTGCGTTACAGCAAGCAACGTGAGGCAATTCGTACGTATATGGAAGGTCGCCATGACCATCCAACAGCAGATAGTGTGTATGCAGCAGTAAGAGAGGAGTTACCAAACATCTCTCTTGGAACTGTTTACCGTAACCTTATGCAGCTTGTTGACGCAGGCGAGCTCCAGGTTGTTAATACCGGCGATAATATCTCTCGTTTTGATCCGACAACAACCGAGCATGCACACTTCCAGTGTCATGAGTGTGGCCGTGTCTTTGATGTCGACGGACCAGTTCTGAGGGACCTTACCAGCCTCACTAAGGATTCTTGCGGCGAGATTGACTCTTACGCTCTGTGCTTTACGGGTATTTGTAACGAGTGCCTAGCTAAGAACCCAGCGCTCAATCACAGCGTTAACTAATGTGTTGCAACAAAACAGCTTTCTTTAAGACCGGTGCTTCACCGGTCTTTTTCTTTATGGCGGAGCCTCAGGTTTGCGAGAAAACCTGTCTGCTAGACGTGCCCGCAGACCCGCATGTCCTACAGAAGGGAAGCTGCTTGGCATGACGGGGTCTCCGCCAAGCAGCTTTGCCCGAGGAAGGCGGAGTTGTCGGGTGGAGAGCAGGCGCCTATAAGAGGTGGGATAGTGGTGTGCGGGGGTCTCTCGCCAGAAGTACTTTTGCATAGCGCTCCTTTCGTTGGAGAGCATGCTAAAGAGTGACTTTGTGCCTATTCTGACCAGCGCCTGTCCAGTTTCTGACGGAGAAAATTTGTGTAGGCGCATATTTGTTGTATATGCGCAGCTAGGCAGAAAGCAACTCATCAAACTTTTATCTAGTTGCTAAGCAAGCAATCAAAAGGCAAAAAATACTGTGATAAAATCTACACAATTGCGGGTATCGCCAAGTGGTAAGGCAATGGCTTCCCAAGCCATCATCCGCGGGTTCGAATCCCGTTGCCCGCTCCAAAGACATACAAGAGCCCTTCGGGGCTCTTTTTATGGACAAGATTGAAATTTGGCGTTGTGAAGAAGGTTGTTCGGGTAGAAGTTGAGCGGAAATATTTTGGATATATCTTTGATAGAGCGTGCTTAATTACTCGAATTACGCGGACTGATGGTTGAAGGGAACAACATGGCACAAATTCCTATGACAGATCAAGAGGTAAAGATTGCCCTTGATGCGCTGTCTGATCAGATTGATAAATACGCAGAGCTTCTTGTTAAGAAGGGATGCGCAATTTCTGAGGGAAGTCAGCTGGTAATTAACGCTTCAATTGAGATTGCTGATTTTGCCCGTAGGGTTCAGCGAGCAGCTTATGCGGCTGGCGCAGAATTTGTCACAGTTATTTGGGGCGATCAAGAATCCTCAAGAATTATGTACGAAAACGTTGACCTAGCGCGTCTCTCTAAGACACCAAGCTGGAAGATTGAGCAGCTTAACTCCCTTGCAGAGCAGGGTGCAGCATTTTTGTTCCTCTCGTCTGATGATCCAAATGGTCTAAAGGGAATTGATCCAGAAAAGCCAGCTGCTGTTTCTCGCGCAAGAAACCTAGAGTGCGACGTCTTTAGAAACGGTATGGACTTTGGTAAAAACGTTTGGTGTATTGCTGGTGTTCCTGCAGCTGAATGGGCAAAGGTAATTTTCCCAGAGCTTTCTGAGGCTGAGGCAATCTACAGGCTTTGGATTGCAATTTTGGACGTTGCTCATGCAAGTGGAGAAGATCCTCAGAGTGCTTGGGAGACCCACAATGCAACATTTGAGAAGACCAAGCGCTTCATGAATTCTCATCAGTTTGAAGAGCTTCGTTATGAGTCTTCAAACGGAACTAATCTGACTATTGGCATGAATCCAGGACATCTTTGGGAGGGTGGCGCTGGAAAGACGCAGGATGGAACGTTGTTCTTCCCTAACATTCCTACCGAGGAAGTCTTTACAACGCCAAACTATCGCAAGGTAAACGGCACTGTTCACTCTGCGTTGCCTCTGATTCATGCCGGCCAGATTGTTAAAAACTTCTGGTTTACCTTCAAAGACGGCGAGGTTGTTGACTACGGCGCTGAGCAGGGCAAAGACGTTCTGACTTCTATTGTTTCTCAGAAGGGCGGTAAATACCTGGGAGAATGTGCTCTTATCTCTAAGAACACACCTATTCGCCAGAGCGGCATTCTGTTCTACGACACCTTGTATGACGAGAATGCTAGTTGCCATTTAGCACTTGGAATGGGTTTTCCAGAGTGCCTGAAGGGCGGCCTTGAAATGAGCCCAGAAGAGCTTTTGGCCCACGGTGTTAATCAGAGCACCACACACGTTGATTTTATGATTGGTGCAGACGATTTGAACATTTGGGGAATTTCTGCCGATGGAAAAGAAACACCAATTTTCGTAAATGGCCAATGGGCATGGGAGTAAACTGCTACACTATCCTAGTTGCGTGGTAAAATTGCCACGCCCGATAATGGGCCGTTAGCTCAGTTGGTAGAGCAGGGGACTTTTAATCCCAAGGTCTAGGGTTCGAACCCCTAACGGCCCACCAGGTAATTCAAAGGTCGGGTACCATAGTGGTACCTGACCTTTTCCTTTACGAGCAGAAGGAGTCTCATCGTGGTAGATCGCTACACCGGCAAAGAAATGGGCCACATCTTTTCTTTGGAGAACAAGTACGCCGTTTGGCAGGAGATTGAAGTCCTTGCGTGCGAAGCACAGGCTGAGCTTGGTGTTATTGGCATTTCTCGCGAAGAGGCAGCTTGGATTCGAGAGCACGCTGCGTTTAACCGCGCTGAGGTAGACGAGATTGAGGCTGTTACCAACCACGACGTCATTGCCTTCCTGACCAATATGGGCTCCTACATTGATGCCAAGGTTCCAGAGGGTGAGCTTAAGCCAAGTCGCTGGGTTCACTACGGCATGACCTCAACGGACCTGGGCGACACCGCTCTTTGCTATCAGCTTACACAGGCGTGTGATTTGCTCATTGCTGCGGTTCGTCGCTGCGCTGCTATCTGCAAGCGTCGCGCATTTGAGGAGCGCGATACCCTCTGCGTTGGTCGTACTCATGGCATTCATGCTGAGCCTATGACCTTTGGCATGAAATTTGGTAGCTGGGCCTGGGAGTTTAAGCGCGACCTTGACCGCTTGAAGGATGCTCGTAAAAACGTTGCCTATGGTGCAATTTCTGGTGCTGTTGGAACCTACTCTTCCATTGATCCTTTTGTAGAGGAGTATGTTTGCGAGAAACTCGGTCTTGTCCACGACCCACTTTCAACCCAGGTAATTTCTCGCGATCACCACGCGTACCTTGCTGGTGTTCTGGCAACCGTTGCCGCCACCTGCGAGCGTATTGCAACTGAGATGCGTGCGCTGCAGAAGACTGACACCCTTGAGGCTGAGGAGCCATTCCGCAAGGGCCAGAAGGGCTCTTCCGCTATGCCTCACAAGCGCAACCCTATTACTGCCGAGAAGATTTGTGGTTTGTCCCGCGTAGTTAAGGCCAATGCACAGGTTGCTTTTGATAACGTTGCTCTTTGGCACGAGCGTGATATCAGCCACTCTTCCGCTGAGCGCGTTGCCCAGGCAGACAGCTTTATTGCTCTTGACCACATGCTGTCAAAGCTTGAGTTCCTGCTTGATGGCATGGTCCTGTATCCAGAGCAGATGATGGCCAACCTCAATAAGACCCGTGGCATGCTCTTCTCGTCAAAGGTTCTTCTTGCCCTGGTCAACACTGGTATTACTCGTGAAGAGGCATACAAGATTGTTCAGTCTAACGCTATGAAGGTTTGGGCAGATATTCAGCAGTGCAAGGAAGGAGCATCCTACCAGGAGCTTCTTGAGGCAGATCCAGCCTGTACGCTGAGCCATGAGGAGCTTGAGAAAATCTTTGATCCTCGCGCATTCCTTACCCGTTCAAACGTTTTGTTTGACCGTCTTGAGCATCTTGAATTGGACTAAATCGTGTCACTGTTTGGGAACATTTCTCGCCGAAACTTCTTTAAGACGGGAGCGGCTTGTGTCGTAGTTGCGGGTGCAATTAGCATCACGGCTGGCTGCTCTCATCAAGAAGGCTCGGGAGATGCAGGAAAACCGCTGGTACTTGATGAGTCTTCTGGCACAAATGTGCTGGACTCCTATAGCTCGACGGAGTATTCTACCCAACCTAGCCAGACCTGGAGTCTTCCTTTGGGAAGCGTGTTGCATCCAGCCGATGGAAATTGGATTCCCGTCACCACGGCCGGCGCATCTGCTACGCCAATGGTAAAGGGCTCTGCTCTTTCGCTGACGTCTGGCCAGGTTGTTGACGTTGTTCCTGCGGCTCAGATGAACAATACCACCGCCGTAATTTACGACGTTCGTTGCTCCGACTCCGTTTATGCATGGGTTGAGGTGGACACCACAACCTTCGACTGGGAGCTTCTTGCCGCACCATTTTCTGACGGCAAGCTTACTGGAGATGCAAAGGTCCTCTACAAGGCCGATAAAAACTGGGATCCGGCTCCGTTTGCCTGTGGAGACGATAAGGTGGTTTGGCTAGTCCAACCAGCTTCTTCTGGCGAGAAAACCCGTGAATCTTCGCACTGCTACGTGTGGCGTGTGGGGGATTCTGAGGGAACGGATGCCGTTGAATCTCCAGGTAGATTTGCTACTGCACCGTCTATCTCAAAGGGCGTAGTTACCCTCACTCCTCGAGTTCGCGCCTCCGAAGGCACCTACTATGGCGTTACAGCATACCTGCTGGGAGACAACCTTAAAACCAAGGTTGACCAGCTTGTCATGCCTCAATCTGTCAAACCTTTTGCAGCAAGTCGCGTAGACGATAAGTTCATTGTGTCGGTTGAAGCAAGTTATGACTCGGGCGGTCTGTTGGGTAAGATGGGAACATATATCCTGCCCGCCTCAGGCGAAAACCCTTACGTCATTGAGCGTGAACCTTATGCAATATCGGCAGGTAAAGGTAGCCTTTACATAGTTAAGAGTCGCGCTTCTTACGTGCTTGTTGATACGCAAAACCAAACGGCAAACTGGCTCTATTCAATGGATAGAAGCGTTGATTACGGAGAATTCCCCGCTCGAGAAGGTAACTGCGATTCTTTTGTAACCTACTCAACTGTTAAGGATCCTACCAGCGGATATCCTGCTTCTGTCACGGTTCGTGTTTTTTCTTTGTAGATTATTTGTAGGCATAGCGATAGAATGAATACAAATAATTAATGAATAATCGTAATGTGCCATAGGCACATACATGTAGTGCAAAAGAAAAGGGGAGACAATGGCTTCCGACGAGAAGAAAATTCTGATTGTCGAAGATGAGAAAGTCATCCGTGACGCCGTCTCAGCATATCTTGAGCGTGAAAATTATGTCGTCAAAGGTGTTGGTGACGGTCAGAGTGCAGTTGAAGAGTTTGAAAAGCACGCATTTGACCTGGTGATTCTCGATCTTATGCTCCCAAAACTTTCTGGAGAGCGCGTTTGCCGTGCAATTAGAGATACCTCTAACGTGCCTATCATTATGCTTACCGCAAAAGGTGAGGTGGAAGACAGAATTATTGGTCTTGAGCTTGGTGCTGATGACTATCTTGTTAAGCCTTTCTCGCCACGTGAGCTGGTGGCACGCGTTCGCGCGCTGTTCCGCCGTACGTATTCTGAGCCAGACACTGCTGTTGACGTGCTTGATTACGGTACCCTTACTATTGATATTTCTGGTCACAAGATTCTCATCAACAACGAGGAAGTTGACCTGACCGCTTCAGAGTTTAAGCTGCTCACCACCCTTGCTCGCTATCCTGGTCGCGTGTACACACGTATGGAGCTTGTCGAGAAGGTCCTGGGTTATGATTTTGAGGGCTATGAGCGCACTATTGATTCGCATGTCAAGAACTTGCGCGCAAAGCTCGGCGATGATCCTCGTAATCCTCGCTGGCTGTTCACCGTTCACGGTGTTGGCTATCGCTTTGAGGCTGGCAACGCTAGCCATGAGTCCTAAGCTTTAGAGCTTTGGCGCTCTTCAAGAAACATCACTCAAATTCTCTTAAGAACCCTCCGGAAACTGAGGGTTCTTATAAAACTATTAAGCCCGATCCCGTTGGCACTCAAAGCTTTACCACCCGTATGGCAGCCTTCTTTGCGCTCACTGCCGTCATGACGGTATTGGTGCTCATTTCTGTTTTGGGCATTGTGTGGGAAAACCGTTTTACTACTTATACCAGGGAGAACCTACAAAACACCGTTGATACTACCGCGCTCAATATGTCTCAGGCGTACGCGCGCGCAGACGGCTGGAATGCCGACGTTCTCTCTATTGCACGTCAGGCCTCTGCAACCAATTCCGATATTGGTATCCAGGTCTTAGATGTTTCTGGCGTGGTTCTGTATGACGACTCGGCACCAAATGCTCGCCGACCTGGTGGAAATAGTGCATTATCTGGCCCTCAGACGGGTGACGCCGTGGTTTATGCAGTTGTCCAAAACCTGCAAGGAGAGCCTGTGGGCAGCATTAGAATTTGGACGTTTGGTTCTGAGCCGTTCCTGACCCAGCGAGACATTGCGTTCCGTAATGGCTCTTACCAGGCAATTAGTCTTGCTGCAGCCATTGCAATTTCGCTTTCTGGGTTAATTGGTATTTTGGCCTCACGTTCACTTACCAAGCCCGTACGCCGTATTACCGAGACGGCTGTTCAGATCAGAAGCGGCAATCTTGCGGCTCGTTCAGGCATCCGTGGCGAGAATGAACTGGGGCGTCTGGGAGAAACCTTCGACGACATGGCGTCTTCACTCGAAAGAGACATTAAGCTTGAACGTCGTCTGACCAGTGATGTTGCACATGAGCTCAGAACTCCGCTCATGGCTATCATGGCCACCGTTGAAGCAATCCAAGATGGTATTTTACCTGCAGATGAAGAGCGCTTGGAAAACATTGTGTCTGAGAGTAGACGTCTTTCTCGCCTGGTAGACGCCATGCTCCACCTCTCGAGACTTGAGAACGGAAAGACAAAGTTTAACCCAGAAAGCGTCAATGTTGTGGCTATGGTGGCGAGTCTTGTTGCGGTACAAGAAACACTCTTCAAGGAGAATAACCGCACGTTGACCTTTGTGGATAAGACACCAGAGGGCAATTGTTTTGTTGATATTGATTCGGACATGATCCGAGAAGCCCTGACCAATTTGTTGAGCAACGCTATCCGCTATACCGACGACGGGGGTCATGTTGTTATAACCGTATCAATCGACGATAACGATGCGGTTATCTCCGTGACTGATGACGGTATGGGAATTGCTCCTGAGGACATTCCACAGACCTTCTCGCGATTCTGGCGCGCCGAAGAAAGCCGCGAGCGCGCTTCGGGCGGTCTTGGCGTTGGATTGGCAATCACAAAAGAGATTATGGACCGTCATAACGGCACTATCTCGGTAGAATCCGAGCTTGGAAAGGGCACGACCTTCTCGCTGCACCTTCCTCTGCTTGCCCAAAATAATATCTCTGTAACAGATACTTTGTTGTAGGCCGATTTTTGGGCATTTTGCCGTACAATCAAAAGTCCTGCAATACAACGCGCTTTGCGCAGAAGTGAGGTCATTGTGGCTGGAGCTGAGCTTCGTCCCGATTCGCACGGTAAGGTTCGCGATATCTACGATTGTGGCGACAAACTTTTGATGGTTGCGAGCGATCGCATTAGTGCTTTTGACTTTATTCTCCCCGACGAGATTCCTTTTAAGGGAGAAATCCTGACGCGTATCAGCGCTTTTTGGTTTAATCGCTTCAAGGACCTTCTGCCTAACCACATGATTTCTGTTCTTCCAGATCAGACTCCTGATCAGTTTGCAGATTACACTGAGTATCTTGCTGGTCGCGCAATGCTGGTAAAGAAAGCACAGACTGTGCCAATCGAGTGCATTGTCCGTGGTTACCTTACTGGTTCTGGCAAAAAGACTTATGACCAGGACGGTACCGTCTGCGGCATTAAGCTGCCTGATGGTCTGACTGAGGCATCTAAACTTCCTGAGCCAATCTTCACCCCTTCCACTAAGGCTGAGCTTGGCGATCATGACGAGAATATCTCGTTTGAGCGCTGCTGCGAGATTGTTGGTGAGGATGTTGCTACTCAGCTGAAGGAAGCCTCGCTTGCAATTTATAAGGCTGCTGCAGAATATGCTGCAACTCGTGGAATTATTATTGCGGATACCAAATTTGAGTTTGGTTTTATCGACGGAAAACTTACACTTATTGATGAGTGCCTTACACCCGATTCAAGTCGTTTTTGGCCTGCTGAGGGTTATTCTGAGGGACACGTTCAGCCAAGCTACGACAAACAGTATGTACGCGATTGGCTGAAAGCCCACTGGGACATGCAAGGAGAGCCACCTCATCTTCCAGAAGAGGTTATTGAGGGCACGTCCGAGCGTTATCGTACGGCATTCCAGATTATTACGGGAACTGAGTTTGTACCACTGAAGGAGACCAATGTCACTGCGTGACACCATTACAGGCGCAACCAAAGAAGCGCGTGAGGCTACCGTAAGCCTTTCAAAGAAAGAAACCTCTGAGGAGACTGAGCGTCCTTCGTATTCCGCTTTTGGTCGCAAATCTGCTGCTACTGCTAAACCAGTACGAGAGGCAGCTGCGTCTGTACGCGTAAGTGGCTCCGGCTCTGGTTCCAGTGCTCCAAAGAGCAAAGAGGAGAAGCGCGCTGCACGTGCTCGCCAGCGTGAGCGCGAGGATATTCGTAGCCGCGGATTTGAGGCTATGCTACGCGCGGATCCAGATTATCATCGTGCCGAGCGCGTTTGGTGGGTCTTCCTGGGTCTTGGCTTTGTTGCAACCATCATTACACTGGTGCTTTCGTATATGGTTCCTGAATCCAGGGACCTGAACACCGGCGTTGGTATGATTTCTGCCATTATGCTGGTCTTTGCTTACTTCTGCATCTTTGGCTCGGTTGTCTACAGCTTCTTTAAGATGCGTCCTCTTCGCAAGAAGATCGAGGCTAAGGTTGCTGGCATGACCGACAAGAAGCTCAACGATTTCTACCTCGAGCGTCAGGCTGAGTACGACAGAAAGAGAGCCGAGCGCAAGGCTCGTCGCAAGTAGCAGCTCTCGCGCTGCTGCCGGCGCCGCAAGCGTTGGCGATATTTGCGTACGCGAGCCTACGTGAGTAGAATATCCCACATGCCTTCGTAGCTCAGGGGATAGAGCACCGCTCTCCTAAAGCGGGTGTCGGCCGTTCGAATCGGCCCGGGGGCACCATTGATTTTAAACCGGCAGCTTCGTGCTGCCGGTTTTTCTTTGTTGCGGCGAGTTAGCGTCAAGCCTCGAGCTCGGCATGTAAAATAGTGCGGTTTTGGCAGGTCTCGCTGAAGAATCGCCGTACTTCTGACCAAGAAAGCTGGACGCCAGACGGCCTCACTACCCGATATGCATCTCTATGCATAAACTTCATCTAATATGCTGGAAAATGAATAGAGAAATATAAAAAATCTAACTATAGGTAAATTCCGCTTCTAGAGAACACACCTATGACAGATATTCTGCACAATTGCGGGCATATTACACACCTAATGAAGATAATCTGCACGTTTGAGGTATTTTCAGTGTAATGTATACGTCTTTTTGACAGATTATCTGTCATAGGTGTGTTCAACCATTTTTCCTACAGCAAAAAGCCCTGCAACCAAACACGGTTGCAGGGCTTGAACGTACTAGTTGTGCTCACTGTGCGCTTGGAGCCGCACACTGCACGCCGCAGCGATTACGCTGATGGACGAGGTCCACTGGAGACGCGGATGGTGATAGTAGCGCCAGCTGCAGCACTTGAAGGTGTTTGGCCAACTACGTTTCCGGTTGCAACGTTGTCATCGTAGACCCAAACCGTGTTGACCTGGAAGCCCGCGTTTTCCAGCGTGGACTGAGCGGTTTCAAAGTCCTTGCCAACAACGTTTGGAACAGAGCCACTCTGAGCACCGGAAGAAACAACGATGGTTACCGTGGAACCCTTATCTGCCTTGCCGTTAGCTGGAGACTGGGAGATGACACGGCCCTCAGGAACGCTCGACGAAGGCTGTTTCTGAGTATCTACCTTGAAGCCTGCATCTTTCAAAACATCGGACGCACGCTCGGCAGTCATCTCGGTGACGTCTGGAACATCTGCCTTACCCTTGCCAGTAGACAGGTGATAGGTGATGGTGTCGCCAGCTTTAGCATCGCTACCTGCGGCTGGTTCCTGTGTTGCAACATAACCAACGGTTACGTCATCCGACTCAACCGAGTCACCATTTCTTGCTTTGAGGCCAACAGCAGCAAGAGCAGACTCAGCCTCTGATGGACTCTTGTTGGTAAGATCAGGCACCTTAACTGCAGCAGCAGGTTTAGCGCCCTTAGAAATGACAAGGTTAACCGCGGTTCCTTCAGGAGCCTGTTTGTTAGCGCTTGGTGTCTGATCAATGACCTGGCCTTCAGGAGCAGAATCACTGTAGCTTTCTGTAACAGTTCCCAGCTTAAAGTGGCTATCAGAAGCATTTAGTGCCTGAGTAGCCTGGTCTTTTGTCTGACCAACAAACTGTGGAACCAGATACTGCTGGGCGGAGTTGCCGAGCATCTGTGCAATAGCAAAGCCGGCAAGAGCCAGGACAACCAAAGCGCCTAAAACGCCGAGAATAACGTTGCGCTTGTGACGTTTATTCTCGCGCCTGTCAAGCTCATCAGCCTCTTCGCGAGAATGGACGCGGTTCAAGCGACCAGTGTCGCCACCGCGCGTGATGTAGGTGTTGGAGCCGTCAATGCCGCGACGATCCAACCTGGAAGTTGGCTGAGGTGGTGTCACAATGCGGGGGCTCACGGTGGTGTTGCTTGGAATAGTAGCGCGGCCAGCAATAAAATCGCGCAGCGCACGAGCAAGCTCGTCAGCACTCTGATAGCGGTCAGCTGGGTTTTTCTCCATACAGCGAAGAATGATTGCCTCGAGTGCGGGGTCAACGTTGGGGTTGATCAGCGATGGTGGCTGAGGAGCCTCGTTGACCTGCTTCATAGCAACGCTGATAGCGTCGTCACCAACAAAGGGAACGCGGCCAGTTGCAGCCTCGTACATGACAATGCCTAGGGAATAGATATCGGTGGTTGGTCCCAAAGGCTTGCCCGTACTCTGCTCTGGAGAAACGTAATGAGCGGTGCCAAGAACAGAGTTATCGGTGGTTAGACTGCTGTTCTTTGCACGAGCAATGCCAAAGTCCATGACCTTGATGTTGCCATCTGGCTGGACCATGATGTTCTGTGGTTTGATGTCACGGTGAATGATGTCGTGACGATGTGCTACAGAGAGTGCCTGAGCAATCTGAGAGCCAATCTGAGCGACCTTACGGGAATCAAGGGCTCCATGTTTGCGGATGCCACTCTTAAGGTCTGTACCGCGCAGATACTCCATGACAATGTAGTAGGACTCGCCGTCCTTACCCCAGTCGTATATCGAGACAATATAAGGACTGGAGAGCGCCGCTGCGGCTTGTGCCTCCTGCTTGAAGCGGGCAGCAAAGGAAGGATCGTTTGCGTACTGCGGCAGCATCATCTTGATGGCAACAGTACGACCAAGAACCTGGTCCTGTCCGCGGTAAACGGTGGCCATTCCACCGGTACCAATTTTGTCTTGAACCTGGTAACGCCCACTGAGCATTCTACCTGGCATAACTCAACTCCTATCAAGCGTGCGATTTTCTCGCCACGTCACTTACTATCTTAGAACACACCCAACTACTTGGGGAGAAGACCGTGCGGTGTTTTAGGCGCTACGAAGCAGCTCCCAAAGCCTGGATGTTCAGGCACTGCGCAAGAACACGTCCGCCAACTTGAGCACCGTAACCTAAAACGTTCTCGCCGTTGCCTTCGATGACAACAGAAACAACAAGAGTTGGGTGGTCGTAAGGCGCAAAACCGATGAAGAACGAGTTAAAGTTACCGTTCTCGACGTCTGCCGTACCTGTTTTACCTGCAATCTTGACACCCGGAACGCGCGCTCCCATACCAGTGCCGGATTCAACAACGCCCAACATTGCCTCTCGGACCTGCGCGGCGGTATCCGCAGACACTGCCTGTCCAAGCGATTTTGGTGACGTTGTAGAAACAACAGCTCCCTCTGGCGAGAGAACGCGATCAACGATGTAAGGGTTCATGACCACGCCGCCGTTAGCAATTGCAGCCGCAACAACAGCGTTTTGCATGACGGTGGTCTGAGGACCTGCAGGGCTTGCATGCTCTCCAACAGGAAGACCGCAGGATGCCCAGCCAAGCTCCCAGGTGGTCATCTCGGCAGGATTTGGCATCAACGATGGTGTAGTGGAGAAGTCCTGACCAAGTGCGGTGCCATAACCAAAGGCACGTGCATAGCTGACCAGGTTGTCTGCGCCAAGTGCTACTCCAAGCTGCGCCAACGCCGTGTTAGAAGAGCGAGCAAATGCCTCACGCAGAGGAATAGTGCCCATGTCCTCGTTGGCGTAGTTGTGGATGGTTCCACCGCCAAGCTCCATAGTTCCTGGAGCTGAATAGGTGGTGTCCAGCGTGGTGGTATGTGTGTCAATTCCAGCAGAAAGCGTAATGGTCTTAAACGACGAACCAGGGGAGTAGAGCGCCTGGGTAGTTCTGTCAACCAGTTGACTGCCGGTACCGGACTCGATAACAGTGCCCAGATCAGCGTGGGTGTATGAAGGGCTTGAAGCCTTTGCAAGCACGGCTCCGGTTGCTGGATCCATAACAACAATGGAGCCGGAATATCCCTGGAGTGCAGCTTCTGCTACAGCCTGCATCTGGGAATTGATGGTTAAAACAACGCTTGAACCAGCGGTATTAACACCTGCCATCGAGTACAGAGCGCTTCTCCAGTCGGAATGATCTGCGTGTCCGGTGAGCGTCTCGTTCATGGAGGACTCGATACCTGCAGTTCCATACTGGGTAGAGATGTAGCCAACGGTGTGAGAAGCCATACCGTCGTGTGGATAGTTACGCACGTAGGTGCCGTCGTCTTGCTTGACACTCTCTGCCAGGGTGACGCCGTCAGAAGTCATGATGGCGCCGCGCTGAACATATGCGCTCTTAGCAATAGTGTGGTTGTTGGTAGGGAGCGCCTGAAGTCTAGGTGCGTCAATGACCATCAAGAAGGTCAAGTTGCCGAGAAGAACGGTGAAGAAGAGGGTAAATACGGTAACCAAATTGGTCAGACGTTTTCCGAGAGCAACACGTCCCAGAACACCAGATTCCTCAGACTGCAGACCAAAGCCTCCACGGATGTGGCTGCCATGCAAAACGGAAGAGGCGTGAGCTCCACCAGAAGAAATTTCGAGCCTCTGGGAGTCAAGCGTTTTCTTGCTTGGCTCAAGCTCTGTTTCGCGACCAGTTCCCTCGTCACCTGCCCTGAGCAGCAGGGCAACAATGATAAAGCTGGAAAGAAGAGAGCTACCGCCCTGACTCATAAAGGGCAGGGTAACGCCGGTTAGAGGCATGAGCTTAGTAACGCCTGCAACAATGAGGAAGGTTTGGAACGCCAAAACACTGGTAAGACCAGCAGCTGCAAAAGCAGATGAATCGGACTTTGCACGAGCAGCTGTTGCAAGACCGCGCACAGTAAGGAGCAGGAACAGGGTAATAATTGCCGCTCCGCCAAAGAGTCCCAGCTCCTCAGCAATGGCCGAGAAAATAAAGTCAGACTCAACAATAGGGATAAGCGTAGGCATTCCCTTATCAATTCCGGTGCCAGCAAGGCCTCCATCTGCGATGGAATAGAGGGACTGGACAATTTGGTAGCCGTCTCCAGCGGGGTCTTTGAAGGGGTTAAGCCAAATGTTGACACGAGTCTGAACGTGACCAAAGAAGTGATAAAGCACCACGCCGCCAATGGCCAAGAGCGCAATACTGACAAAAACGTAGCTTGCGCGACCTGTTGCTACATAGAGCATGATGACAAAGAACACGAAGAAGAGCAGAGCGCTACCAAGGTCGCGTTCAAAAATAACAACAATCAGGCTGATGCCCCACATGACAAACAGAGGAAGCAGCATTTTAAAGCGAGGAATGCGGAAAGGTCCAAAAGAACGCATGGAGACCGATAGGGCTTCTCGATTCAGTGCTAGATAAAACGCCAGGAAGAGCGTAATGGCAATCTTTGCAATTTCGCCAGGCTGGAAGGTGAATGTGCCAAAAGAAATCCAGAGCTTTGCGCCATAGCGGTCCTGGCCAATAACAATTGGCAAAAGAAGCAGTATGACGCCGAGAATACCAATGGAGTATTTGTAGCGTGCTAACGCGTCAAGATTTCTAATGACCGCTAGTACCACAATCATGACAACAACAGAGATAAAGAGCCAAATCGTTTGGTTGACTGCAAGATTTGGCGCAAGTCTGGTGACCATGGTGATGCCAATTCCCGAGAGCACAAACACAATGGGGAGAATGGCGGGGTCTGCTGCGGGAGCAAGGAACCTAATAGCAATGTGAGCCACGGTAAATGCTGCAAAGAGACCAATAGGAACGGCCATTGTCTCAAGGCTGAGCGTTGAGCGAGCAGTAATCATGTACATGGCGTACAGCAGAAATACAGGGATTGCTCCTACAAATAGTAAGAAGAGCTCTGTATTACGCCTTAGTCCACCTGCTTTTTCCATTCCTACTCACCTCCCGAACTTGTTGTTGACGTTGTTGTTTCTGTTGTGGGTGTTCCGCCAGACTGAACGTCTTCTTTCTTTTTGACTGCTTTGTTGTTGGCGTCGTCAATTTGTTTGCGGTAATTCTCGACGGTGCTATGTGCTTCGTCCTCGTTCTTAACGCGAATTCCGTCTGCAAGAGAGTCTTGAACTGCGTCAGGCAAATCTTTTATTTCAATCGACGTAGTTTCAACAAGCGAAGACATGTTTATGCCGGCAATTGTTGTAGGAATACCTCGATAAACGCCAACGGTAGTTCCGTTAATTCCTAAGTACCACTCGCTGCTTACAAACAGGAAGAACACGGCAACAGTGGCTGCAAAGAGCGCAAGGAACGAGACAAACGTGGCAATAACGCCACGAGTAAGGTGTTTCCTGGTTTGATCGGCTATGCCGTCGTCCAAGACGTCAATGACAATAACGGTAATGTTGTCTGAGCCGCCATAGGTAAGAGCTGCGGAAACAAGGTTATCGGCAGCCTTTTGTGGCGTGACGTTAGAGACAGCAATGGACTCAATCTCATCGTCGGGCACCATGCCAGAGAGACCATCGGAGCACAAGATGATGCGGTCACCATCAGATACTTCAAGCGAGAAATGATCTGCATACATGTCTGGATCAGAGCCAAGAGCTCGCGTAACTACCGAGCGAGAAGGGTGCGTGCGAGCCTCATCAGCGGTAATCTGACCAGAATCAATGAGCTCCTCAACATAGCTGTGGTCATGAGTAATGCGGACCAGCGTGCCATGATGGAGCAGGTAAATGCGAGAGTCACCAACATGAGCAACGGCCATCTGATTGCCCTCAATGAGGACAGCAGAGGCAGTGGAGCCCATGCCAGGTTTGCCAATACCCTTTGCAGGAGCATCAATAACTTCCTGGTTAGCAGCCTCAATTGCAGCGCCAAGACGGACATCGTCTGCGGTACTTGGTGCCTGTTCGGCAATAACCTTAACAGCAATGGAGCTTGCTACCTCACCGGCGGCGTGACCTCCCATACCATCGCAGATGGCAAAAAGGGGAGTGCGCAAAAGGAACGAGTCCTCGTTATGCTCGCGAACTAATCCCACGTCAGAGCGGGCGCCCCAAGAAATAAAGGTGTTAGAGCCAGAAACTGCCTCTGCGTCACAGCGACCATCAAGTGGCAGCTCACAACGACCAGGAGCACTCACGGGCTCTTGTGTAGGTGTATCAGAAATATGTGTTGTATCAGAAGAAACCATGAGCCTCTTATCGACGTCCAACACGCATAATCACATCGCCGACCTGGACTTCGTCTGTGTCGCGAAGGGTAACAGGCTGCTCGATGATGTGACCATTAACCATGGTTCCGTTTGTGGATCCAAGGTCTTCAAGTACCAGAGCAGGGCCCTGGATAGTAAAGCGGGCGTGTGAAGCAGAAACGTAAGGTTCGTCAATCACAATGTCAGACGAAGGAGAACGTCCAATAACAACAGGACCCAAGATGTCTACGTGAAGACCACGTAAGGACTTGACGCCCTTCTCGACATCAACGGACCAAATAGCTCCGTCTTTGCGCTGGCCGCGGACAAGACCAATGCCCGTGCGCATGACCGAGAACAGGAAGATGTACAACAGGACAACAAGCAGAACACGTCCTGCAAAGAGAATCAAATCAATCATTAGTTCTCCCGGAACTGAAGGTCCATAAGACCAATGGTAATGAGGTCTCCGTCGCGCAGAATTACCTCATCTACGTCGATATCGTTGACAAGCGTTCCATTAGTGGAGTGCAAATCAGCAATGTGCCAATCGTGACCGTCATAGGTCATCTCGGCGTGACGTCTTGAAACGTTAGGATCGCGCAGAACAACGTCTGCCTGAGAGCGCTCGCGACCAATGATGGCGCGAGGAGCCTCAACGCGATACGAACGACCGCTCTGGCGATCAATCAAAATGCAGGTAGCGTCCATGTTTGCGCGTGGCGTGCCCTGCAGATTGCGAGAAGGACGTCCGCCCACGCCGTTTAACTGGGTATCAAGTGAAGGTGTCACACGACGCTGTGTCATAGGGACAGGAGCCGCTGTTGGGATAGCTCCGTTAACTGGAAGGTCTGGAAGCCCGTTTGAGCTAGGAAGAACAGGCATAGGGGTGGACTCAGCTGCAGAAACAACAGGAATTGCGCCTTGAGCCTCAACAAAATCTGGTGGCATTACCGCAAGACCAGCGTCTGTACCAGCAAGATCGCCCAAAACCTCCGGGGTTGCATTATCTGCAGAAACGGGTCTAACTACGGACAGAGGATCTGGCTCTGGCTGTAGTTCTGGCTGAGCAGCAGCGCGGGAATTGTGCTGCTGAGGCATTTGAGCTGCAGCTCCTCCAACACTGGAGTTTCCACCCAAGAAAGCACGCTCTTCATTGCGTAGCTGGTCAAGCGTATTGCCGTCAACGTTTTCTGCAAAGACAGCAAATTTTCCAGGCTTCAGAGATGGGTCAACCATAAAACGAACAAGCGGCTGACCAACAAATACATAATCTTTTTGCTGAGCCTGAGCAGCCACGAAGTCAGAAACCTCTGCAGTTAGATCAGCATAAAGAGGACGCATCAGTGAATCGTCTTGAGGAGCAACTAAAACGGTATACAGGGCAGGCGCAGTGTCTACACCATCAATCTCATACGTCTCACGTTCCATCTCTTTAGCTGCGCGTTTGGCAAGCTTCTTAAAAGAGAAAGGCTCTGCGTATCCCTGAGGTGCGGCACCAAAGACCGAACCAATACGGTTTTCAAAGTCACTAAGAAAGCTCATCTAATTCCTCGCCTTCCTGATCCGCGTCAAGTGGACCTATCAGGACAATTGCAATACATACAAGTACACATAAGAATACCGTAATTAGTACCGAAACTATACTTTCAACTACCCAAAAATTGGGATTCTCCATCCAAGCTGCCCATATAAAGCCACTTGAAAGCAATGCAGCACAAATAATTTGTCCAAAAACCATCCACCCACGGCGTCTTTTCTGGCTCATAAGCGAGCCTAAAAGAGCAGATAGGGAGCATGCCCCAAAGCGAATCCAAAAAGGAAGTCCTGAGGTCAGCGAGGTGTAGTCATAAGCAAGAGGCGTTGCCGCAAAGCCTAAAGATATGCCTCTTGCAAACAGTGTCCCAAAAAGATAGCTAAAGGCTCCTGTTAAAACCGCAGGTAGTGGATGCATGGTGGCGGAGACAAGCGCTGGTGCTGAAACAGGAGCAGGTAATAAAGCTCCTAATAAGCAGTTGATGCTGCTGAATTTTGAGACCCTTCCTGCAAAGGCCCACCATATAACGCTTACTAAGGTTACAAGCGTTGCAAATGGGAATGAAGTGCTGGTAGGGCTAATACTTGCCAGGGCATATACCGCGCATGCAATGACAAGCGCAGAACCCAACGGAGTCCAAAGAGCAGCTGCCGCAGCTCCTACAAGAGAACCCACCACAATAAACGTGAACGATTCTGGAGCAATAAGCTGGAATAACTGGGCGAGAAGAATACCGACGACCAGGGCTGATACGCCACGCACGGTAGCCGAGGGCAGCCAGGGGAAGCGGATTGAGAGCGGAAGATGCTTGACATCCCAGGTCTCGGTTTCCTCTTCTTCTGACTGTTCCACCAGGGATTTGAGGCTTTTCTCGCCCTGCTTTTCGCTGCCAAGAGGAGTCACAATTTCTTGTGCAAACTCCAAGACGCTTCCTTGTCTCATTGACGGCTCAGGGGAAAGTGCCTGCGTCAAGGCGGCGTCTACAGCAAAGGGAACCTCGGGATCTTGTTTGAGCAGAGGAATTTTTGGGCCCTTGTAGATGTGATCAAGGGATTCTTTAGCCGTTCTGCCCGCAAATACATTGACGCCCGTTAGAGCCTGCCTCAGAACAACAGCAAGCGAGAAAATATCAGCGCGCTCGTCAACAAGCATGCCTTCAACCTGCTCGGGAGGCATGTAGCCTACCGTACCACCACGAGCGCCGCCATAACCAGCAGCTGAAGCAAGTGTTGCCATACCAAAGTCGGCAAGTTTTACCGTACCCTGGCGGTCAATCATGATATTTGTTGGCTTGATGTCCAGATGGAGTACGCCGTTTTCATGAGCATAGTGAAGCGCCTTTGCAAGTGAAGACACCATGTGAGCTGCTTCGGCATAGGTGAGGTAGCCACCCTCAACGCGAGCCAAGAGCTCCGATAAATTAAGGCCATCAACAAACTCCATGACCAGATAGGCGTAATCGCCTTCAATCTCAAAGTCATGGACGGTCACAATGTTGGGATGAGCCAATAAGCAGGCAGTTCTTGCCTCAGAAAGAGCCTCGTCAACAGTTGAAGCAAGCACGCCGGGAGTCTCGGAAGCTCCCAACAGTGGCATGCGTTTAATGGCTACGCGTCTCTGCAAACGAGTATCCCAGCAGGTACAAACGGTGCCAAAGCCTCCGTTACCTCTGCGAGCAAGAACGCGATATCGGTCCAGCAAAATTTCTGGCTCAGCCGCAGATGATGCCTGCTGAGCAGAAGGTGAATGTAGATATGTAGTCTGCGTGGTCTGTGACCGCGAGTCACTCACGGCAACCTCCTGTGTTTAAAGTGTGTTTGTCGGCCGTGACTGTCTATATTCTACCGCTGAAAAGAAATTTCTTATATATCTATTGTTTTTTCATTAGAAGAAAACAAAATGTTGTAGTATTATTCCCTAGCACGCGGGTGTGGCGGAATTGGCAGACGCGTACGGTTCAGGTCCGTATGAACGCAAGTTCATGGGGGTTCAAGTCCCTTCGCCCGCACCATTTGCATTTAAAAAGCCCCTTTACGGGGCTTTTTTTGTTACTTATTTGTTGTCTGCATCAAAGTCAGACCAGCCTTCTTCGTCTTCTCCAAAGAGATCCCAGTCGTCTTCGGTCTTTTTGTGGTTGAAATACATCTTTTTGGTTTTGCGCTCCAACACAAAAGAAATGACCAAGAAGAGCAAAATTCCACCAAGTACGAGGAACAACACGCCGGTCTTATCGCCAAAAAGCCAACCAAAAAAAGAGTTAATTGCGTCCATAATCCAGCTCCAGAACATGTGAAGGGTTAAGAATCCAAATACAAGTATATACTTGGTAGGCTATAAGAAAAAATGCACTGCCAAAAAGTGTTGATTCAAGGAGAAGCTGCATGCTTGATATCAAATTTGTGCGCGAGAATCCTGACCTCGTAGATAAGTCTTGCGAGTCCAGGCAAAATGCTCATTGGGATCGCGAGAAATTCTTTGAGCTTGATGAGGAGCGCAGAAGCGTAATTGCTGAGGTTGAGTCTCTTCAGGCAGAGCGCAACGCTGTTTCTAAGCAGATTGGCCTTCTCATGCGTGAGGGCAAGAAGGAAGAGGCTGAGGCAGCTAAAGAGCAGGTAGCAGCTAATAAAGACCGTATCGCAGAGCTTGATCAGCGCCGCGGAGAGGTTGAGGAAGAGCTCACCGCCCTTGTTGCGGCTATTCCAAACATTCCTGACGCATCCGTTCCTTATGGCAAGGATGATTCCGATAACCCTGAGGTTCGCAAGTGGGGAGAGCCAACTCAGTTTGATTTTGAGCCAAAGGCGCACTGGGATCTTGGACCCGAGCTGGGCATGATTGATTTTGACCGTGGCGTAAAGCTTGCAGGAACTCGCTTCTATCTTCTTGGCGGCATGGGCGCTCGCATGGAGCGTGCGCTTATCAACTTCATGATTGATACACATAACCAGGCAGGCTTCAAAGAGTGGTGGCCACCAGTTATCACAAATCAGGACTCTCTGTTTGGCACTGGTCAGCTCCCTAAGTTTGAAGAAGATCTCTATCACGTACAGCCTGACCTCTACCTCATTCCAACTGCTGAGGTCCAGCTCACAAACATCCATCGTGACGAGATTCTGGACGCATCTCAGCTCCCTCTGCTCTATACCGCATTCACCCCATGCTTCCGCGAGGAGGCAGGTTCAGCTGGTCGAGACACCCGTGGCATCATCCGCGTCCACCAGTTTGACAAGGTAGAGATGGTCAAGTTTGCAAAGCCTGAAGACTCCATGAATCAGCTTGAGTCCATGGTTCAGGAAGCCGAGAAGATCCTCCAGCTTCTGGGTCTTCCTTATCACGTGGTTACTCTCTGCACTGGTGACATTGGCTTCTCTGCATGCAAGTGTTATGACATTGAAGTTTGGCTCCCAAGCTATAACGCATACAAGGAGATTTCTTCTTGCTCTAACTGCTGGGATTTCCAGGCTCGTCGTGCAAATATCCGCTATAAGGATCCAGCAGAGTTCAAGGGCACCCGTCTAGTTCACACGCTTAACGGCTCCGGTCTGGCAGTTGGCCGTACCATGGCTGCAATTATGGAGAATTATCAGAACGCAGATGGCTCCGTTACCGTGCCTGAGGCGCTCCGTCCTTACATGGGTGGCATCGAGGTTATTCGCCCAGAATAGTTTCTCTTTTTAATCAAAACTGATTCAATTCTTGAAATGGTCTTCTACAGAATTGTGGAGACCATTTCTTTTAGTGATTTATAGAACATATGTTCTATAAATCAGCTATACTTGTGGCTAGCAAGAGAAGAAAGAGGTAGCTATGAAAGGTTTGGTAGAGGTACAGAAAGATATCGTAGTACGGCAGTTTGTGCAGGGTAGTGCAGCAGAAATTGGATTTGGTCACAAGGAGTTTTATTCAGAAATCCATATAGCACCAGAGCAACTTGCAGCTTTAAGAAAATGGATTTCAGACCAAGGCAGGGTGGGTTTAAAAGACTTAAGTCCACAAGAATATCTTGAGGTCATCATGGCAGAAACATGTATGGCTGAGGTAATGGATGAGCTTGATGAAGCTGGCATTTCTTACCGTTATTTATATGCTAACTCTGCTGGTGAAGTAGCCTTAAGACCAGGTAGATAATAAAAAAGAGCTCCCGAAGGAGCTCCTAAGTTCAAGTGGTGCGGCGTATAGGATTCGAACCTATGACGCCCTGATTCGTAGTCAGGTCCTCTATCCAGCTGAGGTAACGCCGCGTGCAAGTAGATAGAATGCCATTTTCCAGTTAAAAATGCAAGACTAATCTTAGAAAAAGTTCTTCTTGGTAAGAAAAAAGCTCGTTGCAGAGGCGCAACGAGCGGAAAATTCTGGCGGAGAGCTGGGGATTCGAACCCCAGATGGGCTTGGGGCCCATACTCGCTTAGCAGGCGAGCACCTTCGGCCTCTCGGTCAGCTCTCCAAAATGGGTGCTTGAGAATGATACCCCGAACTGGCGTCACTCACAATATGACATTTTACAAAACATGTGAAAAATGCTCAACAACCACGTTTTCTCGGTGAGCGCGAAGTGTCTCCCAAGAAAAACGATTTGCAATTTGTACTGAGGAAAGAGGCTCGTTCTCTTCTGTGAGGCCTACGCAATAAGCAAGAAAGCCAAGAATCTCTTCTGGTGTTTTTCCTTGGTCTCTCAGAACACCAAGGTCTAGATCATGATTGCGTTTTGAAAGTCGCCTACCATCAGGCGCAACAAGTAAGGGGAGGTGCGCGTACGTGGGATGAGAAAGACCAAGCATGTCTTGCAAATAAAGTTGCCTAGGAGTTGAGGAAAGAAGATCTGATCCTCTGACCACTTCAGTTATGCCCATATCAGCATCGTCTACTACTACGGCAAGTTGATAGGCAAAGACGCCATCTGCACGTTGAACAATAAAGTCCCCGCATGATTCAGCAAGGTTTTGTGATGTAGAACCGCAGACCTTATCTTCAAACGCGTAAATCTTATTAGGAACTTGTATACGTGTTGCTGGGATTTTATGGGCTGAGAGCTCATTACGCTCAGGTTGGCTGAGGTTGCGGCAAGTTCCTGCATAGACATACGTGCCATCACTTGCATGTGGAGCTTGAGCAGCATGTAAGTCTGCACGGGAGCAAAAGCAGGGATACAAGAGTCCCTGCTGCCTCAAATCTGAAAGAGCTTCTTGGTAGAGCTCTGTGCGCTTGCTTTGGTAATACGGACCTTTATCCCAAGTTAGTCCCAGCCACTGTAAATCATCAAGGAGGAGGGAGGTGTATTGAGGATTATGAGCACGAATATCCAAGTCTTCGACGCGAAGAATAAGGCTGCCATTTTGGGAACGAACACTGGCCCAAGCCATAAGAGCCGAGAAAACGTTGCCCAGATGCATTCTTCCAGAAGGTGTGGGCGCAAATCTTCCAACGCAGGAACTCATTCTTAGAGATCTCCCGCATAGATATAGGCAAAGCCATAGTCTTTTGTTGATGACCTAATAGCTGCCTTATCTTTACAGGTGAGGCCTTTGTGCTGATAGAAACCAAAGTCGCAATCGTCATCAGTTGCAAGGAAGTAATGCTTAGCTCCTTGCTCTTTCATAAAGTCCAGAACGTAGGAGAAGAGCATGCCTCCAATACCTTGGCTCTTTATAGCGGGGTTAATGCAGAACAGAGTAATTTCCCATTTGGCATCGTTAGTGTTTGTGTTCCAATAATCATGAACAAGATGAGATTCGACATCACCAAAGATCTCGTAGTCCTTAAAGCGAGCTTCACTCAATAGTTTCTTAGCTTTTGCTGTTGTTTCGTTTTCTAACTTCTGCCATTTTTCAAAATCTGCTGGAGTTTCTCCGTTTGAGCAGAAAATAAGACCAAGTATTTGACCATCTTGCTTTGCTACAAAGCGATGAGTAGAAACGCCAAGAAAATAGGCGATATCAATAGTTGCAAGTGAGCGACTTTCATCTTTTGATTCATCGCCATCCAAGTACCAGACGCGTTCAACGATTGAGATAAGTTCTGGTAAGTCAGTATCTTCGAAGGGGACTATGATTGGAGTATCGGCAGACATATGAAATAGTTCCTTTCAGGTGTTTTACAGCGGAAGATTATAGAATAGTTTCAAGTTTGTTTACATCTAGTACGTAGTGTTTCGCAGCTGATAGGCTGTAAGTGTTTCTGATAGCAAGTGTCGAACACAAAGGAGCGGCAATGGCTGAAGCCCCTATCAAACGTGCGCTAATCTCGGTAACAGATAAAACAGGTATTGTTGAATTTGCACAAACGCTTACTAAAGAGTTTGGCGTTGAGGTAATTTCAACAGGAGGAACCGCAAAAATCCTCGAAGAGGCTGGCGTCCCCGTCATCCCTATTGAGTCTTATACCGGATTTCCAGAGATGATGGACGGCCGCGTTAAGACGCTGCATCCTCGTGTTCATGGTGGTCTTTTATGCCGTAGAGATAATCCTGGTCATGTCGCAGACGCGGGGAATAATGGTATTGGCATGATTGACCTGGTCTGCGTTAATCTCTATGAGTTTGAGAAGACTGTAGCTGATCCATCAGTAACTCTTGAAAATGCAATTGAGCATATCGATATCGGTGGACCTTCAATGCTCCGCTCTGCTGCAAAGAATAATGATTTTGTTACGGTTGTTGTTGATCCGGCAGATTATGGTCGAGTTCTTGATGAGATGCGTGTCCATGACGGTGCAACTACAAGGGCTTCTCGCCAGCAGCTGGCTTTGAAGGTATTTAAGACAACGGCTGCATACGATGGTGCTATTGCCGCATACCTTTCTGGTGTTGTTGAAGCAGAGCAAAGTACATTCCCAGAGACTTTGCTGGTAAAGGCAACAAAAGAACAAGATCTTCGTTACGGAGAAAATCCTCAGCAGTCCGCAGCGTTTTATAAGATGCCTGGAGCTCCTGCACACTCTCTGGCAAACGCTCAGCAACTTCAGGGCAAGCCCTTGTCTTACAACAATTTGCTTGATACTGATGCAGCTTGGGCTGCTGTTCGTGAGTTTGATGACCCATCAGTCATTATTTTGAAGCACCAGAATCCTTGTGGATCTGCTACGGCGGAAAATGTTGTTGAGGCATACGATCGAGCATTTGCTTGCGATCCAGTCTCTGCGTTTGGTGGAATTATTGCAGTTAATAGAGAGGTTCCTCTGGAGTTTGTTGAGCACTTTGCAGACATCAATAAGCAGTTTGTTGAGGTTCTTATTGCACCAAGCTTTACAGAAGAGGCTCTTGAGCGCCTGTCAAAGAGAACAAATCTTCGCGTTTTGGCTACGGGCGGAATCGATAGAAGCCGCGAGCTTGAGATGAGAACTGTTGACGGAGGTCTTTTAGTACAAGATCTTGACCACGCAGATGAAACCGCAGAGAGCTTTGAGGTTGTTACCAAGCGCCAACCAACTCCAGAAGAGCTGAATGATTTGGTATTTGCTTGGAAAGTTTGCAAGACCGTTAAGTCAAATGCAATTTTGGTTGCAAAAGATCAGGCTGGAATTGGCATGGGACCAGGTCAGCCAAACCGTGTTGACGCTGCTCTTCTCGCGTGTGAGCGTGCAGAGGCAGCTTGTGAGCGCATGGGAATTGATTCAAAGTATCTTGTGGCAGCATCTGATGCTTTCTTCCCATTCCGAGATAACGTTGACACACTAGCAGCTCATGGCGTAACGGCTATCATTCAGCCTGGTGGATCAGTCAGAGATGATGAATCTATTGCTGCTTGTGATGAATATGGCATTGCAATGGTGTTTACAGGCAAGCGTCACTTTAGGCACTGATCTGCTAATTCGGGAGTAGCAGTTCATTTAAAAAAGTTGGGGGAGGACACTGTGGACCAGGAAGAGCTAGAAGCAGCTCAGAAGTTTGAGCTTGATAATCCAGAACTTGTTTGTCGTTGGAGACTGGCTGGAGGTGTCCTCCCTCTTGATAACAGGCACTTACGTGCACTGAGCAAGAGAGCTGTTGCGCAAAAAAAGGTTTCTCCGCACTTGATTGCCTGGGCTAAGCAGCACATCGAAGGAACGCTTAAAGAAGGGTCACAAGAGTTTCCAGATGGTGTTCTTATGATTTTGCTCGAGAGCAATGGTCAAGCTGCTATGACTGTCGGACCTTACCAGTCTTTGGAAGAGCGTTCTGTTCTGTCTCTTGCGGGACGCGCAAGGATTTCACAGCGAGAAGAGCAGCAAACTCATTGTTCACCAGAGGTGCTTTGGCTGGTAAAAGACGGAAAACTTATTGCGGGTGTCTCGGAAGAAAGCGTTCAATCGGGAGTCACAAGTTTAGTGTTAGACCTGGCACAGACTCTTCATGAGCCAACAGAGTTTAATCCAGACGTTATTGCCCAGGTATTTGATGGAACCGCCGAATTTGATGAAGCTTTCCTTACTTCAGATGAACATGGAATCGTATGTGCTTCTGATGCTCAAGGCGAGATAGGAGAGCGTTTCTTATTTGGTTACAAGAAACTTTGTGAAATCAAAGGTGCTAAGTAATCAGATAAGTACGATATTTAAGGCTCGTCCAGCAAAGGGTACGCAATGCACGATAAAGTTGTCGCACGTTGAGCGCCTACGTAAAAATCTGTCTGTTTTTCAGACAGATGGCTGCTTGTGTACTTGAATATTTTGTCGATTTACAAAAAACTTGCACTTTAGTGTTATGTTTATTTTGTAATTCCGCAGGTAGAAATTCCTACTTAAAAATAGGTATTTGTCAGCTTGTATTTCTGATTTGTTTCATTGTTTTTTTGCGCAATAATAAAAGCATTATGCGACCGCTGCCGGCCGAACTATGAAACTTGTTTCCGTAGTCACCCAGGGTCTACAGCTTTATTTTGGATCGCACAGACGCATACTGTGAGAAATCACAGATTAGGCAAGGAGAGGAAATGGCAAGAAAGTTTAAGTCCATGGACGGTAACAACGCCGCGGCTTACGTGTCGTATGCGTTTACCGAGGTAGCGGGCATTTACCCAATTACCCCATCAAGTCCAATGGCAGACTATGTTGACCAGTGGTCAGCCCAGGGTGTAAAGAACATCTTTGGTACAACCGTCAAGGTTGTCGAGATGCAGTCCGAGGCTGGCGCAGCTGGTGCTGTTCACGGTTCTCTTGGTTCAGGCGCTCTGACCACTACTTACACCGCTTCTCAGGGCCTCTTGCTCATGCTTCCAAACATGTACAAGATTGCCGGCGAGCAGCTTCCTGGTGTTTTCCACGTCAGCGCACGTACCGTTGCAACCCATGCACTGAACATCTTTGGCGATCACTCTGACGTTATGTCCGCTCGCCAGACTGGCTTTGCACTTCTCGCAGAAGGCAACGTCCAGGAGGTTATGGATCTGGCTCCTGTTGCTCACCTTGCAGCAATCAAGGGCAAGGTTCCATTTGTTAACTTCTTCGACGGCTTCCGTACTTCTCACGAGATTCAGAAGGTTGCTGTTTGGGATTATGCTGACCTGGCTGAGATGTGTGATATGGACGCTGTCCAGGCATTCCGCGATCATGCACTGAACCCAGAGCACCCATCAAGCCGTGGTTCCCATGAGAACGGCGATATCTTCTTCCAGCATCGTGAGGCATGCAACGAGGTTTATAACCAGCTGCCAGCAGTTGTTGAAGACTACATGAACCAGATCAACGCTAAGCTTGGTACTGACTACGGTCTGTTCAACTACTACGGTGCAGAAGACGCTGACCGCGTTGTTATCTGCATGGGTTCCTTCTGCGATACCCTCGAAGAGGTTATCGATTACCTGAACGCTCATGGCGAGAAGGTCGGTCTGGTTAAGGTTCGCCTCTATCGTCCATTCTCTGTAAAGCACTTTGTTGACGTTCTTCCTGAGTCCGTCAAGAAGATTGCTGTTCTCGACCGTACCAAGGAGCCAGGTTCCGTTGGTGAGCCTCTCTATGAAGACGTTGTTTCTTCCCTCTATGAGGCTGGTCGTACAGGCATTAAGGTTGTTGGCGGTCGTTACGGCCTTGGTTCCAAGGACACCCCACCATCATCTGCATTCGCAATCTTCGAGGAGCTCAAGAAGGATGCTCCTCAGCGTGAGTTCACCGTTGGTATTGTCGATGACGTTACTAATCTGTCTCTCCCAGAGGATCCTGAGGCTCCTAACACTGCAGCTGAGGGCACCATTGAGTGCAAGTTCTGGGGTATTGGCGGCGACGGTACCGTTGGTGCTAACAAGAACTCCATTAAGATTATTGGTGACCACACCGATAAATATGTTCAGGCATACTTCCAGTATGACTCCAAGAAGACCGGCGGTATCACCATCAGCCACCTGCGCTTCGGTGATCACAAGATCCGTTCTCCTTACTATGTCACCAAGGCAGACTTTGTTGCATGCCACGTTCCTGCATACATCATCAAGGGCTACAAGATGGTCCGCGACGTTAAGCCTGGCGGTACCTTCCTGGTTAACTGCCAGTGGGATGCAGAGGAGTTTGCACACCACCTGCCAGCAGAGGCAAAGCGCTACATTGCTAAGAACAACATCAACGTTTATCTGATCAATGCAATTGACCTTGCCAAGGAAATTGGTATGGGCAAGCGCACCAACACCATTCTTCAGTCCGCATTCTTTGCTCTTGCAAAGGTTCTCCCAGAGGCAGACGCACTTCAGTACATGAAGGATGCTGCAACTCACTCTTACCTGAAGAAGGGCCAGAACATTGTCGATATGAACCACAAGGCAATCGACGCTGGTGCTACTGCATTTACTAAGATTGAGATTCCTGCTGATTGGGCTACCGCAGAGGATGCTCCAAGCACAATCACTCTTGAGGGCCGTGAGGCTCTGCTCAAGCAGGTCCGCGACATCATGACTCCAGTCTCTCGTATGGAGGGTGACGCTCTTCCTGTTTCTGCATTTAAGAACCACGTTGATGGACAGTTTGAGCTTGGTGCTGCTGCTTACGAGAAGCGCGGCATTGCTGTTGTTGTTCCTGAGTGGAACGTCGAGAAGTGTATTCAGTGTAACCAGTGCGCTTATGTCTGCCCACACGCAGTCATTCGTCCATTCGTCCTTACCGACGAAGAGGTTGCTGCTGCACCAGCACAGTCTCAGTTCAAGGATGCCGTTGGTCCTAAGGCTAAGGGCTACAAGTTTGAGATTGCTATTTCTCAGCTCGACTGCACCGGTTGCTCCAACTGCGTCTACATCTGCCCTGCAGATGCTCTGACCATGAAGCCAATCGAGGAGCAGGAGTCCAAGCAGGAGATCTTTGACTACGCAGTCAACCACGTCTCCGAGAAGACCGAGCTTGTTGCTAACAACGTCAAGGCATCCCAGTTCAAGAAGCCTCTTCTTGAGTTCTCCGGTTCCTGCGCAGGCTGCGCTGAGACCAGCTACGGCCGCCTGGTCACCCAGCTCTTTGGCGATCGTATGTACATCTCCAACGCAACCGGCTGCTCCTCCATTTGGGGTAACCCAGCTTCTTGCTCACCATTCACTACCGATGCAAACGGCCACGGCCCAGCATGGAACAACTCCCTCTTTGAGGACAATGCAGAGCACGGTATGGGTCTGATGCTTGGTCACCAGGCACAGCAGAAGCGTCTCCTGGAGCTTGCTCAGCAGCTTGTCGATGAGGACGGCGCATCTCAGGACCTCAAGGATGCTGCTAAGGCATGGATTGAGTCCGTCAACGACGCAGCTCTCTCCAAGGAAGCTTCTAAGACCTTCGTAGTTGAGCTTGAGAAGTCTGATCTTCCAGCAGCTAAGGAAATCCTTGCTAACAAGAGCTTCCTCACCAAGAAGTCCTTCTGGATCTTCGGTGGCGACGGTTGGGCATACGACATCGGCTTCGGTGGCCTTGACCACGTTCTTGCTTCCGGCGAGGACATCAACGTCTTTGTCTTCGACACTGAGGTTTACTCCAACACCGGTGGTCAGTCCTCTAAGGCTTCCCGTCTTGGCCAGGTTGCACAGTTTGCTGCAGCAGGTAAGGACATCAAGCAGAAGAACCTTGCTGAGATCGCTATGACCTATGGTTACGTCTATGTTGCTCAGGTCTCCATGGGCGCAAACCTCCAGCAGACTCTCAAGGCAATTGCTGAGGCAGAGGCTTATCCAGGACCATCCCTCATCATCGGTTACTCCCCATGCGAGATGCACTCCATCAAGGGCGGCATGGCTCACGCACAGGAGGAGATGAAGAAGGCAGTCGAGACTGGCTACTGGAACCTCTATCGCTTCAACCCATCTGCACCAGCAGGTAAGAAGTTCACGCTTGACTCCAAGGCACCTAAGGGTGGCTACCAGGAGTTCCTGATGAACGAGGCTCGTTACAGCCGACTCACCCGCGAGTTCCCAGAGCACGCAGAGAAGCTCTTCAAGGAGAACGAGGAAGCCGCAATGGCTCGCTACGATCACCTTGTCCGCCTCTCCGAGCTTTACGCTGCAGAGAAGAAGGAGCAGCCTGAGGAGTAAGGTAAACTTACTTTCACGTAGCTTCAGCCGAGCCAGGACATCCTGGCTCGGCTTTTTTATGCGACATTTTTGGCGAGAAGCTCTGTGTTCTTCAAGCCCTTCTCGCGAGGTGATAAACTAGAGAGACTTTGCTCACGATGGGAGTTACTGTGGCACAAAAAAAGAGCAGACTATTTCCTGTAGCTTTTCTCGCTGCTAAAGCAACACTTGCAGCACTTAAATTGACCAACCATGAAGGCGGAACGCTGCCAGGCTTTATTGCTGAAGGCATTGATCCTGCATTTTTGGGAGACATTGCTAAGCCAGAGCAGATTGTCTTTATTACCGGTACAAACGGTAAGACAACTACCAATAACCTGCTCAACGATCTTCTCGCCGATAACGGCTACCAGACCGTTACCAACCGCGTTGGCGGCAATATTTCCAGCGGCTTTGCAAGCTCGTTTGCAAAGAACGCCACGTGGAAGGGTACGTCAAAGACTAAGCTTGCAGTTATGGAGTTTGACGAGCTCTCTGGACCTCGCATTTTCCCGTATCTGCAGCCTGATATTTTGTCTGTTACCAATTTGTTCCGCGATACGTTCTCTCGTAGCGCAACGCCAGACTACGTGTTTGACGTTATGGATAAGGGCATTCCTGCTTCAACTCATCTGATTTTGAACGCAGATGACATGATTAGCTGCAGGCTTGCTCCTCAGTGTACACATCGTACGTATTACTCCATTGCAAGGCTGGCAGAAGACACCGCAGAGCCAGTGGGTATTGTTTCAGATCTTACCGCCTGCCCCAAATGCGGTGGCAAGCTCAAGTGGGATTATGCTCACCTTAGGCATCTTGGACACGCAACTTGCGAGGAGTGCGGCTATACCAACCCAACTCCTGATTATGAGGTCATTTCAGTAGAGCTAGAGACTGGCAAGTTTGTGGTCAAGGAGCACTGCCACGAGGGTGCACCAACATACGAGTACAAGCTCAATAGCTACTCTATCGTCAACCTCTATAACTTGTTTGTGGCCATTGTAACCGCGCGTGAGATGGGTCTTGCGCCTGCAACTATCGCTGCATCTTTGCAACGCGTTAACATTGCTTCCTCCAGGTATAACGAGATTGACTACAACGGTCGTCGTCTTATTAGCATGGCTTCTAAGGGCGAGAATGACACAGCAACCTCGGTCACCATTGATATCCTGCGTAAACAGCCAGGTGACAAAGCAATTATCATCATGATTGCTGATGCGTACATGGCAAAAGCAAAAGATCAGACAGAGTATATTGGCTGGTACTATCAGACTGACTTTGAGTTCTTGCAAGATCCAAGTGTTAAGCAGGTCATTATTTATGGAGACACGTCGCTTGACCTGCAGCTTAGGCTGAGACTTGCCGGTATTGATCCAGCTAAAACCTTTGTGGCAAGCTCTCCTGAAGAGACCGCTGACCTGGTTGACCTTAACGCTTGCCAGCACGTTTTCTATGCACACGGCCTCTATAACGGTGGCATTGCTGATATCAGCAGAAACCGTATCATTGAGCGCTTGAAACAGATGGAGGCCTCCCATGAGTAATCCAGCAACTAAGATTGAGATTCTTTACCCAGAGTACGGTAACCAGGGTGGAGACAACGGAAATGCTCTCTACCTGGAGGCCTGCCTTCCAAAAGAGAACTTTGTGTACACCTCTCACGTCGCAACACCTTACTTTGTGGAGCATACGCCTTCGGCAATCATCATGGGTGGCATGACAGAAGCCCAGCAAGAGCTTGTTATTTCTCGCCTTATGCCTTACAAGGACAGGCTTGCAGAGCTGGCTGATCAGGGCGTTCCTATGCTGTTTGCGGGTAACGCCTCAGAGCTTTTTGGCGAGAAAATCGTTAATCCTGACGGCTCTGAAATTGAGGCTCTGGGCCTCTTCAAGTTTACGACTACTCGCTATATGCCCCAGCGCTTCCACGATGTCCAGGTGGGAGAGTTTGATCCCGGCAATGGCAAAGAGCCTTTTGTTGTCGTTGGCTTTAAGATGCAGTTCACACTCACCGAGGGAGATAACTCTAACTGCTACTTCCTTAAAAATAAGGTGGGTTTTGGCATCAATAAAGAAAGCAAGCTGGAAGGTTTCCGTCGCAAGAACGCTATTGCCACCTGGCTTATTGGGCCACTGCTTCCGCTCAATCCTTATCTCACACGGTGGATTTTGGATATGGCAGGCGAGGAAGACACTCCTCTTGCTTTTGAAGAAGAGGCGGTCGCAGCGTATCAAAAGCATGCTCGTGAGATGGTCTATCCAGGAATGCACCTGCATTACTAATTGTATGTCTGCACTGCTCATTTGCTCATATATGCGTTTCGTCGTATCATGAACTAAATTTTTAGAGTTAACAAGGGGATTGTTTTGCCACAGGTTTCTTCAGCTTATGCAACAAAACAGCGCGCTCAGCGCCTTGCACGTATTGGTATTATTGCTGCCCTTTATGCAGCACTTACGCTTGCAGCTCTTCTTTTCTTGGGCGGTCTTGCTTGGGGTCCTGTACAGTTCCGCATTTCTGAGGCGGTTGTGGTTATTGCACTCTTTACCGCTGACGCAATCCCAGGACTGACGCTTGGCTGTGTTATTGCCAACCTTGCAAATATGGTCATTTCTGGCACAGGAGCTTTGGGATTGTTAGATGTAGTCTTTGGTTCTCTGGCAACTGCTCTTGGTGCATGGTTTACCTGGAAGAACAGGAAGAACGTACCACTTGCGCTTCTGGGGCCAGTGCTTGCAAATGCCGTTATTGTGTCTGCATATCTTCCCATTTTGCTTCAAGGATTGGGATTCTATACAATTCCATTTACCACCATTGAACTTGATGGATCGTATCCTCTTATGTTCTTGTTTGGTTTTATCACCACAGGACTCGGAGAGGCTGTTGTTCTCTACGTACTCGGAGCTCCTTTGGCTCGTGCGCTTAAGCATTCGCCTTTGCCGCAGCAGCTTGCTTCTGAGGATTCTGCTGCAGAATCAGTAGAGAACTAGACAACCATGCAAAGACTTGCTCAGTACATACATAGATCGACCAGGATAGTCCTGATTATTCTTGCCTGTGTATTGCTGGGCTTGCTTTCTTGGAGCGTTATGGCAGACAACCTGTTTGCCGCTCTTGTTGCAGGCGGAGGACTTGCCACGGTCATTGTTCTTGGTGGCACTACCCAACCTGGTAATGAGCATGCCAGGTCTCAAGCAACAGAGCGAACACTTGAGGTTGCCTCTAAGACGCTCAAGACCTTACGCGGAGGCTTGTCGCAAGAAACAGCGCCAACTATCTGCACACTATTGCTTCCAGAAACTTCTGCAGCCGCTATTTCAATCACAGATACAGAGTATGTGCTGGGTTTTGAGGGAGATATTGCAACCTCGCATATGCCTGGCTCAAAGGTGGTTGGCCCTGCAACTGAGGTTCTGGAAAGTGGCCGCATGGAGACGTTTGTCTCGGTAGATAGTCGTCAGCAGGTACTACAAAGGCGTGGAGGCTTTGGCAATGGCGGCAGCTCCTTTGGCATCATTGTTCCGTTGATTGTTCAGGACCGCACGGTTGGTACTATCAAGCTCTACTATCGTCGTGGCATTGAAATTGATCGTACGCAGTTGGCAATTGCTGAGGGTTTGGGTGAGCTTCTCTCCACACAGCTTTCCTCGTATGAGCTTGATCGCCAGGCAGAGTTAACCGCTCGAGCTGAGGTCAAAGCCTTGCAGGCACAGATTAATCCGCATTTCTTGTTCAACACGCTCAACACCATTGCATCTCTTACGCGTACAAACCCCAATAAGGCGCGAGATCTGCTTCGCGAGTTCTCTGTGTTTTATCGCCGTACGCTTGAGAGCTCTCAAGGTGCGCTCATTCCGCTTTCTCAGGAATTGACACAAACGCGCAGGTATTTGACAATTGAGAAGGCGCGTTTTGGAGAAGAACGTATTCAAGAGTCTGAGCATGTTGATGAGGGATGCGAAGATATTCAGGTACCGTCTTTTTTGATTCAGCCTATTGTCGAGAATGCCGTGAGGCACGCTATGAAAGATGAAGGCGCCCTCCATATTGACATCCACGTCACACGCGATGATGATGATATTCTTATATCTGTTGCTGATGATGGTCTTGGAATGGATGAAGAGACTGTTTCTCGCTTACTTAATGGTCAAGGTCCTACCCCGCAGGATTCTTCGGGGAGAAATAGGGGCACGGGTATTGCCATTAAGAACGTAGCTGAGCGAGTTGAGCGCTTCTACGCCGTTGGCTCTGGCATGGAAATCATGTCTAAACCAGGGCAGGGTACGTGCGTGACACTCAAGCTTGCAGGTGCGGCACTGCAGGCAACAGCATAAAATAGTATCGGTTTTTGCTTAACGCTGCGTTAGGCCGTTGGGAGTGAATGACATGCGCGCCATGATTGTTGATGACGAGGCTCCAGCCCGTTCTGAACTCAAGTTCTTGCTTGAGGAGACCGGACGTCTCGAGGAAATCATTGAGGCCACAAGTGCAAGGGATGCTGTCGAGAAACTCATGGAGTCTCGCGTTGAGGTCTTGTTCCTTGATATCTCTATGCCTAAGACAAATGGAATGCAGCTTGCAGAGGCTCTTCACAAGCTGAAGAATCCTCCCCAGATTGTGTTTGTCACCGCATATAGCGAGTACGCGCTGGATGCATTTGGCGTTAATGCGGTAGATTATCTGATGAAGCCCGTTGAGACCGAGCGCCTTGAGCAGGCTCTTGATAAGGTAGAGGAGCGCCTGCGCCCTCAGTCTCCTATGGCAACCATTGAGAGAATTCCTGTCATTAAGAGCGGAAGCAAAGTTCTTGTTCCTATTGATCAGATTCGCTTTATTGAGGCAAAAGACGATTACTCCTGCATCTACACAGAAGACGATCGCTTCTTGTCTACTATTTCTCTGCAAAAACTTGAAGAGCGCCTTGCTCCACACGGATTCTTCCGCATTCATCGTAGCTTTATCGTGAATCTTGAGTATGTTGACGATGTTGAGGTTATCTCTGCTGGTATCCTACAGTTGACTATTCAGGGATTTGAGGAGCGTCACATTTCGGTTTCTCGCCGTCGTGTGGTTGCACTCAAGCGAGCACTGGGACTGTAGAAGCTCAAAGGGTTTCTCGCCAGCAACTAAAAGCGCACGTAGGAGTTTGGTATGGCACTGGTAAGGTTTGACGTAATTTCAGATACGCATGGGTATTTGTCATCTGAGTTGCTTGAAGCTCTGCAAGGTGCCAACTACATTGTGCATGCAGGAGATATTACCTCTAACGCCGATTATCAGACACTGCAGAAGATTGCTCCCGTTAAGCTTTGTCTGGGCAATAATGACTTCTGCTACAACTATGGTCCCATGGTAAAGAAAAAGATTATTTTCTTTGCAGCTGGTCTCAAGTGGCAGGTATGTCATTATCGCGAGAGGCTTGACCTGGTCAAATGCAATATTGCTATCTGCGGTCACACGCATAAGCCTTTTGTACAGCGTGACGAGTGGACCAATACGCTGGTAATGAATCCAGGAAGCCCTACCTACCCGCGTGGTCGCGAGGGCGCAACTATGGGACGCATTATTGTTGATGAAGAAACAGCCCAGGTAGTCAGCGCAGAGATTATTAGTCTGTCTTCGCTTGAGGTACTTTCTTCTTGTAAATAAGCGATGGAATCATCAGCTTGGTAAAAAGCACTAGCCATACAAGAGCGAGCGAGAAACCACCAATGACGTCGGTAGCATAGTGGACGCCCAGATAAATTCTACTGATGCCAATCATAATGATGACGCCAGAGAACAGGCCACACCAAAGCCAACGTTGTAGCTTGTCTTTCTCGTAATGCCAGACAAGCCAAATAAGCAGGCCATAAAAAGCCATCGAGAACATCGAGTGGCCCGACGGGAAGCTGTAGCCAGTTTCAACAACCAGTCTAAAGCCATCCGGGCGTGGACGTTGGACAATCGCCTTAAAGATAAGGTCTACAACAACAACGCCACCCAGATTAATAAAGGCAAGCCTGCCGACACTTGGCCCTGGTGCAAAAGCAGCAACCACAATAAGCATGACAATAACGGTGACGGGGCTTGCAAGTCCAGAGAACCCTTCCATTATCTCTGTGAGGAGGGGAGTTCTGAGGTGGACAACAAAAAGCCTGTACGCAAAGTGATCAATGCCAATGACGTCGCCTTCAGAAACGTCAATCAACAGAAAAATAAAAATTGCTGATGAGACAAGCAGAATGATGGTAGAAAGGCTAGAACGCAGACGCTGTAGAAAAAGGCGCTTGCGAACTCCTGTTAAAAGTCCTGTCTTTTGAGCATCAAGGCTTTTACCGGCCATTAGTTCTCCTTGTAACAAAAAGGCGGCACGCCGATAGACGTACCGCCGCTTAGTTCAATGATAAGCCAGCGCAAGCGCGTGACACACAAGAACTTACAGGTTAGCGTTAAGCTCAGAAACGAGGTCAGCCTTAGGAAGATTGCCAACCATGGTGTGAACTGGCTCACCGTTCTTGAAGAGGATGAGGGTTGGGATAGAAACGATGCGGAAACGAGTTGCAAGATCAGCCTCGTCGTCAACATTTACCTTGTAGACGTCAAGCTTGTCTGCCATCTCATGGCCAACTTCCTCAACGACTGGGCCAAGAGCGCGGCAAGGACCACACCAGGATGCCCAGAAATCAACGAGGACAGGCTTGTCTGCGTTAGCAAGAACAGAATCAAACTCTGCAGTAGTGAGCTGCTGTGCCATAACGAACCTCCAGTTACATAGGGCTATAAAGCCATTAACTTTTTATTGCTAGCAAACTTATCCCCAAATTAGAGAAGTGTATACACAAAACTTTATGGACTTGCTCAAATTGTGAATTACGTGCATAGTTGGCATATAAGAAAGAGGTGCGCATGCCAAGCGAAAGATCTATGCGAAAAGAAGCTTACATGGCAAAAACAACGCATGAGTTTGGAGATTTTGCTGCTCAGGGGGTGTGTATGGCAGGCAATGCTTTTGCATCAATTTTGTTGGTAAAGGGACAAGAAGACTTTGAAGAGGCAGAACTTTCTGCACTTAAAGCTTCTTTAGAGCATTTAGGCTATGCTCCTGAGGCATGGGCCACCTTGCTTACCACCACAAAAACAGGAGATCCTATAAATCCCCAGCTTGTCAGACAGGCAATAAGTGCTTTTAGTCCAGATACGGTGCTCATGGTAAATGACGCAGCAGTTACATCAGTGCGTGAGGCATACGCAGATGAGCTTGGTCAGCATACAACTGACGCCGAGAAGACCTTCTCGCCCCGTGTTCTTGTGCATGTGTGTGGAATGCGCATGGTAAATCTTGATAACTTTGCCGGAGCGCTTGATGATCCTCATCAGAAGCAGTTACGCTGGGCGGCTATTAAACAAGTCCCACCTTTGGGAGAGCCTTATTAGTAACGATTTGTCGTATTTTTTACGAAAAACGACATTGTGACGTTTCATGAGCGTTGCGAAGATTATCCTTGAGATAGTCAAAAGAAGGAGACTGGTATGGCATCACCTACAGCACCACATATTTTGCCTACTGACGCAACACAGACTAAAGCTTGGCGCGCACTTGCAGAGCATTACGCCAGCTTAAAAGATACAAAAGCTACGTTGAAGAACTGGTTTGCAGAAGACCCTCAGCGTGTCCAGAATTTTACGTTTGAGCTTGATCAGTTCTTGATTGATCTTTCTAAAAACCTTGCCACGCAAGAGACGCTTGACCTTCTGTGTGATCTTGCAGAAGAGGTCAAACTTGAAGAGCGTAGAGACGCTATGTATGCCGGCGAGCATATTAATACTACTGAGAATCGAGCGGTTCTCCACACGGCACTTCGTCGCCCGGCTTCTGAGGCCGGCACGCTTATTGTTGACGGACAAGACGTTGTCGCTGACGTTCACCAGACGCTGAACAAGATGTATGCCTTCTGCGATCGAGTTCGCTCGGGAGAGTGGAAGGGTGTTTCTGGTAAGCCCATCAAAACGGTAGTAAGCATTGGCATTGGTGGTTCTGACCTTGGCCCTGTTATGGTTTACGAGGCTTTGAAGCCTTTTGCAGACGCAGGTATTACTGCTCGCTTTGTCTCCAACATTGACCCTGTTGACCTTGGCGAGAAAACCGAGGATCTTGATCCAGAAACAACACTCTTCGTTATTGTTTCCAAGACCTTTACTACGCTTGAGACTCTTACTAATGCTCGTTGTGCTCGCACATGGCTTTTGGAAAAGCTTGCTGAACAGGGCGTTATTGATGGTTCAGACGGTCAGAACGCAGAAGCTATTCGTAAGCATTTTGTTGCTGTCTCCACTGCACTTGATCTGGTAGAAGACTTTGGTATTGACCCAGAGAATGCCTTTGGTTTCTGGAACTGGGTTGGCGGCCGTTATTCGGTTGATTCTGCGGTTGGTCTGGTACTGGCAATTGTTTTTGGTCCACAGCGTTTTGCAGAGTTCCTGAGCGGCTTTAACGCAGTTGATGAATACTTCAAGGCCACTCCTCTGAGGCAAAATGTTGTTGCTCTTATGGGTCTCTTAAATGTTTGGTACGTTAATTTCTTTGGAGCGGCATCTCATGCGGTACTTCCATACAGCCAGTACCTGCATAGATTCCCTGCGTATCTCCAGCAGCTTACCATGGAGTCCAACGGCAAGTCTACGCGCTGGGATGGCACTGCGGTTACATCTAACACAGGTGAGATTTTCTGGGGAGAGGCTGGTACCAACGGTCAGCATGCTTTCTACCAGCTTATTCACCAGGGAACCCAGATCATTCCCGCTGACTTTATTGCGTTTGTAAATACTGCCTTTGCCACCAAAGATGCAGACCTAGACGTCCATGAACTCTTCCTCTCCAATTTCTTTGCGCAGACTAAAGCGCTTGCTTTTGGTAAGACTGCTGATGAAGTCCGCGCTGAGGGAACTCCAGAATGGATGGTTCCTGCACGCGTCTTTGAAGGAAACAGGCCAACTACCTCTATCTTTGGCAAAGAGCTTAACCCACGTGCCGTTGGAACGCTTATTGCGCTCTATGAGCACATTACCTTTGTTGAGGGCGTAGTGTGGGGCATTGATTCGTATGATCAGTGGGGTGTTGAGCTTGGCAAGCAGCTTGCAAAACAGATTTTCCCTGCAATTCATAACGACGAAGAACTAGCAAAACAAGACGCTTCAACTCAGTCCCTTGTTGATTTCTACCGCAGAAACAGAACATAACACGTTACATAACATAAAATTATTTTTTATCTCATGTTAAGAAGGTCATCTTGTATGGCCTTCTTTTTTATTTTTTAGAAATGTATTTCGAGGAGCGTTGGACGGACATTTCTTTATATAATATTTGTAATACTCCTATTTATATATTCATATATGCGAAGAATATATGCATATATAGTTTATCTGGTAGAACACTTATTCAGCTGATTAATCAAACAATTTGAATAAAATTTAAAAAAATAATACATCGAAACTATTAAAAATTTTAGAATACCAGCAGTCTCCGTACGACTTTGTGTTATAACGGCTACTCATGTGACGCCTAGTCTGGATTGTAGTTTTTAAAGGATAAATGATTTACATAACAGGCTAAAAATTTTGTATTGGCGTAGTACAGATATAGAGGTGTTGTCAGGAATGGAGCGGTAATGAAGTACCTTTTGCTCGTAAGTCATGGAACGTTTGCACCAGGTTTGCATAGCGTAATGGACATGCTGATGGGGCCCAGAGAAAATATCTTGAGCTACAGCATGGAAGATGGCGTGGGAGCAGCTGAATATAGAGAGAATTTGTCAAAAATTCTTGAGCCACTTACTGCTGATGACGAGGTTGTTGTTCTTGGTGACATTATCGGTGGATCTCCACTTACTAATGCGCTTGATCTTCTCGCCAAAAAAGGCCTGCTTTCTCATACCGTGGCTTTTAGTGGCGCCAATCTTCCCATGGCAATCGGTGCTTTGATGGCAATCGACGATGGTCTAAGTGGTGAAGCTCTTGTGTCATCAGTCCTGAACGAAGGCAAAAATGGCGTTAATCAGATTGTCCTAGCTCTTGAAGACGATGACGAGGAAGACCTTTAGTAATTACTGCAAGTACGCGTAGCTGCTTGCGTAAGAAATATGTTAGGAGAAAACATGATTTCATTTGTTCGTGTTGATGACCGCATGATTCATGGTCAGACAGTCACTCGTTGGGCCCTTGAGGTTCCTTGTGACGGAATCATTGCAGTTAATGATGCGGCTGCATCAAATCCTGTCCTTAAGTCTGCTTACAAGTCAGCAGCACCTGACAAGAAAGTATTTGTTTGGACATTTGATCACTTCAAAGAGAGCGCTCAGAAGGTTCTAGACAGCGATTCTCGTTATTTTCTTATTACTAAAAACCCAGTTGACATGAAGAAAATTCTTGTTGACTTTGGTTTTAAGCCAGGAATTAACACTGTCATTATCGGTCCTGGTAATGATCGTCCTGGTGCGGTAAAGCTGGGCAACAACCAGTCCTTTACTCAAGAAGAGGGACAGGCATTTGAGGATATAACCAAAGCTGGTTATACCGTTCAATTTGCTCTTCTTAAAGAAAAGGCAATTGGTGAGTGGCCTAAATTCCGCGAGAAGTTTGACGTAAAGTAGTATTCGGAAGGCGATTTTTATGGCAATTAATGCGTTTCAAGCTGCCCTTTTGGGTTTGTTTGCATGCCTTGCGTCACTACCTGGCATGGCTGGTACTACCGTAGGTAACTATACCCTCGGTCGTCCACTTGTTGCAGGTCTTGTCGTAGGTGTCATTCTTGGCGACGTCCAGACTGGCATTATTGTTGGTGCAGCAATCCAGTTGGTCTACATTGCACTCGTAACACCTGGTGGAACTGTTTCCGCTGACGTTCGTGCAGTTTCCTACATTGGTATTCCTCTAGCAATTCTTGCAATCAAGGCTTATGGTCTTGATCCAAGCTCTGTTGAGGCTGCATCTCAGGCAGCTGCTATTGGTGCAGCTGTTGGTACTCTTGGTACTGTTCTGTTCTACGGCACTGCTACCATGAACCTTGTATGGCAGGGTATTGGTTGGCGCGCAATGGAGAGCAAAGAGTGGGGTCGTATTAAGAAGACCATTCCAATGGTTGACTTTGTATTCCCTTGGGTTTCTCACATTATTTTCTCGTTCATTCCAACATTCTTCATTTGCATGGCTGGCGAGAGCATGGTTGGCATCATGAAGGAATACCTCCCTATGAACGGTATCCCAATGATGACCCTTTTCACCGTTGGTACCCTTCTTCCTACCGTTGGTGTTGCAATTTTGTGCAAGCAGGTTATTACCAAGCCTCTTGATTGGGTAACTTTTGCCTTTGGCTTTATCCTTGCTGGCGCACTTGGCCTGAACCTCATTGTCTCTGCAGTCGTAGCAGTCTTCTTTGCTGTTCTTAACTATCAGCTTCAGCAGGCAAAGAATGTTCGTTTGGCTGCTGCAGCATCAGGCAATGTAAGCGCAGACGATGAAGAAGAGGAGGATATTTAATCATGGCTGAAAAGAAAACCATTTCTCAGAAAGCACGCAATAAGTCTTTCTTGAGCTGGATTTACGGCAATCTTACCTGCTTCTCTCAGGAGCACATGCAGACATTTGGTTACCTTGCATCCATGCTTCCAATCGTTGACGAGCTTTACGATACTGATGACCAAAAGGTTGAGGCACTTTCTACCTATACAACCTTCTTTAATACCGAGCCACAGATTGGTTCTATGGTTGTTGGCTTGACCGCTTCTCTTGAAGAGGCTCGTGCAAACGGCGAGGCAATCGACGACGAGACCATCAATGGTCTTCGCGCTGGTCTTATGGGCCCTCTTGCTGGTCTTGGTGACTCCATTATTGTTGGTACTTTTATTCCAATTCTTCTTGGAATTGCACTTGGCCTTTCTAAGGGCGGCTCCGTTCTTGGCCCACTGTTCTATGTTGTGGTCTGGAACCTCATTATGTACTTCGGCATGAAGTTTGCTTACGACCAGGGCTATAGCCTGGGCTCTTCTGCTGTTGAGGCACTTGTTGGTCCTGAGTCCGAGGCTCTCCGTAGCTCCATTGTTATGATTGGTACTATGGTCATTGGCTCTGTTGCTGCTACATGGATTAACGTCACAACTTCTCTGAATATTGCTGGTGTTGACATTCAGACAACACTTAATGGCATCTTCCCTAAGGTATTGAACCTTCTGTTTGTATACCTTTGCTGGTGGTTGATGACTAAGAAGAAGCTCAGCCCAACAGTTGTTATGCTTATTCTTGTTGTTGTAGCACTTGTTGGCGTTGTTATTGGCGTCTTCAACCCAGGTCTGTCTTACTAATTTTTTGCGCAAAATCCTGTCTGGCGCAGAAAAGACAAACGTAATAAAGTGGCATCGTCATACGGCGATGCCACTTTTGATTGAGAGTTTTTATGAGCAAGAAAAACTATGTAGGAGCAGCTTCTCATTCACACGAGGATAACCCTTTGGTTGTCGAGGCTCGTATGCAGACAAAAGCTCTTGGAACACTAAGCGTTTATAGAAGAGCCGCTTATTCTGGCATCGCAATTGGAGCATGGCTTATATATCTCAGCGTGTACGGAAGTCTTTCTACAAGTTCTATGGCAACGGCTGTGCTTGTGGGCGGCATTGTTCTTCTCGTCATATCTGTTCCTATAGCTGGAATTTTGCATGTAGGTATCTCAAGAGGAAAAAAGAACGTCGAGAAGATCATCAAAGCAATTGAAAAAAATTCGTCAAAAAATGCATAGAAGCGATACGATCTGTGCAAAGATTTCTCTAATAGGGTAGAGTATCTACAGCGCATTGAGCGGGTGCGGATGACGTGACACCTCGAACCTGGTCAGGGTCGGGAGACAGCAGCCATAAGGGGTCACTCGCGGGCATCCGTTCCCACTCAATGCGCTTTTCTTAGGCGTATAGTGTGTTTGCCGCGACATTTGTCACGACGATTGGACTTCGATGGGTTTTGTAAACTACATCATTGAGCTGCTTAGAGATCCTCGTGCATTTATTGCTTCAATGATTGCCACAGGCCCTCTTGCTGCGTACGGTTTTGTTTTTCTGATTGTTTTTATTGAGACCGGCGTAGTCTTTTTCCCGTTTTTACCAGGTGATTCTCTGCTTTTTGCAGCAGGATTTTTTGCCCACAATGGCGGTTTTAATATTGTTTTGCTGCTTGTTATTACGTGGGCTGCCGCAATTCTTGGCGATCAGATGAACTTCATGATTGGCCATTTCTTTGGTCAAAAAATTATTGCTTCTGGAAAGGTCAAGGCACTTACTCCAGAGCATCTTGAGAAGACTCAGAAGTTTCTGAATAAACACGGTCATCTTGCAATTTTCTTAGGTCGCTTCTTCCCCTTTATCCGCACGTTCGTGCCTTTTATTGCTGGTATGGGCGGTATGCACTGGCACAACTTTGGCATTTATAACATCTTGGGTGGTCTAACCTGGTCCACGATGTTTGTACTTCTCGGCTATTTCTTTGGTGGCATTCCTGTAGTTCAGGAGCACTTTGAGCTGCTGATTGTGGGTATTGTTGCCGTTTCAATTATTCCAACAGTTGTTGGCCTTATCCGTGGCCGTATGAGCAAGGGCGAGAAAAACAACGAAGAAGCCACAGATACAAACGAAGACGAGGCTTAGTAACAAGCTTTCGCACTTTTCGTAATTTGATGATAGAAATCCCGTCAGGAACGACTCGGCCTGACGGGATTATTTTTACTCTTTAGAGAGCTGATAGGTATCAGTAAAGGTAACTGTCTGACCATTTTCTGTGTAAGTGGAAATAAGCTGAGCCACAACGCTTCTGTTGGCAATATCAAAAGTGACCTTCAATTGTGGCTTTTGAGGTGTGGCGAGAGCCGCATTAGAAGCAGAATGAGCATCCAGGTTTGCATTGGTTACATCGACCGTTCCAGAAACCTGAATTTGTTCTCCGATAGTTCCTGAAGTTGCAAGAGAGACAGAAGCGTTTTTGAACTCAGTATCACCGGGATACCAACGATACGAGGTGTTGAGTGCTCCATGGTTGTGCACAACACCCCCTGCGGTTGCCGTAAGCACGAGCTGATCGCGAGAAAAACCTGCAGCCGTTACCGTCAACGTTAAAGGATTGGTTCGACCAGCATAGCAAGGGCTTCCGCTGCTTGCTTCGCAGCTGACAAAGGAACCCTTCCACGTTCCTACGAGTCCGCTGTAGTCGTACTTAAGTCCTGCCGAGGGGTTGGCTGTGTCCAACGCCCAGGTACCCGTAGAAGCATCAAAGGTAAATGAGGCGGTAATTTCGCAGGTGAGCGAACCAAAGAAGGTTGGTGAAACACCCGACATTCTTACCCAGCAGGTTTGCTGTTCACGGTCAAAGCCCGCATCAAGAACAGTGAAGGTTGCGCTAGAGAACTGCGAGCTATAAGAAATAGCTTCGTTAGGATTTTTCTCATCAAGTTTTGCTAGCACATCGCCAATAGCGTCAAGGACTTTTGTGGTGGAAACGCCCGAAGTTGCCTGGTAGGTAACAGATTGTGATTCTTCGTCACCGATAGCGTTCCAGCCCTGGGTATTTGCGTATCCAAGTTTGGTCATCTTTGTAGCAGCAATTGCATTACCTGTATAGGTAAGGCGTACTACAGAGTTGGCGTAGCCCGTCGCACCAAACTGCGCGGCATCACTTGAGATTGCCGTGGTACTTCTTGTGCGAGACACAACTTCAATGCCCGTAAGGAGTAAGGACTCATCAGCATCATATTCACCAGGAGTCCAGGCTGGTGCCTCAACGCGTGTGCGCGCATCAGCAATAACAGTATCAGTTGAAGGAACGTTGCTCACGCGAATAAAGAACACGATAACTGCAGATAAAAGAGCAAGACTTAAAAGAGCAAGAATGCCAGAAAGCAGGCTGTAGCGGCGTACAAACCTAAACAGCGCACGACGCCTGCTGCGAAGATAGCTTGAGAACGTATCAGCAACATCTTTTATAGACGTTGCGTCATCGTCAGAGGTTGCATTACTCGTGTCAGCAGCATTTTTGACAGAAGCTTCAGTAGCTTCAGCCTCTGCATGTTCGTGAGTGTTCTCTTCAAGCTCTTTGAGGCGAGCTTCTACAGCAGAAAGGTCCTGTGTCAGAGCTGCATCGTTTACGATTTTCTCCAGGTCAGTGGTGCTATCTGCGTCGTTTTCAGGAGAGTCTTCATCTGAAGCTGAGTCATCCTCGTCCTCTTCGCCGCCTTCGTCTAGACCAGGAAAGATGGGGCTGACAATTTCCATGATGTAGTCTTCGTCAGCGGCAGCCATGTCAGCAGCAATAGGGTCGGTGACCTCTTCAAGCTCGTCGGTCTTCTCGCCAGCGGTGTCAACTGCCTCAGCAGCCTGGGCATCAAGGGTCTTCTGATCAGAAGAGGTGTCCTCTGCAGCAGGCGTGTTATCTGGTTGTGAAGTTTTGTTCTTAGAAGTCATAGCGCCTCATTACCGTATGAACCTGCTGTAATTTTCTCACAATTATGTAACTTGTGTACTCTCATCCTGTGCAGATAGGGAGGTATCGGTTTAAAAACCGCCTAGTGGTGGTACACTTCTTTAGTTGAATTCTCACCTCGCAAGCAGCTTTGCAACAGTTTGGCCGCATGTCAATGAGCCAAGCGCGCACGAGGCACTTATCTTAGGAGCAAGAATGCGTGACAAGCTAGAAAAAATCGTCGAGGCCTATGCTGAGCTTGAGCAAAAGCTTGCAGACCCAGCTGTTGTCTCTGATCCAAAAGAGTATGCTCGCGTGGCAAAAGAGCACTCTAATCAGGCAGATTTGGTTGCTCACGCCAACAAGTACATCACTGCCCTTGATGACATCGAGGCTGCAAAAGAGCTTCTCAACGCCACTTCTGATCCAGAAGAAAAAGAGATGCTACAGGAAGATATTGCTGCTAATGAAGAGATGCTCCCTCAGCTTGAGGATGAGATCAAGGTCATGCTGATCCCAGGCGATCCAAATGACGAGAAGGACACTATCGTTGAGATTCGCGCTGGTGTTGGTGGCGATGAGGCGGCAATCTTTGCAGGTGACCTCTTCAAGATGTATGAGCGCTTTGCCGAGGCTCGTGGTTGGAAGACAGAGATTCTGTCCAGCTCACCTTCTGAGGCAGGCGGCTTTAAGACTATTGAGTTCAAGGTCACAGGCGATAAGGTCTATTCAGTTATGAAGTATGAATCCGGTGTTCACCGTGTTCAGCGCGTTCCTAAGACTGAGTCTCAGGGCCGCATTCAGACCTCAACCGCAACCGTTGCAGTTCTCCCAGAGGCTGACGAGATTGATATTCAGATCAACCAGGAAGACCTGCGTATTGATACCTACTGCGCATCTGGCCCTGGTGGTCAGTGCGTTAACACCACGTATTCCGCAGTTCGTATTACTCACCTGCCAACAAATACCGTTGTTCAGTCTCAGGATCAGCGTTCTCAGATTCAGAACCGCGAGGTTTGTATGCAGATGCTCCGTGCACGCCTCTACGAGATGGAGCTGGAGCGTCAGCAGGCTGAGCAGGGTGCAGAGCGTCTTTCCCAGATTGGCCATGGCGCACGTTCCGAGAAGATTCGTACCTATAACCAGCCACAGGACCGCGTAACCGACCACCGCGTTGGCTTCAACGGCACCTACAATGGCGTTCTTCTGGGCGATACGCTGCCATCCGTTATTGAGGCTCTTGCTGCAGCAGAGCGTGCCGAGAAACTCGCTCAGGCTGTTTAAGGTGCAAACTTCATGACAGATGAAGTTTGGACAATCCAGAAAATTTTGACGTGGACTACTCAGCACTTGGAAAAGAAGGGTGATGAGCATCCACGTCTTTCTGCAGAATGGCTTTTGTCTGCGGTGACAGGCCTTTCTCGCGTTCAGCTCTACACCAACTTTGACAAGCCGCTTTCTGCGGATGAGCGCACTCGCATGCGCGAGGCAATTAAGCGCCGTGCAGAAGGGGAGCCGCTCCAGTACGTGACGGGCGAGATGCCCTTTAGGCACCTGGTTCTTACTTGCGAGCCAGGCGTGCTTATCCCACGACCAGAGACAGAGGTGCTGGTAGACGTTGCGCTATCAGGTGTTGACGAGGCAACTCCAAACGCTGACGGAGAAGTGCGCGTGCTTGAGGTTGGCGTAGGAACGGGCTGCATATCGCTCTCTATTGCTACTGAGCGCCCACAGACGCGCGTCTACGCTACAGATCTTTCTCCTCAGGCGATTGCGCTGGCAACTCGCAACAGAGATGCCCTGGACCTCCAAGAGCGCGTGGAGCTCATTGAGTGTGACTTGGTAGAAGGTGTGCCCGCAGAGCTTTCACAGTCCTTCTCGGTGTTGGTGTCTAATCCGCCCTACATTCCCACACGCGTGCTTGAGCAGGAGGTACCTGCTGAGGTCAAGGGTTTTGAGCCTGAGCTGGCGCTTGACGGAGGAGAGGACGGTCTGGACGTCTATAGGCGATTGCTCGAGGCTGCTCCACATATGCTTTTACCTGGTGGTATGCTCTGCGTTGAGCTCTACGAGGGGCATCTGGACAAGGCGGCGCACCTTGCCGAGGAGCAGGGCGTGTGGGAGTCCGTTGAGGTCAAAGAGGATCTGACGCACAGGCCGCGCATTCTTGTGGCGCACCTAGCAAAGTAGCACTTCAGCCGCCTGGCGAGAAAATCTGTGTAACACGTAACGCCGTGCGGCACACAACAATGAGTCGAGGGTTTCATGGGCGAGTACATCAAAGTTGATCAGATGAATCCGGATGCATCTGTAGTTTCTTTAGCAGTTGAGGTGGCGCGTCGTGGTGGCGTGCTTATCATGCCTACCGATTCTGTCTATGGCATTGGCGCAGTTGCAACTCCTCAAAACCCTGGTCATAACCGTATTTTTGAGATTAAACAGCGTCCCTCAACGCAGACACTTCCATGGCTTGTGGGCAGTAAATCCGACCTGCAGAAGTACGCTCACATTACGCACAGCTGGGCAAATAAGCTGGTAGAAGCCTATTGGCCAGGAGCTCTTACGCTGGTAGTTACTGCATCAGAGAACGTTCCTGATGAGTACGTCTTGCCAGATAACAGAACCATTGCGCTCCGTATGCCCAACTCACCTCTAGTATGTCAGATTACACAGCAGCTTGGATGCCCTTTGGCTACTACCAGCGCCAACACGCACGGGGCTCCTTCTGCAGTTGATGGATGTGGCCTTGAAGCAGGCCTTATTGAGCAGGCAGATTTGACGCTTGATGGAGGTCCGGCGCCCCTTGCTATTGCGTCGACCATTGTTGACTGCACAGGTGATGAGCCGCGCATTTTACGCGAAGGCGCCATCACAACCGAGGACATTCTCGCCACTGCGGGATTTGCAAAATAGATAAAAATCCTATCCCTTTTATGTGTTTTGGCTGCAGCTTTTGCCTGCATGCGGTACTCTCTATAGGAGTGAATTTTCTGAGGAGGATACGTATGCGTATTGCAGTTGGTTCCGATCACGCTGGCTTTATCCAGAAAGATCCTATCGTTGAGCACATTAAGTCGCTTGGTCATGAGGTTTTGGACTTTGGACCAGCAAATGACGACCGTGTTGATTACCCTGATTTTGCAGATAAGGTTGCTCGCGCAGTCGCAGCAGGCAAGGCAGATCGCGGTGTTCTGATTTGTGGCACCGGCATTGGCATTGCTATGACTGCTGATAAAGTCCCTGGTATTCGCGCTACTCCTGTTCAGACTGTTCAGTTTGCAGAGCTTGCTCGTGAGCACAATAACGCAAACGTCATTGGCCTTTCTGGTCGATTCACTGATCTTGCTGTCAACGAGGCTATTGTGGACACCTTCCTGAGCACCGAGTTTGCAGGTGGCCGCCACACTGGACGTGTCGAGAAGATCATGCGTGAGGATGACCCTAACTTTAAGGGTGTTGACGCTGAGTAAGTAAACAGCACATAAACGGTGCTGTCTAAGCAATACATACACAAACCTGCACGGAATGTACGTCTAGGATATAGTTGCAGACATTCAAATAAAGCGCAGGTCAAGCTCTTGGAGGGAGCATTATGGCAGATTACGATGAGTCCAGACTTACGGTTGTTGACCACCCACTAGTTCAGCACAAGCTTCACATTCTTCGTGACAAGACAACCACCACTAAGCAGTTCCGTGAGCTTGTCAACGAGCTTGCAATTCTTGAGAGCTACGAGGCAATGCGCGACTTCCCACTTGAGGACGTCGAGGTAGAGACTCCTCTTGAGACCATGACTGCTAAGCGTATTGCTGGTAAGAAGGTTGCTATTATTCCAATTCTTCGTGCTGGCCTTGGTATGGTTGACGGCATTCTTGAGCTGGTTCCATCTGCTCGCGTTGGCCATGTTGGTATGTACCGTGATCCAGAGACCCATCTTCCTCACCAGTATTACTGCAAGTTCCCTGCAGACATTGAGAACCGTACCTGCCTGGTTGTTGACCCAATGCTAGCAACCGGCGGCTCTCTAACTGCTGCTATTCAGTTCCTGCGTGAAGCAGGTGTCAAGGACATTCGTTGCCTGACTATTGTTTCTTGCCCTGAGGGCGTCAAGGCAACTCTGGACTTTGACCCAGAGGTACGCCTCTACACCTGCACCGTTGATCGTCAGCTGAGCCCAAATGCCTACATCCTTCCAGGTCTCGGCGACGCAGGTGACCGCATTTACGGTACCAAGTAAGGAGCTCATCGCCTTTCTCGCAATTTAATATAGTTGCGAATACGTACGTTAGTACTTGATCCAGCGCTCACATAACGTGTGTACTGGATCATTTTTCTTTTCAAATCATCACTTTACGAGAAGAAATAACAGTTGGCACATATCAAAAACTTTGCAAATAACAGGGGATATTGATACAACTATTTTTATCTGGACATAACTATATCTATCGAGAAAAACGCAACATAACAGCAGCTTATAAGTGTTATAGTTGAATGAATCAATAACGGCAGCTAACACGAAATGTGTCAGTAATGTGAGAGTTTGAGCATAAGTCAATTATTTGATTTTGTAATCGTGACTATGCATTCATTTAGTGCTAGTATCGCCGTTCGTCGCAAATATGCACGCCGAGTGGTAGATAATATACTCCAAGTGGCATATTCTTGGCATCTTACGTTGCGTTTCAAGTATGCTGAGCAGTGACGGGCAATCTGAAATGGTTGCAGATTGTATGGGGAGGTTGAGACAGAGTGGATGTTCTTGCGCAGTTGCCAGCAGAGATGGCCGAGCTGCTCGAAAGTTTTTTGCCACACGCATTGGTTGGTAACACCACCTTTGGTTTCACGAACTACATTTTCTATTTCTTAATCGCTGCTGTGATTTTTCTGATTGTCTGCTTTAGGTTTAAGAAGAAGCAGGCAGAGAGCATTGCTCCTCAGGGACGCTTTGTTAATGGTGTTGAGTATCTGATTGAGTACATCAGAGATGACGTCTGCAAAGCTTCTCTTGGAGAAACGTGGCGCACACACTTCCCATTCTTGATTACCATGTTTATGTTTATTCTGATCAACAACATTATTGGCCTTATTCCTGGCGCACACCCAGGTACTGGCACCATTGGTGTCACCGCCGCTCTTGGTCTTTGCTCCCTTGGATACTTTATGTATGTAGGTGCAAAAAAGATGGGTGTTATTGGTTACATCTTGAGTCTTGCACCAAAGGGCGTTAATCCTGTTATCGCAGCAGTTATCTGGGTTATTGAGGTCTTCTCAACATTCCTTCGTCTGGTTACTCTGGCTGTCCGTCTGTTCTGCAACATGTATGCAGGTCACATCGTTATGGGTACGTTTGCAATTCTTGCATCTATGTACTTTATGCCAGCGATTGAGAACTTCTCCGCATCAACAGCCGCCCAGGCAGGATTTTCGATTTTCTGGATCTTGCTGTTGATTATCATTTACTTGGTAGAAACTATTGTTGCTTTCATTCAGGCATACGTTTTTACCCTACTCTCTACTGTCTACATCCAGCTGGTAGAGTCTGAACACTAAGCAAAACGCTTAGTTGGTGGCATTGCCACACTGTGGTGCCAAACGGCACAAAAGATGAAGTCATCTGAGCCCACGCTCAGTTGATGATAGGTATGTATATTGGTCGCCTTGAGAGGGGCGAGCGAAAAAGGAGGAATCGTGGGTATTTTCGGATATGCTCTTTGCGTTATGGGAGCAGCAATTTGTATTAGCGTCGTAGCAACGAGTGCCGCTAACAACATGGCTCGTCAGCCTGAGGTTCAGGGTCGTCTCTTCACAGTCTTTATTCTTGGCTGCGCATTCATCGAGGCACTTACCCTAATTGGCTTCGTTGTTACCTTGATGGTTAAGTAAATTACTGTTTGTAACAGCGAAAACGCTACGTTGGAGGAATGCATGAATACGATTTGTAAGGGAGTTAAAAAAGCCAGCACAGTAGGCGCAACTGCTGCTCTACTTGTGGCAATGGCTCCCTCAGTCGCACTTGCTGAAGAGGGTGCAAGTGGTGCCGATATTCTTCTTCCAAAGCCCGCTGAGTTTGTTCCTGCTCTGATTGCGTTTCTGATCATCTTTGCTGTTGTAGCAAAGTTTGTATGGCCTTCCGTTCTACGTATGCTTGACAAGCGTCAAGAGAAGATCCAAGGCGATCTGGACGCTGCAGCAAAGGCTCGCGAGGAAGCCAACAAGGATCGTGAAATCGCAGCAGCTGGTATCGACGCAGCTAAGCAGCAAGCAGACGAGATTGTTTCTGCTGCTAAGCGTGAGGGCGAAGAAGAGCGTGCTCGTATTATCGAGCAGGCAAAGGCAGAAGCTGTCGAGATTATTACTAAGGGTAAGGGCGTTGTAGAGTCTGAGCGTCGTCATGCCATGGCTGAGCTTTCTGATTCCGTTGTTGATCTTGCCGTCGATATTGCCGGAAAGATTATTGGCAACGAGCTTTCAGTAGAGCAGCAGCGTGCTCTTGCCGAAAAGTACCTTGCGGAAGTAGGTACTCCAGATGAGCACTAATAAAGACGATCAAGACAGAAAAGTAGAGGGCTATACCAGGGCACTCCTGGAGGCTGGCCGCGCTGAGGGTCGTGCAACTGCAGACCTCGTACAGGTTCAGCATGCAAAGAAGTTCTCTCCAGAAGTTCTTGAGACTCTTGGTGCTATGCAGGCGAGTGAGGATGTCAACCTTATCAATGATGTTGCCGCTACGTTCCAGGAGCTTCTTGAAGAAGAAGACAAGACACTTACAGTAACGGTAACTACTACAATGCCTCTTGATGATGAGTTGCGTGCAAAGGTCACCGAGAAGCTCGAGAAGAACTTCAACACTCAGGTGTATCTCATTGAGCGTGTTAATCCCAAGATTTTGGGTGGCATTGTTGTTGAGGCACGTGATCATCGTTATGATGCATCGGTAAAGACACAGCTCACTCACATTAAGAGTAGGCTCTCTTCAGATCACGTTGAAAGTGAATTGTAATGACTGATAAGACCACCATACAGGAAGGAACACTAAGCTCAGATGCCGTCATGGCACAGCTTAGAGAGCGCCTTTCTAAGGTCAATTCAACCGTATCCCAGCAAGAGGTATCTGCTGTTACTGAGGTAGCAGACGGTATCGCTCGCGTTGCTGGCCTACGTAGCGCTATGGCAGGCGAGCTGCTGGAGTTCACCAGCTCCGTTACCGGCCACAGCGTATTCGGTCTTGCTCAGAACCTTGATGAAACTTCAGTCGGCGCTGTTTTGTTCGGCGAAGTTTCTGAGATTAAGGAAGGCGATGAGTGCCGTACAACCGGCCGCGTCATGGATATTCCAGCCGGTTTTGACATGCTTGGTCGTGTTGTTAACCCACTGGGCCAGCCTATTGATGGACTTGGTGCTATCCACGCTACACATCGTCGTCCTATTGAGTTCAAGGCTCCTGGCATCATGCAGCGTCAGCCTGTTTGCGAGCCAGTTCAGACTGGTCTTCTCGCAATTGATGCTATGGTTCCTGTCGGCCGTGGTCAGCGTGAGTTGATCATTGGTGACCGTAAGACCGGTAAGACCGCTATCGCAATTGACGCAATCGTAAACCAGAAGAACACCGACATGATTTGTATCTATGTCGCCATCGGTCAGAAGGCGTCTACAGTTGCAAACATCCGCGAGTCTCTTTCCCGCCATGGTGTTCTTGACAAGACCGTCATTGTTGCAGCTACCGCAGCTGATTCTGCTCCAATGCAGTACATTGCTCCTATGGCAGGTGCTGCTATTGGTGAGTTCTTTATGTATAACGATAAGGACGGAAAGCCTGCTGACAAAGATCATCCAGGCGGACACGTTCTTGTTGTTTACGACGACCTTTCCAAGCAGGCAGTTGCATACCGTCAGATGTCACTGACGCTTCACCGTCCACCAGGACGTGAGGCATATCCTGGTGATATTTTCTACCTGCACTCACGCTTGCTGGAGCGTGCATGTAAGCTCTCCGATGAAAACGGAGCAGGTTCACTTACAGCACTTCCAATTATTGAGACGCAGGAAGGCGACGTTTCTGCATACATTCCTACAAACGTCATTTCCATTACAGACGGCCAGATTTATCTGCAGTCTAACCTCTTCTTCCAGGGCCAGCGCCCAGCAGTCGACGTAGGTATTTCCGTATCCCGCGTCGGTGGCGATGCACAGGTCAAGGCTATGAAGCAGGTTGCAGGTACCCTTCGTCTGGACCTTGCAAGTTACCGTGAGAAGCAGGCATTCTCGCAGTTCGGATCCGACTTGGATGCAACTACGCAGTACCAGCTCAACCATGGTGCTCATATGATGGAGCTTCTCAAGCAGCCACGTTACTCAGCTCTGGACGTAGTTGACCAGATTTGCGCAATTTACGCTGCAAAAGAGAACTTCATTGATGACGTCGATCTTGAGAACGTTGCTCTCTTCCGTGATGGTCTTGCTCAGTACATGAGTGAGTATCACCCACAGCTCCGCAATTCTCTGCGCAACGGAAAGATTTCTGATGAGCAGGCAGAGCGCTTGAGTGATCACATTAAGCACTTCAAGGCTAAGTTCTTGGAAGAGCATCCAAACAAGGTTGTGGATGAGGCAGAAGCTAATTCTGATACACCAGGCTCTTTTGACGCAGTAACCCAGGGTTCATTGCAGGAGTAATTACCAATGGCGAACCTTCACGAAATATCGAGGCGTATGAGCTCCATCAGGAGCACCATGCAGATTACGCGCACCATGTCGATGATTTCGACAGCGCGTGTCCGCAAGGCACTTGATAGGGCCGAGGCTGCTTCGCCATATAAGGAAGCTATTACCCTTATGCTTGCAAACGTTGCAAGCGCTAGCTTTAATCCTAAGAAACAGCCTCTTCTTGCTGCGCACAAAGTCGAGAAGAACGTGTTGTTCTTAGTCATTGCATCTGATCGTGGCCTTGCAGGCGGATTTAACATCTTGCCTCAGCGCGAGGTTGAGCATGAGATAGCACGTCTTAAGGCTAAGGGTGTATCTTCCGAGATAATTACTTGCGGACGCAAGCCAACTGAGTACTTTACGTATAGAAATATCAAGCCCAGCATGTCCTATGTAGGCATTTCCTCTGAGCCTACGGCAGACCAGGCTGATCGTATTGCCTCCTACATTATGGATGGCTATATAAAGGGTAAGATTGATCGCGTCGTAATCAAGTATTGGCATGCAAAGAACCGTGTTGACCAAGAGCAGGTTACAGAGCAACTTCTTCCTATTTCGCGCGAGAAACTCACGATTCCTAATAAACCACGTACCGAAGAAGCCCTCTCACAGGTGAAGACGTATAACAAGAGTGAATATCACTTCTCGCCATCTGCTTCTCAGGTACTCGATTCCCTGATGCCCGCTTATATCAAGACGGTCATCTTCCACGCACTTCTTGATTCTGCTGCAGCCGAGCATGGAGCACGCCGTCGTGCAATGCAGTCTGCAACTGATAATGCTGAGAACGTCTTAGGCGCTCTTAGCCGTACGTACAATCGCGAACGCCAGGGCGCAATTACCACTGAGCTCAATGAGATTATCGGTGGTGCTGCAGCATTGGAGGATATGTAATGTCAGATATGCAAGTAGAGACTTCTTCCTTTGAGGAAGCTATTCTCAACAAGCGCAATCAGCGCGTTGACGATGGCGTAATCGTTCGCGTAGTTGGACCAGTTGTCGACGTTAAGTTCGACGGACCTGTTCCAAGCATCTATACCGCACTGACGGTAGAGGATGACACGCCTGTTGGTCACGTCAGCACCGTTCTTGAGGTTGAGTCTCAGCTTCACGGTGGTGTTGTTCGTACCGTCGCTATGTCGTCAACCGATGGTCTTCAGCGTAACCTTCGCGTTAAGGACACCGGCAAGCCAATGATGATGCCTGTAGGCGAGTCTACGCTGGGCCGCGTCTGGAACGTCATGGGTCAGCCAGTTGATGGTGGAGAAATTCCTGAAGACGTTGAGTTTTATCCAATTCACCACCCAGCACCTCTCTTCGAAGAGCTCACTACTGAGACAGAGATTTTTGAGACGGGCATCAAGGCAATCGATCTTCTCGAGCCTTATGTTCGAGGTGGAAAGACCGGCCTCTTTGGTGGTGCTGGCGTTGGTAAGACCGTTCTGATTCAGGAGCTTATTAACAACCTGGCTCAGCAGCACGGTGGTACATCCGTATTTACCGGCGTTGGAGAGCGTACTCGTGAGGGTACTGACCTCTTCCTTGAGATGACTGAGTCTGGCGTTATTAACAAGACCTGCCTCGTCTACGGTCAGATGAACGAGCCACCAGGAGCTCGTATGCGTGTTGCTCTTGCAGGCCTTACTACTGCAGAGTACTTCCGTGATCAGGGCCAGGATGTTCTGTTGTTCATCGACAACATCTTCCGCTTCTCTCAGGCAGGTTCTGAGGTTTCCGCACTTCTCGGTCGTATGCCTTCCGCAGTTGGTTACCAGCCAACTCTGGCTACAGAGATGGGCGAGCTTCAGGAGCGCATTACTTCCACCAAGGAAGGCTCTATTACTTCCGTACAGGCAGTTTACGTCCCTGCAGACGACCTTACTGACCCTGCTCCTGCTACAACCTTTACGCACTTGGATGCAACTACCGTTCTTTCTCGTGCTATTACCGAGCTTGGTATTTACCCAGCAGTTGATCCTCTGGCCAGCTCCAGCTCTGCTCTTGATCCATCCATTGTTGGTGAAGAGCACTACCGCGTTGCTATGGCAGTTCAGGAGACCCTGCAGGAGTACTCCGACCTTCAGGACATCATTGCAATTCTGGGTATGGACGAGCTTTCTGAGGAGCAGCAGCAAACCGTTGCTCGCGCCCGTAAGATTCAGCAGTTCCTCTCTCAGTCATTCCACGTTGCCGAGAAATTCACCGGTAACCCTGGCGTGTACTGCACCGTTGAGGAGACTGTCCGCTCGTTTGCAGAGATTATTGATGGTAAGTGCGATGACCTTCCTGAGCAGGCATTCCGTTTTGCAGGCACCATCGAAGATGTTCGCGAGCGCGCTGCAAAGATGTCCGCTTCGGATAGCTCACAGAACTAGGATTTCTCATGGCTGAGTTGACTTGTCAGTTTGTCAGACCAGATAAGCTCCTTTACGAAGGAACTGTTGAAAGTCTGATTCTTGCTTCATCAGATGGAGAGTATGGTGTGTGGCCAGGCCACGCACCAGAAATCATTGCGCTTGGTGATGGTGTTGTAAGACTGCACATGTCTCATCCAGAGAATGAAGAATCTATGACCAAGATAGTGATTTCTGGTGGATACGCAGAAATCGATCCAACAGGAGTCATTATCTTGGCAGATCATGCTCGTCGCGTTGACGACATTGATGCAGATGTTGTGCGTGAGACAAGAGATGACGTCATTGACCAGATGCTTTCTCTTCCAGAAGACGATAATCGTCGTGCCTACTACGAAAAAAAGATAGACTGGTGTAATCTACTTCTGAAGCAAGTGGTTGAGGAGTAAAATTCTCTCACTGTCGTTTTCGGAGGTTTATGGACGTCATAAAAGTAGTAGGTGGCCGTTCTGTCACAGGAGAGGTCACTGTAGAGGGTGCAAAAAACTCTGCCCTTAAATTGATGGCTGCAACCATCATGGCTCCTGGTGTTACTACGCTCACTAACGTTCCTAATATTGCAGACGTTCACGTCATGGGCAAGGTGCTCAAGACGTTAGGCGCTCGCATTGAAGTCGTTGGTCTTCACGAGCTCAAAATTGATACCACAGATATTACAAGCTGGGAGACTCCTTACAGTCTTGTTGCACAGATGCGTGCATCAACTGCTGTTTTGGGTCCCCTTATTTCTCGTTTTGGCAAAGCTGTTGTGGCTATGCCAGGCGGTTGTAATATCGGTGCTCGCAAAATTGACATGCACATCCTGGGCCTCGAGGCTTTGGGTGTTGAATTTAAGGTTGAGCACGGCAATATTCACGCAAGCGCTCCTCACGGCATAACTGGCGAGACCGTTTCTCTGGCCTTTGCCTCCGTTGGCGCAACAGAAAACCTGATGATGGCATCAGTTTTTGCCAAGGGTGTAACAGTCATTGATAACGCAGCTCGTGAGCCAGAAATTGTTGACCTTGCTACTATGCTCAACAAAATGGGCGCTAACATTCAGGGTGCCGGATCTCCTGTTATTGAGATTCACGGCGTCACAGAGCTGCATCCTGTTGAGCATGAAGTTGTTGGCGACCGCATTGAGGCTGGTACCTTCCTGGCTATTGGCGCGCTTACTGGTGAGCCTATTACTGTTCACGGCTTCGAGCCAAATCACCTTGGCCTGGTACTTAAGAAGTATGAGCAGATGGGCATTACCATCGAGACCGGAGATAGGTGGGCAAGGGCTTCTCGCCAGCAAGATCTTAAAGCTATCGATATCCAGACGCTGCCATTCCCGGGTTTTCCAACAGACATGCAGGCACAGACCATGACGCTGCTTGCTCTGGCTAAGGGTACCTGCATCATTACAGAAAACGTCTTTGAGAATCGCTTTATGTTGGCGTCTGAGCTTTCTCGCATGGGAGCCGATATTACCATTGAGGGCCATCACGCTATTGTTCGCGGCGTCTCCGGCTTTGAGGGGGCGCAGGTCAAGTCACCAGATCTTCGTGGTGGTGCTGCGCTTGTTATGGCTGGTCTTGTGGCCGAGGGAGAAACAATCGTTTCTGCCATTCATCACATTGACCGCGGTTACGAAGGATTTGTCGAGAAACTCGTCGCGTTGGGAGCAGATGCTCAGCGCACCACCATTCCAGACGACGACTTTATCGAAGGATAGTTTGTGTCAACTAAACCAAAGCATGCAAAATCGCTCGACAACGGGGCCTCACAGGGCGCTTCGGCTGACGCTGCACAAAATACCGCTACGGGAAGTACCCAAGGTACTGCACCAAGCGCTGCAACCAATACGTCACAGAACGCTGTGGTTAGCAACTCTCCTTTTAGCCGCACGCAGGCAGAGGGCTACCACAAGCGTCGTAAGCGTGTCTTCAGAAAGCAGATGGTAGTCAGGTCGCTTCTGGGCGTTCTTGCTGCTGTTTTTGTTGCCGCTGTGGTGGGCGCAGGTATCTGGTATGCAAGCGTTCAGGCGCAGCTCAATAACTCGCAGGTCATTACTGCTGAGCTTCGTCAGACGCTTCAGGAGCCTTCCGCACCAAGCGACCCCTATTATATGCTGCTCCTAGGTACCGACGGTAGACCCGGCGAGACTGAATATCGTGCGGATTCCATTATTTTGGCGCGCGTTGACCCTATTCATAAGCGTGTGACCATGCTTTCTATTCCACGAGATACCCGTGTCTTGTGGAAGGGTTCTTACATGAAGATTAACGCCGTCCACTTCTATGACGGCGCAAATGGCATGGTACAAGCCGTAAATGAACTGTGTGGCGTACATATTGCGCACTACGCAGAGGTCAACTTTGATGGTCTCGCAGGCATTACAGATGCTCTTGGTGGCGTAACCGTAAACGTTGAGCAATACATGCGCGATACAGAGAACTTCAGCGACGTCGTTGAGCTTTACCCTGGCGTTCAGAAACTGAACGGTGCCCAGGCACTCTTCTTTACTCGTGTTCGCTACGCTTTTGCAGATAGCGATTACACCCGCATGCGCCATCAGAGAACCTTCATCAAGGCTATGATTGCTCAGATTCTGAACACAGGAGACCCTGTGGCCATTGCAAATATTGTCAATTCAACGGCAAGCATGGTTATTACCGATCTCTCTGTTTCAAACATTATTTCTCTGGGCACTCAGATGATTGGCATGAACACTGATAAGGATATCTATACAGCATACGTGCCATCCGAGGGAACAGAAATTGATGGTCAGTCGTATGTTCTTGCAGATAAAGACGCACTTGCAAAGATGATGAAAGTGATTGATGCAGGAGACGATCCGTCTAGCTTAAACGGACAAACAGATGCCGAGGCAAATGCTGAGGCTGCCGAGAAAAGCTCAGAAGAGTCCTCAGAATCTTCAAACAGCTCTTCTCGCCAGTAAACCTAAGCGGCGTTTTTGGGTATCATTCAAATGTTAGAAAGATTTTCGTTGCATAGCGCAACTGATTTTGCATGAAAAAGACTGTCAAGCAGTCGTCGGAGGAGAGTTATGGCCAACGATAACGTACAAAACGACCACACACTGACAAAAGCCGGCGAGGACTATCTTGAGGCAATTTATCGAATTGCACTTGAGCAGCCAGATGACGATAAGAGCGTCCGCTCCGTTGATATTGCCGAGAGCCTTGATGTTTCCAAGGCAAGCGTCAACAAGGCACTATCCCAGCTTAAAGAGCAGGACATGGTTGAGCAGAGCCGTTATGGTCGTGTCACGCTGACCAAAGAAGGCGAGGCAAACGCCCGTACCACATGGCGTGCTCACCGTGCGCTTCGCACCTTCCTTGAGGAGGATTTGGGTGTAGACACAGAAACTGCAGACGCAGAGGCTTGCCTTATGGAGCACTCGCTTTCTGTAGACACGCTGGCCAAGCTCATTGAATTCCTTGAGAAGCGTGGAATTGAGATTCCAAGCAAGTAACGTAACCTGGCGCTTATGCAAGCTAGGTACGTACAAAAGCGCCTGTCATTTGAGTTTATCGGCGGCAAAACCGTCATTCTTACAAGCGCACGTTAGGTGTGCAGAGCCAACAGGGCTCATAGGTGAAAGGTAAACACATGAAGGCAATTATCCCAGCAGCAGGTCTAGGTACGCGTTTTCTACCTGCAACAAAGGTAACCCCTAAAGAGCTGTTGCCTGTTTTGGATAAGCCCGTCATCCAGTACGTAGTAGAAGAGGCTCTTGAGCCAGAAGAGGTCGATGAGGTAATCATCATCAATTCTCGCGAGAAGCCACAGATTGAAACATACTTTGCTGAAGACCAGAAGTTTGAGTCAGACCTTTCTTCTCGTGGAAAGCAAGACCTTGCCGATAAGGTCCATGCAGCTTCTGCGCTCCCTGTTTCCTTTACCTATCAGGACAATCCTCGCGGCCTTGGCCATGCAGTACTGTGTGCCGCAGACGGCGTAGGCGACCAGCCATTCTTTGTTCTTCTCGGCGATTACTTTGTCCCAGACCGCCAGATGTGCATCCGCATGGCGGAGATTTCCAAGCAGCACAACGGCGCTTCCGTCATTGCAGTTGCTCCAGTTCCTGCAGATCAGGTGTATCGCTACGGTATCATCGCAGGTGAGTGCATCTCTTCTCCTTCAGATAACGCTGAGGGCGAGGGCGCTATTTGGAAAGTAACCGGCCTTGTCGAGAAACCCCGTCCAGAGGACGCTCCTTCTCACCTGTTTATTGTTGGCCGTTACCTGCTTTCTTCAAAGATTATGGAGCTCCTGGCAACTCAGGGTCCTGGTGCTGGCAACGAGATTCAGCTGACAGATGCAATGGAGCGTCTGCTTGCTGAGGAAGAGATGTATGCGCTGGTAATTGACGCGGAAGAGGGCTGCGATACCGGCACTCCCGCAGCTTGGGCAGCAACTAATGCACGCATGGCACTCTCTGACCAGAGTTCTGCAGCAGCATTTAAAGAGGCGCTCGGCAGCTATGCCAACCGCATTGGATAAAAGACCTGACATACTCCGTTTTGGCAGCGATGGCTGGCAAGCCCGCTATGACAAAAGCTTTACCAGGGATAATGTAGTTAGACTTGCAGAAGCCCTTGGTACTGTTTGGTCACAGGAGTTGCCTGGCGGCATTGTGTTTGTCGGTTTTGACACGCGCTTCGAGGCAGATTCGTCCGCCCTTGAGGCTGCAGCAACACTGGCCTCCTTTGGCCTTGACGTGCGCGTTTCCGAGACGTTTTGCCCCACGCCATCTATTTGCTGGGCTTGTGCGCAGCATAAAAATGTAGCTGGTGGCCTTATCATTTCTGCAACCGAGCTTTCCTGCGAATATTGCGGCATGATTATTCGTGCTGCTAACGGTGGCCCAGTTTCGCGTGATTTTCTTCAGCGCGTAGAATCTGCAACACCGCTGGAGCCAACAGACCAGCGTGGAACTTTTACCACAACAGATATTGTGACGCCTTATAAGCGTGCACTTCTTGATCAGATTAATGTGCCTGTTATCAAGGAGCTGTGTCCTAGCGTGGTAGTTGACCCTATGTATGGTGCGGCAACAGACCTTCTTGCCGACGTGCTTTCATCTGCGGGATGCGTTGTCCATCAAATGCATCAAGGTCCTGTCAGGGATTTTGGCGGCATCCACCCACAGCCAGCAGATCCTTGGGCCGATGAGTGCTCTTCGATGGTGGTAAGTCGCCATGCACAGCTGGGCCTCTTGGTTGATTGCGACGGAGACCGTGCAGCTGCTGTAGATGAAACCGGCCGACTTCTTAGTCCACACGAGCTTATCCCGCTTATTACTCGCCATCTTGTACAAAACCGCAAGCAAACTGGTCGAGTTGTTTCTACGTTAACCTGTTCCGCAACAGTGTCCAGGCAAGCAGCTCATCTTGGGCTGGAATCCGCAAGCGTGCCCGTTGGATTTGCTCGACTCTATTCAGAGATTGAGCAAGGAGACGTTCTTCTCGCCGCAGAGGAGTATGGCGGAATCTGCATTCCAAGCCACCTTTTGGAGCGAGACGGCCTGCTTGTGGCCCTGCTCGTCGTGGAAATGCTTGCGTACACCCACAAATCGCTTGCACAGCTTGTTGCTGAGGATGAGGCTGAGCTGGGTCGCATGTGCTATAGCAGGCGAGGAGTACGACTTGATGCTGCAGCTACCCAGGCGTTCAGAAACATCCTTCCAGGCCTCAATCCAGAAAACGTTGCAGGTAAAGTGCCTGTTTCGGTAAGCCATGCCGATGGCCTTAAGCTTCAGTTTAAAGACGATTCTTGGGTGCTCATTCGTCCTTCTCGTATGGATGCGCTGGTACGCGTGTATTCTGAGGCCGCTAACGAGACACTTCGCGATCAACTTCTTGATGCAGCTTGCCAGATTGTAAAAGACGAAATTTAGCCTCATTAAGACGCGCAAAAAAGTGCGACAAGACAACGTAATAACGCGCGTCAAGACAACGTAAAAAGAAAATAAAGACATCGTAAAAATGACAACACTATATATAGTTGAAAAATAAAGTGTCGCTACTAGACGACAAAGAGAATTTAGTGCCCAATATACGCCCCAGTTCACTAAAGACTACGAATTGTGTAGAAATTGTGGAGGAATTAAGAAGATACAAAATCATCTTCACAAACGAGTCGTAAGTGCGTATAGTTATTCCCCGCGCCGCGCACCACGCAATGTGAAATCGCAGCGCAGCGAACCTTGAAAACCGGATACTGCGATCGAAAGATCAGCAAAGACAGACAAGCGAAATTCGAATTTGAACATTTTGTTCAATAGTCAATTCATAATTTCAGCGAATCCGAGATCAGCGGGATTTTAGAGACGTGGATTCAACTCAACTTTAAATTGTACTGACTTTTAGTCAGTTTAATTTTGAATGGAGAGTTCGATCCTGGCTCAGGATGAACGCTGGCGGCGCGCCTAACACATGCAAGTCGAACGATTAAAGCACCTTCGGGTGTGTATAAAGTGGCGAACGGCTGAGTAACACGTGGGCAACCTGCCCCTCTCATTGGGATAGCCACGGGAAACCGTGGATAATACCGAATACTTCGGGACTTCCGCATGGAAGACTCGAGAAAGCTCCGGCGGAGAGGGATGGGCCCGCGGCCTGTTAGCTTGTTGGTGGGGTAACGGCCTACCAAGGCAATGATGGGTAGCTGGGTTGAGAGACCGACCAGCCAGATTGGGACTGAGACACGGCCCAGACTCCTACGGGAGGCAGCAGTGGGGAATCTTGCACAATGGGCGAAAGCCTGATGCAGCGACGCCGCGTGCGGGATGAAGGCCTTCGGGTTGTAAACCGCTTTCAGCAGGGACGAGGCGAAAGTGACGGTACCTGCAGAAGAAGCCCCGGCTAACTACGTGCCAGCAGCCGCGGTAATACGTAGGGGGCAAGCGTTATCCGGATTCATTGGGCGTAAAGCGCTCGTAGGCGGTCTGTTAGGTCGGGAGTTAAATCCGGGGGCTCAACCCCCGTTCGCTCCCGATACCGGCAGACTTGAGTTTGGTAGGGGAAGGTGGAATTCCTAGTGTAGCGGTGGAATGCGCAGATATTAGGAAGAACACCAGTGGCGAAGGCGGCCTTCTGGGCCATAACTGACGCTGAGGAGCGAAAGCTAGGGGAGCAAACAGGATTAGATACCCTGGTAGTCCTAGCCGTAAACGATGGACACTAGGTGTGGGGGAATATTTCTTCCGTGCCGCAGCTAACGCATTAAGTGTCCCGCCTGGGGAGTACGGCCGCAAGGCTAAAACTCAAAGGAATTGACGGGGGCCCGCACAAGCAGCGGAGCATGTGGTTTAATTCGAAGCAACGCGAAGAACCTTACCAGGGCTTGACATTTAGGTGAAGCGGCGGAAACGTCGTGGCCGAAAGGAGCCTAAACAGGTGGTGCATGGCTGTCGTCAGCTCGTGTCGTGAGATGTTAGGTTAAGTCCTGCAACGAGCGCAACCCTCGTCGTATGTTGCCAGCGGTTAGGCCGGGCACCCATACGAGACCGCCGGCGTCAAGCCGGAGGAAGGTGGGGACGACGTCAAGTCATCATGCCCCTTATGTCCTGGGCTACACACGTGCTACAATGGCCGGCACAATGGGCTGCCAACCCGCGAGGGTGAGCGAATCCCTAAAGCCGGTCCCAGTTCGGATTGGAGGCTGCAACCCGCCTCCATGAAGTCGGAGTTGCTAGTAATCGCGGATCAGCACGCCGCGGTGAATGCGTTCCCGGGCCTTGTACACACCGCCCGTCACACCACCCGAGTCGATTGCACCCGAAGTCGTCGGCCTAACCTTTTAGGAGGGAGACGCCGAAGGTGTGGTTGGTAAGGGGGGTGAAGTCGTAACAAGGTAGCCGTACCGGAAGGTGCGGCTGGATCACCTCCTTTCTTAGAGAAAGGTAAATACTAAATGCTTTGTAAGTTGTACACAAAGCGTACGCTTATCTCCTCTTCTTTCCCGGCCTTTTTTTATACGGGCCTGTAGCTCAGTTGGTTAGAGCACTTCTCTGATAAGGAAGGGGTCATTAGTTCAACTCTAATCAGGCCCATTTTACAGCTGAGTGAATAGCTGATGGTAATATCACTAAAAATGGTGTTACGGAAAGATCTTTGAAAAGCTAGGGAAGGGAAAGAAAGAATGCTTGAAGGTGAGTTTCTTTATTAAAGCAAGGAAATGAACCGGAGAGTAGAAAAATAAGGTGAAAAGAAAAGTTCTTGACGATTGCCTAATAGGCGATTGTTTTAAGAAGAGAACATAATATGGTCAAGCGAAGAATAGGTTTATGGTGGATGTCTTGGAGCCGACCGGCGAAGAAGGCCGTGATAAGCTGCGAAAAGCTTCGGGGAGGAGCACATATCTTACGATCCGGAGATAGCCGAATGGGGTAACCCGATAGAAGCGA
>CALLVW010000029.1:0-8534 GCA_938015835.1 uncultured Atopobium sp. | reverse complement strand
GATTAAGAACATGTCGATTCTTCGGCAGAACCTACCAAAGCTGCGCTATTTTGTGCGCCAGGCCTAAAAGCCGACGCTAACACGCTGCAGAATCATAATCACCCGCATATGAACTGCCTCCCATTTCTTATGTCCAAGAAATAGGAGGTTGTTCATTGTGCGGGCGCCATTTTAATCGCATCCAGCTACACGCACCCACCGAAGTTCAACAGGACCATCTGTCGAGCAGCATGCTGACCAAACAGCGATTAGCAGCGATTAGCTTTCCAAAGCCTCAAATGACTTAAAACCTTCGCCGATTGCCTCGTGGACCTCTGAAACAAATACCAGTGCATCGGGGTCAATCTCGGAAACGATAACTTTCAGCTGAACAACCTCCGTACGACCAAGAACGCACATCAAAACAGGCTTGTGCGCACCACTCCACAGTCCGCGCGCCTGAAGCTCCGTACAGCCACGATTAAGGTTATAAAGAATCTCGTGAGCGATGGCATCGTGCTCAGAAGAAATAATATAGACGCAACGCTCGGACCTTGGTCCGTCGATGACAAAGTCAATCATTTTTCCTGTAACAAAGATTGCCAGAGCAGAATACAGACCATTTTCTAGCGAGAAGACCGGAATAGCCGCAATAATAATGACAATATCAACAATGATGATTGCGGTACCTGATGGAATACCAAAGCGCTTGGAAACCGCCTGAGCAATGATGTCTGTACCGCCGGTATTTCCACCCGCTCTAAATACAAGGCCAAGACCAAAACCACAGATAATACTGCCCCACAGAGCAGCAAGCATAAGATCATTGGCGCCAAGAGCTGGTAAAAACGGTGCAAATAAATCGACAAAAATACTGGAAATCAAGAAGCCTACAACGCTCTTGAGCAAATATTTTCTATTTCCACTTTTTGCAATAAAAGCCATCAAAATGATATTCATGGCGATTGTTTGCATGCCAACAGGCAAATCAAATCCAAAAGGTAATGCAACAGCTCTAATTACCGTTGCAAAACCAGTAATACCACCAGCGGCGAGTCCGTTAGGAACTTCAAATACATCAAGTCCAACGGCAAAAATTGCACAGCCAAGGACGATAAAGAACGAATCTTTAAAGGTCTTTTGCCAAGTAGATTTTTGCACACTAATCCTTTCCGCCAACAACCCAGCGATGGTACGCAATGATGAACTGATCAAGATCGCCGTCTGAAAGAACGGACTCTACGTTTCCTGTTTCTGCACCTGTTCTTAAGTCCTTAATGAGCTGATAAGGATACAGAACATAACTCCTAATTTGATTGCCAAACGAGATTTCTCTCTTTGGACCGCGAAGCTCATCCAGCTCAGCTTCGCGTTTCTCCTTTTCAATCTCATACAAACGACTGCGCAAGATATTCATTGCCGCAGCTTTGTTCTGAAGCTGGCTGCGTTCGTTTTGGCAGGTTACTACCGTTCCTGTTGGAATATGTGTAATACGAACTGCCGAGTCTGTAGTGTTAACTCCCTGACCTCCTGGACCAGATGCATGATAGACATCAATACGCAGGTCATTGGGGTCAATAGCAACTTCAATATCTTCAGGAAGAACAGGTAAAACTTCTACACCAGCAAATGACGTCTGCCTGCGTTTCTTATCATCAGTAGGAGAAATTCTTACCAGACGATGCACGCCCTGTTCTGCACGAAGCATGCCATAAGCATTTTTGCCACTTACCGTAAAGGTTGCGCGGTCAAGACCAATAACCTCTGCAACAGGGGCGTCGTTGATATCAACTTTCCAACCACGACGATCGCAATATTTGAGATACATGCGAAAAAGCATCTCACACCAGTCTTGAGACTCAAGACCACCCTGACCAGGCTTAATAGTAACAATTGCATCACCATGATCAAGTTCATCAGTAAACCAGCTTGAAAGTTCAAGCTCCGACAAGTCTTTTTCAAGAGATGCCGCAAGCGCTTGAGATTCGTCGAGTGATGCTTGGTCTCCAAGCTCTGTTCCAAGCTCAAAAGCGGCCTCAGCATCACCGAGTTTCTCTTTAGCTCTATCAATACCAGCAACATCATCGCGAAGTGATGCTAGTTGAGTCATTATTTTTTGCGCAGCTTCAGCATCGTCCCAAAAATTAGGACGAGCACTTTCTGCCTCAAGTTCTGAAATTTGCTGACGCTTCTCAGTGAGGTGAAGATATCCTTCTACCTCAGAGAGACGCTCCGCTAAAGCTTGGAGTGAAACAACCTCTGTATCAGCCATTCTTACCTATTTCGGCCGTGGCAGTTCTTAAACTTTTTGCCACTTCCACATGGGCAAGGATCATTGCGACCAACGTTGACGTAAGGATTTGGATCGTCAGACTTACGGTAGGTTGATACAGAAGACTGGCTGGCGCCGGTTCCCTGTGGACTCTTTCCAATAGCTGCAGCATTCTTAAGCATGCTCTTGCCTTGCTTAAGTGCCTTTTGATCGCCGTCAGTCTCTTCTCCACCAGAATAGTGAGCATTCTGGAAGGCCTCTGCCTCAGTATTCTGACGTGGACGATTAACCAACTCAAGGCGAAGAATAGTACGGAGGAAGTCCTCATACATGGTGTTTACCAGCAGCGTAAATGCCTCGTATGCCTCGGTCTTATACTCAACCAGAGGGTCGCGCTGACCAAAACCACGAAGACCAATGCCGGTCTTTAGGTAATCCATCTCCTGGAGGTATGCCATCCAACGAGTATCAATGACGCGAAGCATTACCTGAGCAGCAAGCTCACGCATAACTTCTTCGCCAAGCTTCTGGGTCTTCTCGTCAAAAGTCTTTTGGACAAATGCGGTGACATCCTCTTCAAGCTGCTCAAACTTGGTGTCCTCGGTAAACTCTGGAAGATCAGTCTTACCAGTAAGTTCAGTGAGCCACTTCTCAAGACCCTCAAGATCCCACTCGTCAGCATCTCCGTAACAGAACTCCTCGCAAATGCGCTGAGTAGTAGAAGCAGTGACCGTCTCGATGAGCTCCATAAGATCCTTGCCGTCAAGAATCTTGTTTCTCTCTGCGTAAATGACCTGACGCTGCTTGTTCATAACATCGTCGTAATCAAGGACGTTCTTACGCATTGCAAAGTTGACTTCCTCAACCTTGCGCTGGGCGCCCTCGACAAGCTTGGTAACAATCTTTGCCTTAATTGGCATATCGTCAGGAAGCTCATAGCGCTGCATCATTGCTGCAACGCCATCCATGCGATCTCCACCAAAGCGGCGCATCAAATCATCTTCAAGAGAAAGGTAGAACTGGGTCTGACCAGGGTCTCCCTGACGACCAGAACGACCACGAAGCTGATTGTCAATACGACGGCTCTCATGACGCTCGGTACCAATAACGCACAAACCGCCTGCAGCGGTTACTGCCTCACGCTCAGTAGCGCAGATTTCCTTTGCTTCTTTGCGCGCAGCTTCTTTTTGCACCTGAGTAGCCTCAGCTGGCTCAATTCCCTGGTTACGAAGGATATCTTCAGCCATGACATCTGGGTTGCCACCCAAAAGAATATCGGTACCACGACCTGCCATGTTGGTTGCAATAGTAACTGCACCCTCACGACCAGCCTGAGCAATAATCTGTGCCTCACGCTCGTGGAATTTAGCGTTCAGAACGTTATGTTTAATGCCGCGTTTAGACAGAATGCGAGAAATACGCTCGGAGTTGTCAATGGAAACGGTACCAACCAGTACTGGCTGACCATTCTGGTGGCGCTCTTCAACATCTCTTACGACAGCCTCAAACTTAGCATCAATAGTACGATAGACCTTGTCATCGAGGTCTTCACGCTTAACCGGACGATTAGGTGGAATAACCTGAACAGGAACGTGATAAACCTCACGGAACTCTGCGTCCTCGGTCATTGCAGTACCGGTCATACCAGAGAGCTTGTCGTACATGAGGAAGTAATTCTGGAGAGTAATGGTTGCCAGAGTCTGATTCTCTTCACGTACCTGAACGTTCTCTTTTGCTTCAATTGCCTGGTGAAGGCCCTCAGAATAACGACGGCCTTCCATAATACGACCAGTGAACTCATCAACAATCTTAACTTCGCCGTCAATGACAACGTACTGCTGATCACGATGGAACATGTACTCAGCCTTCAGCGCCTGCTGAAGGTGATTGACTAGCTGGCCAGTCTCATCGTTGTAGATATCGTCAATGTTGAGAGCACGCTCGACCTTCTCGAGACCAATCTCTGTTGTTGCAATGGTGTGCTTTGCCTCATCCATCTCAAAGTCAATATCTGGAGTTAATCCACGAACTGCCTTTGCAAAATCCTTGTAGGTACCTGCGGATTTAGTGCCAGCACCAGAAATAATCAGAGGAGTACGAGCCTCATCGATAAGGATGGAGTCAACCTCGTCGACGATGGCGTAGTGGTGTCCACGCTGAACACGCATCTCTGGGCGAGTAACCATGTTGTCGCGCAGGTAGTCAAAGCCAAACTCTGAGTTTGTACCGTAAGTAATATCTGCCTCATATGCAGGCTTTTTAAGGCTCAGTCGCATGCCGTTCTGCAGAAGGCCAACACTGATGCCCAAGAACTTGTAAATGGTGCCCATCCACTCACTGTCTCGTTTAGCCAGGTAGTCATTGACCGTAACGATGTGAACGCCTTCGCCGCTCAGTGCGTTAAGGTAACCAGCAAGAGTGGAGACGAGCGTCTTACCTTCACCAGTCTTCATCTCTGCGATAGTGCCCTTATGCAGCGCGATACCACCGATGAGCTGGACATCAAAGTGACGCTGACCAATAGTTCTTACTGACGCCTCACGTACCGTCGCAAAAGCCTCTGGGAGAAGATCGTCTAGACTTTCTCCTTCAGTATAGCGAGCCTTGAACTTCTCGGTCTGAGCCTGAAGCTCTTCATCGCTCATTTCCTGCATTGTTGGCTCAAGCGCATTGATCTTCTCGACAATACGCTGATATGCTTTGAGGTCCTTGTCAGCGCCAAAGGACAGAATCTTAGAGAGGAAATTAGGCATAGCTTTTTCCTTGACGTCGGGCATCTATCTTCGGTTGATAGACACAGTATTCAACTTATATATCATACCCCGTCTAACTGCTTGAATCACACTACATGGCGTCGTAAAATCCCAATTTCGTTATTTCTCCACCACTAGTTTCTATTGATTCTTTTCCCTTTTCTGCACCTGCAATCATCCTGAGCTGTTTAGACGGCATTTTTCTACGCTTCATTACGTATTTCTGCACGTACAAATCGTAGTAATGCTGCGCATCCTGCGCCCGGCCACATTTTCTCAGTGCCTGAATGAGCGCCATAAGTGTGTCCTCTCGCATATCATCAACAAGGTAGGCGAGCTCTGCAAAATGCACCGCAAGCGTATAGTGGGTAATTCTCAAAGCAGCCGCCGAAGCCGTTACCATGGTATCTATGTATTGATCTCTCAGGGCAACTCGAATGGGATCTGCAAACCTAAAGCATTCATCCTCAGGAAGATACAAATCCCCTTGGTACAGCTCTTCCGCCTGCTTAGCCAGATGCACTATGTCTTCATCGCTGTTCGATGACGCCACACTCTTTGCTAATCGCGTGAAAATATCAATATCTACGGTCACCTGCTGGGGATTAAAACCAAGCGTCTTTTCAATCCGAGATGCTTCCAAAGGCTCACAATCTGTCTGAATCTCCTGGACCTCTTTGCGAATAACTCGAGTTGCTTGATACAGACGCTCTTGCCAATGTGCCTGATCAGCCTCCGGCCAAATCTGCTGCGCAATCTGCGACCTAAAGCTCATGTGATTGTGAGCAAGCGCTAAATACACAAGCAGCGCCTTTGCCGATCGATAGGCAATTTTTCTGCCAGCAATCTCCTCTCCTTGAACCGACAAACTAAATCTGCCGAGAAGAGCAAGGTAAACTCCTGGGTGAGCGTTATTTACCTTCTCTACGTGCAGGCTCTTCAGAGCGGAGTCTTCAGTCCAAGAATCTCCTGCTCCTTGCCGAGATACTCTCCATTTTGTTATGTCTCGTTTTCCCTCGTTTGAACGTAGGTAATGGAGCCATTCTTCTGGCATTTCTCGTTCTAAGCACTGCTGAAATTCAGATTCATCAGACAGAAGCGCTCTCACAAGCCACATAGCATTTTCAGGTACTCCATACTCAACCGCATCCAGCCAAACGGGAGCATGTCCGTTTACACTCTTAAAGAGAGCTTTATATATTGTTCTACATGCCGCTTTTAGCGATGGATGGGTAATTGTCTCAAGGCTCTTCTCCGTAGGTTTAACGCCTAAGAAAAATCCCGCAATATCTTCAATGATCTTTCCGACTTGCACCACATATAGTGAATCCCATTCCCTACTCAGCAGCACCGCTCTTCTCGCCTGGAGCTGTGCTTTGGGATATGCTCTGCTTCTGAGGCTGAGAAGAGCTCCAATAAGAAGCGCGGGCACTTGAATCATACGATTGCCCTGCAGTTCTGCTTGGCTGATGAGCTGCTCAGTATCGTATAAGTCTCCCACAGAAGAGCTTTTTTCAAAAAGGTAGCGAACACATTTAAGTAGTCCTACAGACCCCTTTACGCCTCCGGCCTCACCTTCTTGTAAAAAGGAGAGCGAGTCTGAGGTGCGCGCATCAAATTCTTTTTGATATACACCCAGCAATGCGTAAAGCAATTCCACGTCAACAGCTTGAATTGACGAGGTTATTGATGCAGTTTTCTCATACTGCTGCTCAAGAAGCAGCAGCTGAAGAGCATACTTAAAATTTCCTTGCACAGCTAAATCAATTGCGCGTTTGTGTAGAGCAATTTTCTTCTCTAGCGGACCCAGCTCAAGGTCTTCCTTCAAAGGTGGCAGAGGCTTTTGCAAAATCAACTTCAGTAAAGTCATATATGCCGTTTGCTTAAGAAATCCGTTAAAGGAAGTGAGATTTTTGAGTGCTCTATCAGCATCTTTAGTATTCATCGGCCCCTTAGCAGTAGACAGCGAATCCACCATTCCCTTAGCAGCTTTTTTACTTGAGTTATCGAGCGTACAGTCAGAATGCGTGGCAGTAAGTGCGTTATCTACCAGCTCAATATATCCAGCATCTGCAAATTCTGCTGCGTGAGAAAGAACAATTTCCCAAATAATCTCTTCTCTAACCAGTGAGCTCACAAACGCAGCCTTAGAGAAATCTTCTCTATCGATCAGCAGGGCTATAGCTTTCAGAACTAACTTTTCATGCTTACTCGCTAGAGCCACAAGCTCCTGTTTATTAAAGTTCAACACATCAAATCTTGTAGCATGAATACACGAGAAACGCCTAGTTTCTACATGCACGCCAAAGAAAGGCGCATCTTGCTCTATCTTGGCCAAATACTCAAGATCAACTTGTCCGCATATGCGGCTCAAATCATCAAATGAGCCAACACCGAGCAACATCATGCCCAGCCTGAGCCTAAGTTCCTCAATGCCTAGTGAGCTTCTGAGCATATACGATGCAACGCAAGCAAGACTAGTTAGATACGTAATTGGAACATCCACATCTCCATGCTCGCAAAATGTAACTGGCAAAGAGTAAACAAGCGTTGGAATACCGCGAGTCAATCTCATATTAGTCAAAATTGATTGTTCAGAATTATCTATTCCAGGCATAAACGTGAGCAGCTCATTCTTTCCCAAAACATACACGCTAGGGACTTCGTCGATTAACTGACGAGCTTCAGGAGATAAAGAAATCGCAACAAGACAGCCAGCCATACGAAGACGCGCAATTGATTTAACCTGGCGAGCAACAAAATACTCGTCAGACGGAGGAAAATCATCAATAAGAACTAACCTTTTAACCGCCTTTGACTTCTTAGCATTGCAGATAGAAGTGCTTTTCTTAGTAAGAATCTGAGTTGCCTCTTTAACCGACAAACTAGAAAGAGAGATTTCATACACAGTCCATCCGTGTGACTGCGCATAATCCGCCAACTCACGCAAAAACATGGTCTTACCCATGCAGGGCTCTGCACAAAGCGCGAGCGGCCTATTGGTCTTTTCCATTGTTCTGAGGAAGTGCTGAGGTGGAACTACCCTGCTATAGTCACCCATCACATGGCGAGAAGACCCACCGAGCAGCGATTCTGTTCCAGCAGTTTCTCTGTTTTCTGACTCCATAAAACCTCTCCTTACTGTTCAAACACTCAAGCGCTACATACGCTCTAACATTTCTCGTCTCAAAATTTGGTGTGGGATAAATAATCAAGCCAAATTTGTCAGAAAGTGAGAAGGTTTAGGTGAACGGTAGGTGAAATATGGTCAGATTCGTGACAGATTAGTAACAAAATACACACAGAAATGCACAAATGTTAAAACAAGATAACATCAAATGGTAAAAATTATCTTCCGTGAACGGCATTTAATTAAGAAAATTATGTAAATATTGTGATACACAATAAATATATAATACGTAATAAATATGGATTTTTAGTAAAAATTTTTATTCTATTTTCGAATATTCTCTACCAAAAAAGAGGACCACACAAACGTGAGATCCTCTCGACATAAAAATGCCCCTTGT
>CALLVW010000028.1:0-13857 GCA_938015835.1 uncultured Atopobium sp. | reverse complement strand
AAATTGGCATCACCAGGCGCATGTATCGCTCTGGAGAGTCTGAGTACCTGATTAACGGTGCTCCTTCAAGACTCATGGATATCCAGGACATTTTGCATGACTCTGGTCTGGGTAAAGATACCCATTCCATTATTTCTCAGGGCAAGCTCGATTCCATCTTGTCTAGCCGTCCTGAGCAGCGTCGTGAGCTTATTGAAGAGGCAGCAGATATCTCTAAGCATCGCCGCCGCAAAGAGCGTGCGGAGCGCAAGATTTCTTCCATGGATGAGAATCTCACGCGAGCCAAAGTGGTTTCTCGCGAGATTACCCGCCAGCTTAAACCGCTTGAGAGGCAGGTAGACAAGGCTTCTCGCGCTAAAGACCTGTCCGCTCAGCTCAAAGATTTGACGGTTCAGCTTGCGGTTGATGACCTTCGTCAGCTGCAGTTTACGCATGGTAAGTTGGAGGCACGCGCTAAAGAGGCAGAGGCTGCTATTGAGCTTGCGCAGTATCGCGCGGGCGAGAAAAACCGTGAGCTTGAAAAGCTCCAGTCACTTCTTGAGCAAAAGGGTCTCTTTGTTGGAGACTTGGGTGAGCAGCGCCGTCGCATGCAAGAGATTCTTGGTCGTATGGGATCTGACATGCGTCTTTTGGAGGAGAAGGGCAAGAACATGGTTTCTCGCCTTTCTGACACGCGTATGCAGCTTTCTGTGATGGATAAACAGAAGGCAGACGCCGCAAAAGAGAACGAAGAGCTTTCTGGTCAGCTGGCAACAATTCGCGCAAAGGTTGCGGATCTGACGGAGAGTGTGAATGCGCTCCAAGAGGCGGCTAACCAGGCAATTGCCGAGCGTCGTGCTCTTGATGTAAAGATTTCTGATTGCACTGCGTCTGAGCGAAGTGCGCGTAATACCGCTGATAAAGAAACGCTTGCGTATGTAAAGCTTGAAGAGCAGATTGCTCATGCGCAGGTAGAAGACAAGATGTTTGAGTCTAGGTTGACTCAGATTACGGAAGCGCTTGAGATTGCTCGTGCTGCTCTAGAAGATAGTGGCGCTAAAGAAGCAGAGCTCACTGCAGCTCTTGAGAAAGCTCGTCAGGAGTCCGAGGCGTTTGTCGCTGAGATTTCTGAGCGCGCCTCTGCACTTGAAGCGGCTCGCGAAGCAGAGCGTACTGCTCGCCAGGAGCTCTCAAGCAGTGAAGCTACGCTTGAGGCACTTCGTGCGCTTGATGTGGAAGTCCAAAAGGGAAGTCCTCTGGCAGAAAAGCTTGTTGCGGATGAAGCAACCGCTTCTCTTGTTTCTGGCAGACTTGCTGATTATCTTGAGGTTCAGCCAGAGTTTGAGGCTCTTGTTGAGCAGCTTTTGGGAGAAGATCTCTCCGCGCTTGTTGTAGACAAGCAGCAAAACATTCAGACGCTCTTTGAGCGCGTTCAGACGCTTTCTGAGGATGGTAAGGCTACGCTGGTTGCACTTTCTGAAGCAGCTCCAGCTCTTGCCGCCCCCGCTCATACAACGCCTCTGCTTGAGCACATATCTGCGCAGAAGGGTGCTGAAGCTCTTGTGCAGGCGCTTTTTGGTCACGTTTTTGTTGCTCAGAGTCTTGATGACGCCTACGCTGCTCGCAAAGTTGAGCCTCGCGGGCTTTATGCGCTCCCTGACGGCACGTTGCTCTACTCAGACGGCCGTCTGGTCCTGGGACACGCATCTCAGGCTGAGGACGGCTCTCTTGAGCGTAAACGCCGCATTCGTGAGCTTGAGGGTGCGCTTCCTTCCCTCAAGCGCCATCTGGAGGCTGCTCGCTCTGCAGTTGCTAACTGCGAGAATGAGCTGGCTTCAGTTCGCGAGAAAAGCGCGCAGTCCAAGGGCGAGGTTGCTCGCCTCAACGGTGAGCTTACATCCATCGCCGCTGAAAGAGGCCGTCTTGAGGGACAGGTTGCTTCTTCTCAGGCAGAGCTGAAGCAGGTCAGCGCTTCTCGAGAGCAGGCAAAAGAACGTGCTCAGGAGGCTCGTGCGCACATTGATGAGCACAATCGCGCCGCTGAAGAGGCTAAGGCCCGTATGGAGTCGCTTGCATCTGAGCTCAAAGAGCTGCAGGACCAGCATGAGGATGCCATTCGCGCACAGGGTAGGGCCAACCGAGAGCTTTCGGATGCAAAGACGGACCTAACTGTTGCAAAAGAGCGCGCAACTAGTATGGCTTCTCGCCAGGCAGAGCTTGAGAGGCGCCTGTCTCAGCTGGACGAGCAGCTTGCTGCTGCTAAACAGGCAACGCACGCGCTTGAGGTAATCAGGCTTCGCGTAGACCCGCTGTACAAGCGCTACGACGCTCTGCACCAGAAAGCGCTTGAGTGGGCGTCTAGGCTCAAGGATCGTGCGTCGCTGGCGGAGGCAGACTCCGAGACGCTTCGAGAAACCATCTCTGAGGCTAAAGACGCTGCTTCTGAAGCTGCGCTTGCAGTAGAAAAAGAGAAAGACGCTGCTAACCAGATTAGCGTTGAGATTGGCAAGCTTGAGGTTCAGGTTCAAAACGCCATCGAGGCCATTCTTGCCACAGGCGCTTCACTGGACGAGGCTTTGACGCTTCCTGAGCCAGAAGACAGAGAGCAGGCAGAGCGCCTTGCTGCGTCGCTCAAGAGTCAACTTGAGGCGTTGGGTCCTGTCAACGCCGTTGCCATGGATGAGTACGAGCGTCTCAAAGAGCGCGCTGACTACATTAACGAGCAGGTAGCTGACTTAGAGGCTGCTCGAACCTCGCTGAAGAAGATCATCTCGGCCATTGATCGCAAGATGCGTAGCCGCTTCCTTGTTGTCTTTGACCGCGTCAACCAGAACTTCTCCGAGATCTTCTCGATGCTGTTCCCTGGCGGTCATGCTCACATTGAGCTTACCGATCCAGACCATCTCTCCGAGACAGGCATTGAGATTGTGGCTCAGCCGCGCGGTAAGCGCATTACCAAGATGATGCTTATGTCAGGTGGCGAGAAGAGCCTCACCGCCCTGGCATTGCTCTTTGCTGTGTATAGGACACGCACTGTTCCGTTCTATGTCTTTGATGAGGTTGAGGCTGCGCTCGACGACGCCAACCTCTCCAAGCTGCTTGATGCCATTGAGCAGCTCAAAGAGACCACTCAGCTGATTGTCATTTCTCACCAAAGGCGCACCATGGAGCAGGCAGATGTACTGTATGGTGTATCCATGCAGGCAGATGGTGTCAGCCATGTTGTCTCTCAGAGGCTTGATAGGACAACCGGAAAGGTAGTTGATATCTAATGGGCTTTATGGACAATCTTCGCCGCGGTCTTGAGCGTTCTCGTGAGACTTTAAGCGAAATCTTTTATATGGGTGGAGAGGTCACTGAAGATTTTTGGGATGACCTTGAGGATACGCTGGTTATGGGAGACATGGGTGCTGAGGTGGCTATGCGTGTCACCGATGACCTGCGTGAGCGTGCAGCGCGAGAAAATCTTATGCGCTCCGATCAGCTACGCCGTGCCCTTGTAGAGCGCCTTACAGCAGAGTTTCCTGTTGCAGAAAGAGATCCTTTTACAGATACGCCTTCCATTGTCTTGTTTGTAGGCATTAATGGCGCTGGTAAAACTACCACTGTTGGAAAGATTGCTGGTCGTGCACATGCCAGTGGCGTTAAGACCTTGATTGGTGGCGCTGACACCTTCCGCGCAGCTGCAATTGAGCAGCTGCAGGTATGGGGAGAGCGCTCTGGTATTGAGGTAGTAACCAAAGAGCGTGGCGCTGACCCTGCAAGCGTTTGCTTTGAGGTTGTTGAAACAGCAGAAAAACAAGGCACTGAGCTGGTTCTTATTGATACTGCTGGACGCCTTCATACCTCATCTGATCTGATGCGCGAGCTTGCTAAGGTTGTCTCGGTTACCAGAAAGCGCGCAGGAGATATTCCTGTAAGTGTTGTCTTGGTTATTGATGCAACTACTGGCCAAAACGGCCTTAATCAGGCAAAAGAGTTTAACGACGCACTGTCTTTGGACGGTCTTATTGTCACCAAGCTTGATGGCACTGCAAAGGGAGGAATTGCTCTGGCAATTTCAAACCAGCTTAACCTGCCTATTTATCGTATTGGTGTGGGCGAGTCAATCGATGATCTTCAGACGTTTGATGCTCGTTCATTCTGTGAAGCACTTGTTGGTGAGGGAGTTCAGTAATGTTTAACAGCCTGCAAGATAGACTGCAAAATACATTTTCCGCTCTGCGCGGAAAGGGCCGTCTCACTGAGGACGATATCAATTCAGCAATGCGAGAAATTCGCATGGCTCTTCTCGAGGCTGACGTTAACTACAAGGTAGTTAAAGAGTTTGTCGGCCGCTGCAAAGAGCAGTGCATGACCGCTGACGTGCTAGAGTCTCTGTCTCCAGCTCAAAACGTTGTCCGCATTGTTCTGGATGAGCTCACGGCGCTGCTTGGTTCAACCGAGTCCAAGCTTACGCTGGCGCAGAACCGCATTCCAAACGTCATTATGCTCGTTGGTCTTCAGGGCTCAGGTAAGACAACCGCAGCTGCAAAGCTTGCCTACCTGCTTAAGTCCCAGGGAAAGAATCCTCTGCTTGCTGCCTGCGACGTTCACCGTCCTGCAGCAGCGGATCAGCTTGAAACACTTGGTTCAGAGATTGGCGTGCCAGTTTATCGTGGTGATGGCAAAGACGCAGTTGCTATTGCGTCTCAGGCTATCCAGGAAGCTGTTGACCACCTCAATGACCTTGTAATTGTCGATACCGCTGGTCGTCTTCAAATTGACGAAGAAATGATGGAAGAGGCCGTTGCTATCAAGCGTGCCGTCAAGCCAGACCAGATTCTTATGGTTGTCGACGCCATGACCGGCCAGGATATTGTCAATGTTGTTAGCACCTTCGCCGAGCGCGTAGACTTTGACGGCGTTATCATGTCCAAGCTTGATGGCGACGCTCGTGGCGGTGGTGCACTTTCTGTACGTGAAGTTACCGGCAAGCCTATCAAGTTTGTTTCTATGGGCGAGAAACCCGATTCACTTGAGGTTTTCCACCCAGATCGTATGGCTAAGCGCATCCTTGGCATGGGCGACGTTATCTCTATTGTCGAGAAGGCCCAGCAGGCAGCAGACGAGAAGCAGGTTGAAGATGCTGAGCGCATGTTGCGCGAGGGCTTCACTATGGATGACCTGCTTAATCAGATGAACCAAATCCGCAAGATGGGCGGTCTTGCAAAGCTTATTAGTGCTCTACCTGGTGGTGACCGCATGATGGCCCAGCAGGGTGGTGTGGATGATAGCTCTATGGGAAAGATTGAAGCTATCATTCATTCCATGACTAAAGAAGAGCGTGCACGTCCAAAGATTATTAACGGTCAGCGCCGTCGTCGTATTTCCATGGGTTCTGGTCGTAGTGTTCAGGAAGTCAATCAGCTTATTCGTCAGTGGGGAGAGATGAATAAGATGATGGGTAAGATGAAGGCTATGACTCAGGGCGGTAATGCAAAGAAGGGCCGCCGCGCAATGGAGTCAATGATGAAGAATATGGGCTTTGGTGGAGGTCAAATGCCTCGCTTCTAGGCGTTATTCATAAATATTTTTATATAAGAAATACTTTGGTTTGAGCAATATCCCTACTGCTTTTTGTTAAACATGGTAAACTCTCTCAAAAAGCAGTAGGGAGTATTTATGTCAATTAAACGTGTTGCCTTTATGGCACTAGGTTGTATAAGCTTGGCACTTGCTGTACTTGGTGTAGTGCTTCCCATTTTGCCAACTGTTCCATTTTTGGCACTTGCTGCATTTTGCTTTGCGAAATCATCTGATCGGCTTAATAATTGGCTTATTGATACTAATTTTTACCAAAATAACCTTGCTGATTTTAAAGCTGGAAAAGGAATGACTGCTAAGACTAAAGTGCGCATTCTTGTTACAGTAACCTTGGTCATGGCTGTAGGTCTGATTGTCATGCTTATGAAAGGCGTTATTGTTGGCAGTATTGTCCTTGTTATTGTTTGGTTAGGACACATTTACTATTTTGGTTATAAAGTTAAAACGCTTGAAGAGTAAATAAAGAATATTTGGAATAACCTATAAAAACGTTTTTACGCGAATGTTGATTGATTTATTTATTTATTCAACATGAAGACAGAGATATTATCAATAGCCTATAAATCTTCCTGAAGTTTTATTTCAGAAATTAATTCATTTTCTTAATGTCATACTTAGAATGGAAATAGGATGACTTTACCTTTTAAGAAACTTCATAAATTTCATAGGTAGTAAGGAATGTTTATAACGTTTATAGGTTAAATAACTACCATTTACCGATAAGTACTTTTATCATGCAGAGATTTAATTAATCATTTCTGAAAAGACCATAGTTAAGGAGGCACTTATGCGGCACTTCTTTAAGGTTGTCTGGTTCGTAATTAGCTTCATGCTTGTTATTCTTTCTTCTCAACTACACTGCTTAAAATGTAATGCGTCAGAGATTCCTATATTAGAGGTAAGAGAAGCAGCATCAGAAATGATTCTTCCCTTATTGGAAGCTAACCATGTTGAATGCGATTCAAAAGAATTTAGCCTAAAAAATTATATACCAGAATATATATTAGAGGGTAATGTCCTTAAACCGCTTCCAGTATATCATTATCCGATATATATTGATAAAAGTATTGTCGCAATACTTACTGGTATTGGAGAAAATAATTCAGAGGGATTTGCTTATAGTGCCTCTATCAACTATGTCAATATATTTGAAATTTCCCAAAAATATTTTAAGGCCGGAATTGTATTTCGTACAGAAGACGACTGTTATTTAACTGATGGAATTACCTTTATTTCTGTAATTTCAGGAGAAATCTTTAAAATCGAAGACGATAGTCCTGAATATTGGAAGAACGTCAGTCAGCTAATCGCTGCTTTAGATATGAACAATCTTATGATAGAAGGTGGAAGCGGAAGACAATCTGTACAAAATATAGAAGACGCAAATCTGAAAAGAGTTCTGTTTGATTTGCCTCGCTATTTTCAGGGAAATAAAAAAATTTGCTGGGCAGCTGCTGCTTGGTCCATTGGATCTTATCTTACAAAACAGACATCACCAAGTCCTGATGAAATTGCAATTAAAATTAAAGGAAATACAGACACAGGTGGGTCAGGTAATGATGAAATTGAAGCTTTAAGTTGTTTCTCATATAATAATTCCATCTTTAAGGTTAATGGTGAATCGGTTAATGGATATCCAATTGATAAAATTATTAACTTACTGGATTGTGAAATACCAATTTTAGGTCGGTTACATCAATCGGAAACTTCAAGGAAGATTGCGCACGATTCTAAAAATGTTGGACATGCAGTAGCAATTTGCGGGTATGTATATAATGGAAATTTAACAGAGTTATACGCACAGGATTCTGCGTTTAACAAAGTGGTTATTTTACGACCTAATATTTCTGGCGTATTTAGTTATTTTGAATTTGAAGAAACTGTATATGATTTATATGCTGTAATTTATCCAACAGGATTTCAAAGTAATGATGGCGGTAATACGTGGTATTACATTGCTTCAGATTCGGTAACACGCTGCTCAGGTTGGAAAAGCTATGAAGGTAATTATTATTTCTTTGACTCGAGCAGTCATCTTCAAAGAGGTTGGCTTCATGAATCAGAAGGCTGGTATTATCTAGCGCCTACTGGAGTCATGCAAAAAGGCTGGGTATTTGTTGATGGAAAATGGTATTTCCTTCAAGATAATGGCCTTATGGCTTACTCTCAATGGTTTAAGTGGAATGGCGTTTGGTACTACCTCAATAGCGATGGATCTGCTCAAACAGGTTGGAAAGAAATAGAAGGTAGCTATTATTTCTTTAATGACTCAGCAAAAATGCAAACAGGCTGGGTTAATGATAGAGGTTATTGGTTTTATCTTGATTCCTCAGGAAAGATGCTTACCGGTTTTCAAACAATAAATGGATACAAATATTATTTTGCTGATAACGGCTCTATGGCTCTTGGCTGGTTTAGAGTAGGCTTCCCTTGGTATTATGCAGATTCTAATGGCGTTATACAAACAGGATGGCAATATATAAAGGGAGAATGGTATTACTTCAATTATACAGGCACAATGCATCTAGGTAGGCTTATAGACGGTGGTTATATATTCCATTTAGATGAATCTTCTGGCGCTATGCAAATTGGATGGTTTGCAACGCTTGAAGGCAAGTTCTTCTTTAGAACTGAGAAAAATGTTCCTTACGGTGGACCTAAGGGTTCAATGATAGTTGGACAAAAGGCAAGAATAGACGGTGTCGTGTATGAATTTGATCAAAAAGGCATTGCTAGAAAAGTCTTAAATCCAAATATTGTTCCTGTGTCAGTACCGGCCACAGACTTAAGTGAGGTGACTGATGATGCAGCATAGGAAAAAATTAGCATTAGGCAAAGTGATTCTGTTTTTCCTTCTGCCAGTTCACTGATTACTTCTCGTTTAGGTTCAGAGTATCTTGATTTTATGGCAAACAAAGAGCATGTAGTGGATCTTTTATAGGATTTTCATAAGAGCACGTTTTCGATTTACATTCAATACAAGTGAGGCGATTAGACATGTCACATGGTAAGAAAAAATTGTATATAACTATCAGCGCAGTGATTGTGGCATGTGTATTCATATGTAGTTGGTTTAGACCCGAAGCGGTTAAAGAACGAAATCTTGATTTTTTAAAACATGAAGCTGCGGAATTTATACGGGAGAAATCAGTTAGTAATATTTTCTCGTATAAAAAGTTTGAGTCTGGGGAATATAGGACCCATACTTGAAATTTAAACGACGTGTATATATCTGGTCCAATTTTATCAGTTGTAGAGAAAGACAATGAATTATTAGACGGTGGCATTTCGTGGGTTGTAAGTGTTAATGGAGAAATCATTGGAACAATCGAGCAAGATGCCGCTTTATATTCAGTTTCTCTCTCATCACAAGATTTTGATCAATATATTCTTTATGGGACTGCTTATATTCTACAAGCTATAAGCAGTCGCAAATTACCTGCCGTCTCCTACTATGAATACAATACAGATGGTGGAGGAACCTTTCTGTCTGATAATATACTTGCGACATTTAATTACGGCACAGGAGACTATGGTTTTGTTAAAGCATCCAGCAAATTTCCTTCTGCCAGTTCATTGATCACTTCTCGCTTAGGTTCAGAGTATCTTGATTTTATGGCAAACAAAGAGCGTGTTGTAGATCTTCTGTAAGACATAAAAAATGCGCGCTTCAGAATTATTTTCTAAAGCGCGCATAAACTTTTTTCAAAAAAACCTAGTAGTGGATGATAATTGGATCTCCATCTTTGGCAATATCAAAGAGTTTTTGAGCGTTTTCATAGCTTAGGTTAATGCAGCCATGACTGCCGCCAGTTCTGTAGATGTTTCCACCAAACGCGCTTCTCCATGGAGCGTTGTGGAAGCCGACTTCTTGACCCTTTACGCCAAGCCAGAAATCAACGTGTGCATCCCAACCTGGTTTGCCATTCTCGTCATTTGGACCAAGAAGACGAGCGTTTCTGATATGACTGGTAATATACCAGACTCCTTCTGGAGTATTGTGATGTCCGTCTGGGATACCAGTTACTACATCGGCTTCCCAGAGAATTGTTCCATCATCACCATAAAGGACAGCGTGCTGAGTGGTAAGGTCAACATCAATGTAACGACCGCCCCAGTCCTGCTCGCCCTGTTTAGTAAATTTATCGGCTGACTGTTTTGTAGGCAGTTCAATCTTTGTTGCCTGGCCAGCTGATAGACCATCAGAGATAGCTTTTACAGCAGCGTCATTATCAATAACCCACCCGTATGCACCAGCGGCCTTTGTAGTGAATTCTTTTCCATCCCAGCGCTTATAGGTTCTTGAAGTTCCGCGAGTATCTACTGCAGGAGCAAGTGTCTCGTTGACCCATTTGGTAATGGCGTCTGTATCAAATGAAATAGAGAGATTCTCATCAAACTTAATCCAGCTAGCAATGGTGTCTTGATCAAGCTGATATGCAGCAGAATCGCCTAGCATCAAATCAACTGCAGAAGCAACGTATGAATTAGCAGTCTTCAAGGCAGTATCAAGGTCTTCTGCGCTCATGAGGCTTTCTGGGCCAAGCTGTACGGTAGTGGTCAGATTATCAAAAGCTGTTTGCAAGTCTTTATGGACACCCTCAAGAGATAGTCTTGTAGCAATAGCATCGTCAGCAAAAATAAACTTTTTAGCCGAGCTATCGTAGGTAATACCATTGTTCTCTAGAGTTTGAGCAGATTCTTTTGCCTGCTCAATTCTTTGATTAAAGAGTGCGTCTACCTTGCTTGTATCGTATGAAGCGGTTGCATGTGGGCTCAGGGACCTGCTGCGAGTAAGTTCCAGTGGCCACATCCAAGGATTCTGCTGGCTAATAGCATCACGAGCATATCCTGCTGCGTCGTACTTCAAATCAATATCAGAGGCCTTGATGGTCAAATCAACGCCGTTTCCAGAGACTTGGACGGAATAGTTTGAGGCTTCATTTGCTCTAGAAGCCTGCAAATCTGAAGCCGGTTTTAAGGAGTAGTCCTTACCATAAATGCTGGTCTGAGGCATAAAAAAGAAGTTAAAGAAGATTGCTCCACCCACATACACAAGGGCGAGAATACCAACGAGTACAGCAGGTATTTTCCACCACTGATGTTTCTTGTGGTTAACAGGAGCTTCTTCTTTTTCTCCAAGCTCAGCGCTATCAAGGGGAGCAATGACAGTTAGATCATCTGCTTGCTCTTCTGGGGACTCTGTAGCTTGTGAAGGCTCATTGAGCTGATTGGCTTTTATCTGCTCTTCATTAAGAGCAACGTACATATCAGTATCGCCAAGACTTGGAACTGAATCTTTAAGGGAGGGTGTCTTCTCTGTAGCTTCCTCTGTGGAAAGAGGCTGTAGGTTAGCGGTATGAGAAGCAGAGCTTTTTGCAAAGTGCTTAGCCAAGGAGCACTCCTTATAAAAACGAAGTTACACAGCAAGAATCAGTGTGTTTTGACAAACAAGCTTTCTGTAATTGAGTCAAAGACACATCTACTTAGTGTAGTGCATATTCGTCACATATTTTATGGAACTTACGAGGAATTATTTTCCACAGGAGAAGAACAAAACTGGAGTAATATATACGACATTTAGAAATAATTATTTACCAATTGCAAGGGGAGCAATAGCGTATGCCATCAACTAGAGTCAATAGTATCACGCAAAAACTTAGATGCGTTTGTACTGCTCTTGCTGTTCTTCTTTTATGCACTTCAGCTTTTCCTAAAATTGCTGTTGCTACCACATCAACAAGCCAATCGGATTCTCATTCTGCCAATCAGTTGTTACTGCATACTGATGTCAAATCATATGAGCTTCTTCCTTCTGATTTTGCTTCGCTTGTTGGCAATGATTCAACTTCGTTTGATAATCTTGAGCCAGTTAAGCCTTATGAGGCAGTTAATACTGATTCTCATCCAAACTATAGCAAGGTAAGTGATTTTGTTTACCTAGATAGAGACCAGTTTGACTTGTCGCTTTTCTCGCCAGATGATTCCTTGAGCTATACAACAGATGACGCAGCGGTAGACGCATATATTCAGACTCATCCGGAGCTTGCTGGCGTAACTGATCGTAGAATCTTGCTTCCGGTGTTTGAATTTGATTCAGACAATGATATTCAGGCTCACAGAGACAGAATTAATTCATACATCGCTAATGGTCAGCTGGCACAAGGGTCGGTTGGTCAAGATAATACTGCTGTTATTGATACTAGTTTGTCTATGGGTCAGTATAAGCTGGAAAAAACACTCTCGTATGATCAAGAGCATGGCTTCTATTACATCTATACCATGCACGTGGGTATATCTGATATTGATCGTAACCTCACAACGTTTGTTGATAGCAACGGAAATAAGACTGAAAAACAAGGTCTGTTCCAGGCTCCAGAGGTAGTGGGTAATGACATTCTTGACCACAAAGAAGTTGACTCTTATACGATTTCCTCTGGCTATGATGGCGATGGTAATGTTGTCCGTCCAACTACGTATGTGACACATATAACGTATTACTACACCCTCGCACACACCGCATATGTTTCAGATACTGGAACTACTTTAAAGCCTATTGACGCTGGTCTTCAGAATGCGCCAGCTACCATCTCTTCTTACAACTATGATCACACGGTTGATGCAGGTACAAGGCGAGTATTGGATATTGATGCCGTGACAGCTCGCCTTATGGCAGAAATCCAATCTCAAGATGTAACTCAGCTTTTCCCTGTTAGTGCTGCTACTCATAATGGAGATATTGCTATCAGCAGAACTCCTGGTGGTAACACTTACGATATTCAACTGTTTGAAAACGGCCAATTTACTGTTGATTTGAGCTATCTGCCAGATGGCACGCCTCGTGTCGTTGATACCGATGGCAATGCTGTTTATTTCTCAAACCATTTCAAGGATGTTGTCTATTCTTCGTACCAGGATGACACCTTGCCTGTTGGTCAGTATCGAATTGAATATCTGCTTACTCCAACATCCGCAGATCCAGATCACTTTGATTCATACCAGCATTTAAAGGTCAATCTTGTTATTGGCACAAGTGATACTTCTCAGCCACCTATTACCGCAAATTGGACTCACGTATATGTGAAGCAGCCTGAGACTACTCCAGAAACGCCTGAGATGCACACTCCCGAGAAGCCTCAGCAAGCTCAGAAGAAGTCACAGCTTCCTGATACTGCAGATTATTCTCAGGTTGCGCTCCAGGGTGCACTTGTCTGTTCCTCTGTCTCGCTGGTTTCCCTGAGTTTCTTCCTTAAGAGAAAACAGTTACAGAAGTAATCTAGGAATACATGACGCTACTCTTGCCTCAAGAGTGAGAGAATACTGTCTATCAAGAGGCGAGAGGTACATTATTTATGTCAACACATCCAGTTATTCATATAGATTCATCTGACGACAGCCGTCTTGATGTGTATGCTCGATTGACTGATAACCAGCTACGTAATCGCCTTGATCCGTCCCGCGGCGTCATGATTTGTGAGTCACATTTTGTGATTGAGACTGCGCTTGCCGCAGGTTGCAAGCCACTATCTTTTCTTGCAAACACTTCTCACACAGACACTATTTTGCAAATTGTCGAGAAGTTCCATTCTCTGTCAGACAACACTCCTATTTTTATTCTTCCAGATGAGCAGCTCACACAGCTTATTGGCTACAAGATGAATAGAGGAGTGCTCTGCGCTATGAGAAGACCTCAAGGTGTAGCGTTAGAAGAGATTCTTAGCACCTCTAAGCACATTGCCGTTTTGGAAGACTTGGTTGACGTTAATAACGTAGGCGCAGTCTTTAGGTCAGCCGCAGCTCTCAATGTAGACGCTGTTATCTTGACAGCTAAATGTGCTGACAACCTCTCAAGACGAGTTCTGCGCGTTTCTATGGGAACGGTTCTTAATGTGCCTTGGGCTCGCCTGGATGAAGAGACAACATCGTTAGATCTTATAGAAAAGCTTAAAGCTCATTCTTTTACTACGTGCGCTCTTGCGCTTACAGATTCTGCAGTACCTTTAAATAAAGAGCTGGTAGAAGGCAAAAAAGCCGCGCTGTTCTTTGGTAGTGAAGGCTATGGACTTGATAAGAAAACCATTAAGGCTTGTGACATTACCACTATCATCCCCATGTCTCATCAGGTAGATTCACTCAATGTTGCTGCATCATCTGCTGTTGCTTTTTGGGAACTTTTTGCTCGATAACTTGAGCAGGAAACCTTTACATACGGCACAAAAAACGGCCACCTACGAGAATGAACTGCCTCCCATTTCTTGGACACGAGAAATAGGAGGCAGTTCAAAACACACC
>CALLVW010000027.1:0-6549 GCA_938015835.1 uncultured Atopobium sp. | reverse complement strand
CCAGCTTCAAAGCGCTCAAGCGTTCTAAAGGTGGTAATGGCCTCTCGTGCGCCAGGCGCGTCTGATACGGTCATTTTGAGACGGTCTCGCGTTGAGCGAGCAATGCCCGTTTCAATAGTGCCAGAATCATGAGCAACATAACCTTGTACCAGCACAATGTAACGACGATCTAGTACGCGCAGTCTGATGAGGTCTTGAAGAGCCTTTTGCGCCTCGTCTGACTTTGCTGCCAGCATAAGACGAGACGTATCCATATCAAGACGATGCACAATACCAGGACGTTCTTCTCCCTGAAGCATTCCTAGGTGCTCGTAGCCACAGTGGGCTACCAGAGCATTTGCCAAGGTATCATCAACGTGACCAGGAGATGGATGGCAGACAAGGCCAATCTGTTTGGAGAGTACTATGAGGTACTGATCCTCAAAGCGAATATCAAGAGGAATGTCTGTGTTTGGACGTAAAAGTCCCGTTTGAGGCTGTGCGTCAGGAAGAGACACTAAAAGTCTATCGCCCAACATAAGTTTTTCTGACTTGGAGGTAGCCAGCGTAGCGTTGATGGTTACTCTTCCCTCTTCTACCAGCTTTGTGCAGGCACTTCTTGAGGGAAGCGTATCTTGGGCAGAAAGGAACGCATCTAATCTGACGCCGTCCCCTTCTGGTCCAACTAATATGTCAACGATACGCTCATTCATTGCCACTACCCTGCTGTTGCTTTTTGTCCCAGATTATCCAGTACACAAAAGCAAGAAGGATGCCACAGGTCACAAAGATATCCGCCACATTAAACACGGCAAAATTAACAAACGTTGTAGCAAAGAAATCAGTAACCTGACCATACAAAACACGGTCAATAGCGTTACCAATTCCGCCACCTGCGACGCCTCCCAAAAGCGCAATAAGCGGCAGCGGGAGGTTCTTCTCGCGAACTACAAAGCCCACAAGAGCGGCTATGACCACAGCAGTGAGAGCCACAAAAAAGAGGGCATTTCCAGAGCCCACAGAAAACGCTGCACCGGTGTTACTTACGTGGAAGAGCTCCATAACACCTGGGATAAAAGGTACTGCGGTCCCCTCTGGAATTGAGGTTCGTACCCAGAGCTTGGTTACCTGGTCAAGCACACAGGCAACAGCGCCCGCCCCGCAGAGAACTGCAAGGCGGGTCACTAGTGTGTGCGTTGTATGTTGCTGCTGGTCAGTGTTCATTTACGCAACAACGTCGTGGCAGCGGTGGCAAAGGTGATCCTCACCAAGCTCGCGATAGTTCCAGCAACGGTCGCAGCGCTCGCCGTTTGCAGGATAGACGCTTACACTCAGCTCAGAACCTTCGGAGACGGTAACCTCAGAGCAAACAAATGCCTCAGCAAAGTCAAGGCCAGCATGAGAGATGGATGCAGCCTGCTCAGCGGTAAGGGTAACCTCTGCACGAGTAGCCTGCGTGGTCTTCTCGGTAACAACACCTGCCTCAAGAGCGGTCTCGTAAGCCTTGGTGTATGCGGCACGAGCATCAACCAGTACCTGATATGCAGGAAGCAGTGCTGTGTACTCGTCAGTGCTCATAGGAGCCTTATACCAGTCGAGAAGAGCTGCGTACTTCTGACCGTCACGCATAGACTCTGGCAGGAACTGCATAGCCTCGTCGGTGGTGTAAACCAGAATTGGCTGCAGGTCATGAACAAGCATGGAGAGAATCTCTGCCCAAACAGTCTGAGCGCTTCTGCGTGTTGCAGAATCTGCAGCATCGCAGTACATACGGTCCTTAGTTGCGTTCAAATAACCGTTGGAAAGCTCAATGATGTAATCGTAGAGGGTACGGAAGACGTTATTAAAGCGATATCCCTCGTAAGCCTCAGTGACTGCAGCATGAACCTCGCACATACGTGCAAGAACAAGACGGTCATACTCTTCAAGGTCCGCTACAGCAACTGCATCGGTAGCAGGATCAAACTGGCCCTCAAGCTCGCCAAGAAGGAAGCGCAGGGTGTTTCTGAACCTACGGTATGCATCGCCTACCTGGGAAAGAATGGCGTCATCGCAAGGAACGTCAGTTGAAGTGTCAACAGAAGCAACCCAAAGGCGTAGGACGTCTGCGCCACGTTCAGCACAAACGGCATTTGGATCAATGACATTGCCCAGAGACTTACTCATCTTGCGTCCCTGGCCATCAAGCGTAAAGCCCTGTGAGACAACAGACTTGTAAGGAGCAACTCCGTAGGCTCCAACAGAAGTCATGAGAGAACTCATGAACCAACCACGGTGCTGGTCGGAGCCCTCAAGATACATATCAGCTGGGAACTTAAGGTTTGGACGGTGTTTGCAAACAGCAGTGTGAGAAACACCAGAATCCCACCAAACGTCCAGAATGTCCTTGTTTGCCTTGAGATTGTGGCCGCCACACTTAGGACAGACGCAAGCATCTCCTAAATAGGTCTTAGGATCGTCGGTGAACCAAGCATCAGAGCCCTTCTCGCGGAAAAGCTTGATGACAGCGTCAAGTGTCTGGTCATTGATAACGGTTTCGCCGCAATCCTCGCAGGTGAAAGCAGGGATTGGAACACCCCAGTTACGCTGCCTGGAAATGCACCAGTCAGGGCGGCCTTCAACCATAGAACCAATACGCTTTACCGCGTTTGCAGGATAGAACTTAACCTTTGTAAGCTCCTCTGCTGCCTGCTGACGCAGACCAGTCTTATCCATGGAGACAAACCACTGGCTTGTTGCACGGAAGATAACGGGCTCTTTACAACGCCAGCAGTGTGGATAGCTGTGGGTAATCTCTTCTGCAAGAATGAGCGTTCCACGGTCTTTGAGCCACTGAACAATGACAGGATTAGCCTCATTGACCTCCATACCAGAGAAAGGGCCTCCAGTACCCTGACCGTCACCCTTGAAGAAGTGACCATCATCATCAACAGGCATAGTCTGTGGAATATCAAAACGAACACCAGCGTTATAGTCGTCTACACCGTGACCAGGTGCAGAGTGAACAACGCCAGTACCGTCGTCAAGGGTAACGTACTCAGCGTAGATAAATCTACCAGTATTGCCAAGATCGCCAAAGATTGGCTGCTTGTACTCATTGCCGGCAAGCTCAACACCAGTTCTCTTCCAGGTGTTGCCCTCTGAGTCCTGTGCAAGCTTCCAATCGGTATAACCAAACTTGGTAGCAGCCTTCTCTGCAAGAGCCTCAGCAACAATCTCTATGTGTCCATCAGGAAGCTCAAGACCAACATAGTTTGCTTCTGGATGCAGAATGACTGCCTCGTCTGCTGGCATAGTCCATGGAGTTGTAGTCCAGATGTCTACCCAGGTCTTACCTGCATAAGCCTCAAGACCCTCAGGAACCGTAGTTAGCTCAAAGCGAACAAAGATTGCGGTAGAGGTGACATCGTGATACTCAATCTCTGCCTCAGAGAGAGCAGTGTGGTCATGAGTACACCAGTGAACAGGCTTGGTACCTCTATACACAGAGCCCTTGTCGTAGATTGCCTTGAAGATCTCAACATCAGTTGCGTCGTAATCGTTGACGTAAGTGAGATAAGGGTTATCCCACTCGCCCAGAACACCAAGGCGCTTAAAGCCCTGACGCTGGGTGTCTACCTGCTCAACCGCCATCTTGCGGCAGAGCTCACGGATCTTCTCGGTAGATAACTGATTGAACTTCTCTGTGCCAAGCATCTGCTCAACCTTGTGCTCGATTGGCTGACCATGGCAGTCCCAACCAGGAACATAAGGAGTCTGGAAGCCCTGCATAGCCTTATAGCGGTTGATGATGTCCTTGGAAATCTTATTCTGTGCGTGACCCAGGTGAATTGGACCGTTTGCATAAGGAGGTCCATCATGAAGGACAAACTTGTCATGTCCCTCATTCTTCTTCATCAGGAGCTCATAGACGTTGTTTTGGTCCCAATCAGCCAAACGCTGAGGCTCGTTCTGCGCAAGTGATGCGCGCATAGGAAAGCCTGTGTTTGGCAGGTTGGTGGTCTTTTTGTACTCGTTTGCCATCAAGCACAACCTTTCTGGGCACAAATAAAGCGCCCGTCCCTCACAGCTGGGACGAAGCGCCACAATACACTTCGTTGTAACCACCCAGCGACGGATATGTCCGTTTACTCGGCTGGTCTGTCACGGCGACCATTTCCGGCAGCACCTACTAGTACAAAAATCTGTACGTTTGAACTGCAGCTCCGAGGTGATGTTCACACGGACGCAAATGCGGACTTCCACCAACTCCGCTCGCTTGAGATTTGCGCTACCCAGCTACTGTCCTCATCACAGCTTGTGTAAGTAATACTACCACGTCTTGCACTCATTGAACTAAGTAATACACACGCGTAAACCGTTTTTAACAAATTATGCGGAATCCAAATTTTAAATTTTTATAGAAATAAAAAATGTAGATTGGGTAAAACAATTCCAATATCTAAGTGAGCTCATATCACATTTGAGCCAAACAGGTAAAGGGACGTGTATGGCAAATAACGATAACAAGCACCGTAGATCTATGTCGATGCTACTCTATATTGCAGTAGCCATCTTTGTATATCTCCTGCTTAGCAACACATTATTACCAGGACTTCTGCGTCAACAGGTACAAACTGTCTCGTACAGTGAGTTCCTTAACAAGATTGACAACAATGAAGTTACCAAGGTAGACCTTAATACGGGCAACAGAAACATTAGGTTCACAACTGGCTCTGGAGATTCCGAGAAGATCTTTGAGACTACGCAGTTCCCCAATGATTCAACGCTGGTTCAGACGCTTAGAGATCACAAAGTTGATTTCTCGGCTTCTATTCCTGACAACTCCACAAATATGCTGATGTTTGCCCTTATTCAGTATGGTATTCCACTTTTCCTGTTCCTAGGTATTGGCTACTTTATTAACCGATCCCTTAAACGCGCCATGGGTGACGATGGTCCTTCCATGAACTTTGGTGGCGGCTTTGGAGGTCTTGGCGGCAATCTTGGTCGCTCAAGCGCTAAAGAAATTAAGGGAGAAGACACAGGCATTACGTTTAAAGACGTAGCTGGTCAAGAAGAGGCTAAAGAGTCTATGCAAGAGATTGTTAGCTTCCTTAAGACTCCTGATAAGTACAAAGAGATTGGTGCTCGCTGCCCTCGTGGCGCCTTGCTTGTAGGCCCTCCAGGTACTGGTAAGACCCTCATTGCTAAGGCAGTTGCTGGTGAGGCTGGCGTTCCTTTCTTCCAGATTGCTGGCTCTGAGTTTGTTGAGATGTTTGTTGGACGCGGTGCTGCAAAAGTCCGTGACCTCTTCAAGCAAGCAAATGAAAAGGCTCCTTGCATCATCTTTATTGACGAGATTGATGCGGTTGGTAAGCGCCGTGATGCTTCTCTCAACTCCAACGATGAGCGTGAGCAGACCTTAAACCAGCTGCTCTCTGAGATGGACGGCTTTGATAACCACAAGGGTATTGTTGTTCTTGCAGCAACCAACCGCCCTGAGACCTTGGACAAGGCACTTCTGCGTCCTGGCCGTTTTGACCGCCGTATTCCTGTTGAGCTTCCAGACCTTAAGGGTCGTGAGGCAGTTCTTCAGATTCACGCCAATGATGTAAAGATGGAGCCAGGCGTTGACCTCTCTATTATTGCTAAGTCCACACCAGGCGCATCCGGAGCAGACCTTGCAAACATCATCAACGAGGCAGCTCTTCGTGCTGTTCGCTTTGGTCGTCGTCGTGTTACCACCGAAGACCTTGCTGAGTCCGTTGACGTTGTTATTGCCGGCGCAAAGAAGAAGAACACTGTTCTTTCTGAGCACGAGAAGGACGTTGTGGCTTATCACGAGACCGGTCATGCAATTGTTGGCGCCATCCAGAAAAACGATGCTCCTGTTACCAAGATCACCATTGTTCCTCGTACTGGCGGAGCTCTTGGCTTTACCATGCAAGTTGAGGATGATGAGCGTTATCTAATGAGCAAAAGCCAGGCAATGGATGAGATTGCTGTTCTCTGTGGTGGACGCGCAGCTGAAGAACTTATCTTTGGCGAGATGACCAATGGCGCTTCCAACGATATTGAGCGTGCAACAGCAATTGCTCGCGCTATGGTTACGCAGTACGGCATGTCTGACAAACTTGGCATGGTTACCCTCAGCCAGCAGCAAAGCCGCTATCTTGGTGGTGGTTCTTCCCTCACCTGCTCTGAGGCAACCGCTGAAGAGATTGATGCTGAAGTTAGACGCATTGTTGAAGAGGGACACCAGCGCGCACTCCAGACGCTTAAAGAGAACCGCTTTAAGCTGCATGAAATTGCTCACTACCTGCAGAAGAAAGAGACTATTACCGGCGAGGAGTTCATGAATATCCTCAAGCGCGAGAATACCTTTGCACCAGTAGTTGAGAACACCAATGAGGAAGGCTCCTCTACTTCTTCAGCAGAGTAACTTTGTCTCATAAGTAAAATTAAACGGCCGCCTATTCTGAACTGCCTCCCATTTCTTGGACATAAGAAATGGGAGGCAGTTCATATGCGGATGATTATGATTCTGCAGCGTGTTAGCGTCGGCTTTTAGGCCTGGCGCACAAAATA
>CALLVW010000026.1:0-16420 GCA_938015835.1 uncultured Atopobium sp. | reverse complement strand
AAATGATAGAGAAGAGACTGAGCCTGTAGGAGGAATAGATTTTTTCGGCACGGTTTTAATCCCACAAGCCAACAACACTTATTACATTTGCGATTTAGGAAATGAAAATTCCCTTTGGCCGCTTGTCCAGCCAAATATAACCACTTCGCGAATTGCCATCAAACCGCACACTTCATATGTTCTTCATGTGCCTTATGTAGTAAATCTCACAGGGGAAGAAATCTATAGAACTCCGATTACTGATACGACGTTTGATTTGCTTGTTTCTCGTCTACCTGTAGAAAAACGAATTCGAGTGTCTTTGTAGCAATTCTTACCACTCCCACTACAGATCGTGCCACCCCTCCCACTACGGATGAATGGATTGTTAGCTGCCTCCCAGTTTGCGCTAAAATAATACCTTACGTTTTTGAAGCGCAATGGGAGGCATCATGGGTCTTAAGTATGAAACCGCACGATACGAGGCATCATACGGGACAATTTCACAACTTCCTTCTCCAGAGACCCCAGAGGTGGCCTTTGTGGGTCGCTCAAACGTAGGAAAGTCTTCCCTCTTAAATAAACTTATTGGACGAAAACAGCTTGCACGAGTTTCAAGCGTCCCAGGTAAAACTGCTAATATCAACTTCTTTGACGTTGATGGCGTCAAATTTGTAGACTTGCCTGGATACGGATTTGCACGAGTTTCTCGCCAAGAAAAACAGCGCTGGGCAGACCTTATTGGTGGCTACTTTGAGCAAGAACGTAGCTTTAACCTGGTTATTAGTCTTGTTGACATCAGACACGAAGCTCAAAAGCTTGACCTGCAGATGATTAGCTTTCTCCAAGAGGCTGAGCTGCCCTTTGTAGTTGCGTTTACCAAGGCAGATAAGATCGCACGTGGCAAGCAAAACCAAGCCGCGGCCGCCCTGCGTAAGGCATTCCACATCACCCCTGAACAGGCCATTATTACCTCATCCGAGACTGGCCTGGGCATTGACGAGTTGCGCCGTCGCATCGAAGACGCAACTATCTAGGAGCATCATGGATCCAATCCACCAGCAAGAGCAAGAGCACCTCTCCCACGTTTATCAAAAGCTTGTTGAGATTCGTGAGGATTTGGACACAACACTCAATACTACGCAAAAAGATGCAGCTAGAGACCTTCGTCAGATGAGTGAAGAAATTCGCCCGGACTTTGGCGGAGCGGACGAAACCATCGAGACCCTTGCGGCCATTGAGACGCTCAACAGCGTTATTGATACCTACAACCAGTACCACGATTTCACTGTCGAGAAACTCGGTCGAGTTGAAATCCTCTTGAGGCAGCCTTACTTTGCTAAGGTCACACTCAAGATGCGACCTGGTCGTCCTTCTCGCGATGTATACATTGGTGCGGCGGGCATCACGGACAAAGACCGCACGCCGCTCATTGTTGACTGGCGCAGCCCTGTTGCCGAGACGTATTACAACCAAGAGATGGGAACTACGTCGTACCAGGTAGACGGCAAGAAAAGAACGGTTGAGCTGGAACTTCGCCGACAGTTTGACATCACGCGCGACAAGCTGAACCTCTACTTTGACACAACGGTTGCCATTGAAGACTCTCTTCTGCTTGCCGCACTAAAGCGTCAGCACACCGAGAAGCTGCAGGCCATCACCGCAACTATCCAGCGCGAACAAAACGTTGTGGTTAGGCACGAAGACGTGCCCGTTCTACTGGTCAACGGCATTGCAGGCTCGGGCAAAACGTCCGTTTTGCTGCAGCGTATTGCGTACCTTCTGTACCAGCAGCGCACCACACTTACCGCAGATCAGGTGTACCTGTTCACTCCTAACGAGATGTTTGGTCGCTACATCAACACCGTTTTGCCTAGCATGGGTGAGCACAATCCGCAGGTATTTACCTGGGATTCTTTTCTCAAGGCTTTGGGTCTGGCTGACCACGCATCGGGTGCCCACAACAACCCCGAGTCTCTTAAGAAACTTGAAGAGCAACTTGCCACACTTGAGCTCTACGAAGACGACTTCAAGGCCATTTCTGTTGAAGGAACCACGCTTATCAAGCCAGCTCAAGTGGCTAGTTCTGTGGCAAAGTTCTCGCAATTTCCTGTGGGTCCGCGCCTCATTGCACTTGCCAAAGACGAGCTCCACACCCGCCTTGAGCGCAGACTTGGCCAGATGGCTCACAACGACGAAATTCAGGAAGAGATGCTCTCCCTTGACGTTGAGCAGCAGCTTGAGGTCTTTGGTCGCACCATCAGCCCTTCCGACGAGGAAGAAGTTCTGGCGCGCACCCGCGAGTTCCTCAACTGGCGTTTTGCCTCTGCACACGAGGTCATCGAGTCCGCTTCCTGGCTGCGCATCGACCGCATTGGCATGCGCATGCTCAACGCCTCCGCGCTAAGCGGCGCCGAATGTGTTTACCTGCGTCTTCTTATCACAGGCGCTGGCGAGAAAAACATCAAGTTTGTCATGATTGACGAGGTTCAAGACTATACCGAGACGCAGCTTATGGTGCTTGGAAAGTACTTCTCGCGCGCTCACTTTTTGCTTTTGGGTGACTCTAACCAGGCAATTTGGGAAGATACCGCAACGTTTGAGCAGATTGAGAAAATCTTCACCGCAACACACGGCGAGGGTGCTGTTTCTACCTGCAAGCTTCTGACCAGCTACCGCTCCTCTCCCGAGATTACCACACTGTTTACCTCGCTTTTGAGCGAAGAAGAGCGCGGCCAGACAAGCTCCGTTCAACGCGGCGGCAAAAAACCCGAGTTCTTTGAGGTAGTCGCTGACAACAAAGATACTGAGCGTGCCGAGTACCTGCAGACTATGAAGTTCCTTATTGAGCAGGCACAAGAGTTTGACGGACTAACCGCCATTGTGTGTACCGAGAAGCCTCGTGTTCGCTGGCTGGCCAAACAGCTGGAAGGGGTTTTTGCAGAGAGCGGAAACGGCGTCGCGGACGGCGCGACCGATGGCGTTGCGGACAACGGTGCGGCGCAGGCCCAGCTGTGCACTGGCGTCAAAGTGCTCACCAGCCACGACTCCCTCCCCGCGAAGGGCGTTGTTCTTCTCGACCTTGCACTAGCAAAGGGTCTTGAGTTTGATCAGGTCATTGTTGCCGATGCGCAAGAGGAAGTATATAAACCAGACGGAATTTCTCGCCGCAGGCTCTACACCGCGCTGTCCCGTGCGATGCATCATGTGATGGTGGTCTCTCAGGGAAAGATGACTCCGCTGCTCAGCAAATTGCTTTAAAAAAAGCAATTTCTACCTGCGATTTTTTTGAAATTTACTGATTGAAGACGGCTAGTTCGGGTAAATGCTAGTCATCGATAACATTTACCGTTGGAGGTTAGTATGTCCGAAGAATTGATTCCTGGTGTCATGAAGAACATCGACGCAAAGACTGTAGTAACCCTTAAAGACCAGGTTGCATGCCTTCCTGGCCAGGTCATCAGCAAGACTCTTGCGCAAAACGATGCCGTCAGCGTTACCCTCTTTGGTTTTGGCGCAGGCGAAGAGATTGCAAGCCATCGCGCAGGTGGCGACGCATTTGTCACCATTCTTGAGGGTCGCGCAAACATCACCATCGATGACGACGTCTACACCCTTGAAGCTGGTCAGTCTATTGTGATGCCACTTGGTCACCCACATGCACTTCAGGCTCCAGAAGAGTTTAAGATGCTGCTGGTTGTTGTGTATCCGCAGAAATAATTTATATATTTACCTAACAATTCTGCAGAATTCTGCATAATTCCGCAGCTATTTTCTATTTGACCAGGTGGACAGCGCGTCTGCCTGGTCAAATACTATCTCTACACTGACGAATAGTATCTCTGCCTGGTCAAATACTAGCTACTTCTGACCTAATACTCTGTGTAATTACAATACACACCACATAACAGAATGGGTATACTATTTATGTCTGTGCAATCAGCAAAATGTTAAACCTAAAGAAAGGTGAGCTATGAGCCAGATTTTTGATGTTCACGCACGTGAGGTCCTCGATTCCCGTGGCAATCCAACCGTTGAGGTTGAGGTTGTTCTTGACGACGGCTCCTTTGGTCGTGCAATCGTTCCTTCCGGCGCTTCTACCGGTGAGTTCGAGGCTGTAGAGCTTCGCGACGGCGACAAGAGCCGTTACCTGGGCAAGGGCGTTCTGAAGGCAGTCGAGCACGTCAACACTGAGATCCGCGACCTTGTTATTGGTTGGGATGCAGAGGATCAGCGCGGCCTTGACCTCGCTATGATCAAGCTTGACGGCACTCCAAACAAGGGTCGCCTCGGCGCAAACGCTATTCTCGGCGTTTCTCTTGCTGTTGCTCACGCTGCAGCTGCTTCTGCTGAGCTTCCACTTTACGCTTACCTCGGTGGCGCAAACGCTCACACTCTTCCTGTTCCTATGATGAACGTCCTCAACGGTGGCGTCCACGCTGACAACAACGTTGACTTCCAGGAGTTCATGATTATGCCTGTTGGTGCTCCTGACTTCACCACCGCTCTTCGCTGGTGCGCACAGGTTTACCACACCCTTAAGGACACTCTGAAGTCCCAGGGCCTCAACACCGGTGTTGGTGACGAGGGCGGCTTTGCTCCAGACCTTAAGTCCAACGAGGAGCCACTTGAGCTTCTTTCCGAGGCTGTTAAGGCTGCTGGCTTTGAGCTTGGCAAGGACTTCCGCTTTGCTATGGACCCAGCTTCTTCTGAGTTCTATAACAAGGAGACCGGCAAGTATGACCTCAAGGGCGAGGGTCGCTCCCTTACCTCCGAGGAAATGGTTGCTTACTACGAGGAAATGGTTGAGAAGTTCCCAATCGTCTCCATCGAGGACGGCCTTGCAGAGGAGGACTGGGACGGTTGGAAGATCCTTACCCAGCGTCTGGGCAAGAAGATCCAGCTCGTCGGCGACGACCTCTTTGTTACCAACACTCAGCGCCTGAAGAAGGGCATTGAGGTTCACGCTGGTAACTCCATCCTCATCAAGGTCAACCAGATTGGTACCCTGACCGAGTCCCTCGAGGCTATCGAGATGGCTAAGCGCGCAGGTTACACCGCAGTTGTCTCCCACCGTTCCGGTGAGACCGAGGACACCACCATTGCTGACCTTGTTGTTGCAACCAACGCTGGTCAGATCAAGACTGGTGCACCTGCTCGTACCGAGCGTGTTGCTAAGTACAACCAGCTTCTCCGCATCGAGGATGACCTCGCTGACGGCGCTGAGTACCTGGGCATGGACGCTTTCTACAACCTTCGCTAAACCCGCAGGTTGTGCGCTAGACGGTGTGCGACCGGTCCAACCGAGCTGCAACGCCGTTTAGACTGCTAGAAGCTACGAAGCCGCATCTCATTTGAGGTGCGGCTTTTTTGTGCGCGCGGGTGCTGCGCGGGCGGTGCGGCGCGGACGTCGGGTGCGAGTGAGGTGCGGATCCGGGTGCGGCGCGGGTCCAAGTGCGGCGCGGGTGTGGGTCTAGGAACGGCTGCGTGAACTGCGGGTTTCTCGCCGCACGCGATAACTTAGCGGGCGCATGGGTTCCGTAGACGCATCCGAGCCTAGTTTGAAACGCCCGAACACACCTATGTCAGATAATCTGCTGAAAACGCGTATACATTTCGTGCAAAACGCTTATCTCATGCAGAATATCGTTATTAGATGTGTTTTTTATCCTTGATTTTGCAGATTATCTGACATAGATGTGTTTGCTTAAGTCTGAAATTTAGGGTAATTAAATCTTTGATATATCTTCATTCATAATTATGTATATCAGATAGAAATTATGCATAATAGTGAATTGAGCGAATGCGATTAAATTCAAATCCTATAACCAAAGCCGCTCCACAATATATTTGGGCTATTGAGTCTGGTTTTATCTGCAGTTTTTTGAGGATTTTCCGTCAGTCGATATAACAGTACCGCAGCTGCCTGCCGCGGTTATACTTGATATGTCAACTCTCAAGAATCCGAGGCGCCATGAACACCACATCAGAGCACGTAATTCGCACAATCCTGGTTGGACAGTCGGGCGGGCCGACTGCGGCCATCAATGCATCGCTTGCGGGTGTTGTTCGCACAGCTCACGCCCATGGCCTGCGCGTACTTGGCATGCGCAACGGAATCCAGGGGTTTCTTGAGGGCGGCGTCGTTGATCTGGTGGAAGCACTTGAACTTACAGCGTCTGAATCCGGATCGTCCAACCACGCATCCACAAATCCTGGCGAGAAGAACCTCCAGCTCCTAAGGAAAACGCCATCAAGCTGGCTGGGTAGCTGCCGCTTTAAACTGCCGGAGCTTGAGCCTAATCCTGCCACTTGCTCGAGCCGTGAATCTGCAGCCATCTCCCCTATCTACCAGCAGATTGATGCGCAGCTCAAGAAATACCAGGTAGATGCCGTGCTTTACATCGGCGGAAACGATTCCATGGACACAACGGACAAGTTGTCTCGATACTTTGCCCAGGTAGACAGTGCCGTTCGCGTTGTAGGCGTGCCAAAAACCATCGACAACGACCTCGAGGGCACCGATCATACCCCTGGCTTTGGCAGCGCGGCGCGATTCGTTGCGTCCGTAACCGCCGAGCTCATCCGCGACGGCGGCGTCTACAACAGCAAAAACGTCACGTTTATCGAAGCCATGGGTCGCGACGCAGGCTGGCTCACGGCGGCTGGTGCACTGGCGCAAGATATTTGCGGAACCGCCCCAGACTTTGTCCTTCTGCCCGAGATCCCGCTTGATGAACACGCGCTACTTTCCGCCATTGAACAGCGACTTCGAGAGAAAAACAACGTAGTCGTGGTAGTCAGCGAGGGCGTCCATCACGCAGACGGTAGTTTCCTTTTTGATGCAAATTCTGTTGCAATTGATACGTTTGGACACCTTGCAGCTCAATCCGGAACAGCACAATACTTGTCGCAGCTAGCCAAGGATCAGCTGGGCGTAAAGTCTCGCGGTATTGAACTCAATACGCTGCAGCGCTGCGCTTCGCATGCTGCTAGCAAGGTTGACTTGGACGAAGCCGAGGCGCTAGGCACTGCGGGAGTTGAAGCAGTTCTCCAAGGTAAAACGGGTGTTATGGTTGGCATCCATCGAACTTCAGATAAGCCTTATGCTACGAAAATTCGCACGACCCCTGTCGCCGACGTTGCTAACAAGGTAAAGCTTGTACCTCGAGAAATGATTTCCAAGGACGGCTTCAATGTCACCGATGCCGCCCTAACCTACCTGCGTCCTCTTGTCGTGGGTATGGAGGAGCCGATTTCTACCGACGGACTTCCCCGTTTTCTTGCGGAGTTATCGTAGGGATTCGTTGCGGGCGCGATAGTACCGTGCGGATGCGACAGCGCCGCGCGGACGCGCGCGATTCGTTGCGGACGCGTGCGATTCGTTGCGGACGCGACAGTGCCGCGCGGACGCGTGCGACCCGTTGCGGATGGGTGTGAGCCGCGGCTCACTACTCCCCGAGGAACCTTACCTCTGGGTGAAGCTCGACATCAAACTGACGCTTGACCTCGGCTTGAACGTGTTCAATAACTGCATGAACCTCAGCAGCGGTAGCGTTGTCGTAGTTGACCACAAAACCAGCATGCTTATCGGAAACACCAGCGCCGCCAAAGCGATAGCCCTTAAGACCAGCATCGGTAACAAGCTTGCCTACAAAGTGGCCCTCAGGACGCTTGAAAGTTGAACCAGCGGAAGGCAGTTCAAGAGGCTGCTTCTCCTCGCGAGCGCGCGTGAACTCTTCCATCTTTTCGCGGATCTTCTCGCCATCAGCGCGATGAAGATTAAACGTGGCGGAAAGCACAATCATGCCTTCATCAGCGATTCTGCTGTGACGATAACCTAGGTCAAGCTCGGATGCGTCCAGCGTAGCAAAAGTGCCGTCGGCCAGAAGAACACGGACGGATTTAAGCACGTCAGCAATGCAGCCGTCGTAAGCGCCTGCGTTCATGAAGCATGCGCCGCCCACAGAACCTGGGATGCCGCACGCAAACTCCAGTCCAGAAAGGTCCAGCTCACAGGCCATCTCGGACGCCTCTTTAAGGCCGACGCCGGCCTGACAGGTCATCTCGGTATCGTCGATGCTTACGCCGGTGAGACCATCGGCAACAGCAATGATCACACCACGATAACCTGCGTCGGAAACAAGCAGGTCAGAGCCGTAGCCAAGGATAAAATAAGGAGCTTCTGCGTCTTTAACCGCAAGGAGAACCTCTTTAACCTCATCAGGGTCATCAGGGATGACATAGAGATCTGCGGGTCCACCCACTTTAAAAGTGGTGTGCTCACTCATTGGCTCGTCTACCAGGACGTTCTCTTCTCCAACAATCGAGCAAAGCTTTCCGGCCAGGCTTTGTAAGTCATAGCCACTTTCAGACATGTAACACGCTCCTTAGTAAGTTACTTTTTATAGTTTATCGCAAGCGAGAAAAACATGGAGTCGAGGAAGATAAACGCCTTATGTCTCAAAAATGTTTTTAGATTTCTATTGGGTTATTTTGGGGTTATCTCTCATTTCTGTCGAATAAATGTCCATCCTGTTTTGCGTGTTATCAGCTGTTAACTCTGCTATAGTACTTATCGATATGTTTCAGAAATGGTTGCAATTACCTACTGGTGGTAAGGTGGCCGAGCTTCAGGGTTTATAACAGCCCAGTTCAAAGAGCCATCAAGTCCGCGACCCGCAAAGGCGGTTAACCTGGTTAAAGTCCAGGACCAACGGTACAGTCCGGATGTCAGAAACGGAGACTTTTATGGCTTCATCCCACTCAACCCACGCAACAACCGCATCTTCTAACGGCTGGTCTACCAAGAGAATTGCTATTCTCGCCATGCTTTGTGCAGCTGCTGCAATCAGCACCATGGTGCTTCAGTTCCCGCTCATCCCGGGTGTGACGTTTTTGAAGTACGATCCATCGGGCGTCTTTGCCCTGCTCGCAGGCGTAGCTTTTGGCCCTGCCGCGGGCGCGATTGTCTCGGTGCTTCCCTACCTTCTACACCTCACCACGGAGTCCGGAATTTACGGCACTATCATGGCAATTCTGGCAACGCTTACCTACGTTTTGCCTGTCTCGCTGATTGTGTACAACCGTTCCGAGAAGATCAAGCAGCTGGTACTTGCCCTGATTGTGGGCAGTGTTGTCAGCGTTGTTGCCTGCATTCTTGGCAACCTTGTAGTTACGCCAATCTACACCGGCATGAGTGTAGAAGCAGTAAGCGGACTAATTGTTCCCGCACTTCTCCCCTTCAACGTGGTGAAGGTTGCTATTAACAGCATCATCTTTGTAGTTATCATGCGCTCAGCTACCTCACTCTTTGAGAGCATCAAAGACGGTGAGTAATCTGGGCAACAATTCCCCTGATTTATACACGTCTGAAAGCACCGCACAAACTCAGGACCTGCCTGTAGCTGCGACGCTTTTGGACGTGACTTTTGTGCACGCAAAAGGCGTGGTTGCCTTAGACCACGTCTCGTTCTCTATTCCCGCAGGTAAACGTACCTGTATTGTTGGCGCAAACGGTTCGGGCAAGTCTACCGTTGCTTCAATTCTCTCTGGCCTTACCGCCCCTGACGAGGGAACCGTTACCTTTCTGGGAACCACCGTTGTCAATGGCGGCCAGGTTGACTTTGAGGCATACCAGGCCATTCGCCCGCAGCTTGGCCTGGTCTTCCAGAATCCTGAGGATCAGATTATTTGCAGCGTGGTCGCAGACGATATTGCCTTTGGTCTAGAGAACCTCCAAGTACCTAGCAATCAGATAACACCGCTGGTAGAAGAGCAGATTACCCTTGGGACTCTCACCGAGTTTGCGTCCGAAAATCCGCAGATGCTCTCGGGCGGCCAGCAGCAGCGCGTGGCCATCTCGGGCGCGCTTGTCATGAAGCCGCAAATCCTGATTCTTGACGAACCTTCCGCAGCTCTTGACGTTGTTCATAGAAATAATGTCATGAGACTTGTCGAGAAACTCCGTGCAGCTGGAAAAACTATCGTTCATGTGACGCATTTCATGGACGAAGTGGTTTCTGCTGACCACGTTATTGCCTTAGACGACGGCCGCGTTGCGTTTGAGGGAACACCTGAAGCCCTCTTTGAGCAGCACGAACTGGTTGAATGCCTGCATCTTGAAGAGCCGTTTGCCTATCAGGTGGCGCATGCGCTCAACAACCGCGGAGTTGCCGTGTGCAAATCTCCTTCAGCTCAGCGCGTGCTTGACGAGCTGACGGGGCTTCTCGCCACAGGATCGCGAGGCGAGAAAGGCGGCGTGGCTGAAAGCTGCGAAGCGATGGCCGCGGGTTGTGACGGCGTGGCCACAGCCGACAGCGTGTCCGAGTCAGCGGCGGTTTCTGTACGCGACGTGACGTTCTCGTACCAGAAAACCGTGCTCAAAAACATCTCGGTTGACGTGCAAAAAGGCTCGCATGTTGCCGTGATTGGCTCAACTGGTTCCGGCAAGTCTACCCTGGCGCGCTTGATTTGCGCACTTGATACGCCTGACGCCGGCAGACTCTGTGTAACTGGATTGGATACTCGACAGAAGCAAAATCGCAGAAAACTTCACGGCATTGTTGGCTACGCCATGCAGCAACCGGAGCGCCAACTTTTTGCACAAACGGTTGCAGAAGACGTGGCATTTGGCCCCACTAACCTGGGCCTTTCTGCCTGCGACGTCACAGGCGCTGTGAATGCTGCTCTGGAACTTGTGGGACTTTCCCACAAGGCAGATGCATCCCCTTTTGAACTTTCTGGTGGTCAGCAGAGACTTTGTGCACTTGCAGGCGTTATTGCTATGCATCCAAAGGTGCTTGTGCTCGATGAGCCTACCAGCGGACTTGATCCCTACTATTGCTCTAAGCTCAGAAAAATTATTAACGCCGTTCTTGAGGACGGCTGTACCGTCATTGAGCTCACACACTCGATGGAGGATGCGGCAGAAACTGACCAGATTATCGTGCTTCATGAGGGTGACCTGGTTTTCTCAGGCTCGCCGCAACAAACATTTACTCATTTCTCAGAGGCAGAATTCCAGGAACTTGGACTGGGCATTCCTCATGCGCTTGCTTGGGCGCAACGTCTGTCCCGCGCTACGGGAATCAACCTGGGAGAACCTTTGACTCTGTCTGATCTGGTAGATGCGGTGGTTGCCGCATTGCCGAGCAACTCTGGCAACGCGCGAGCCAGCGCCACACAGACTGATAACGCTGGACACGCCGACAACCTCTCGCAAGGAGGTTACTATGGCGCTTAAGATTTCTGTGGGGCAGTACTATCACGGGGACTCGCTCATCCATAGGCTTAATCCCAACGTTAAATGCCTGGCCGCACTCCTTTTGATGCTCGCAACATTTTTTATCCGCAACGCGCCACAGCTTGCACTGCTGGTAGTAGGCGTGCTCTGCCTGCTGGCACTCGCAAAAATCCCTGTCAAACAGGTGCTTGTGTCAATCATCCCACTTGCCTGGTTGCTCATCTTCCTCTCGCTCTTCAACCTGTTGCTTACGCGAGAAGGAACTGTGCTTGTCTCCTGGTCAATCTTTACCATCACCGATGTGGGAGCATGGAGTGCTTTCCTCTACCCCGTACGCATTTTAGCTGCAATTTTAATGGGCGCACTACTCTTGCTTACCACAACTCAAACGGATCTAGGCAATGCCTTTGAAGCAGCATGCTCTCCACTTTCTAAGATTGGTCTTCCTGGCAAAGAAATTGCCATGATTTTCTCGCTTATGCTGCGCTTTATTCCAACACTTGCGGGCGACGCCGTGTCTATTTCCGAGGCCCAAACCGCTCGTGCAGGAGACGTTGCTTCAGGTTCGCTGCCTAAAAGACTTCGCGCAACCTTCTCCATTGTGGTGGCGCTTTTGGCAAGCTCGCTCAGACACGCCAACAACCTTTCCAAGGCACTTGATGCTCGACACTATGTAGCAGGGGCTTCTCGCACTCGTTGGCATCAGCCAACCTTTGGCGCTCGCGAGGCAATTGCCTTGGGCGTAACTGTTTGTTTTATCGCCCTTATCTTTGTGCTGGCGTAAAACTTTTAACTAAATAATCTGTATTTTTAACGCTCTGTTACAACCCATTTTTCTTTTCTCGACAACCGCCAATTTGACCACCTAAGTAACGTACAATAAAGCCAGTAAAAGCGTTCAAGGCTTGCATTGAAAGGTGGCCCCATGGTCCTGCGCGTCTACGTCCAAAGAAAATCTGGTTTCGAGGGCGAGGCAAAAGCCCTGCTCAAAGAAGTGAAAGACCTTCTTGGTATTACCGAGTTACAACGCATTGACCTGCTCAACCGCTATGATGTTGAGGGAATTTCAGAGGAACTCTTTGAGTCCTGCATCCCCACCGTTTTCTCCGAGCCACAGTCCGATCTTGCCAGCCGTACCATGCCAGAGTTTTCTTCTGAAGGTGCGGCTGTTCATACGTTTGCTGTTGAGTTTTTGCCTGGCCAGTTTGACCAGCGCGCAGACTCTGCAGCTGAGTGTGTGCAGCTCATCAGTCAGGGAGAGCGTCCACTCGTTCGCTCTGCTCGCCTCTACGTGCTGACCGGAAACCTCACAGAGGCAGACGTTGCCGCCATCAAGAACTACCTCATCAACCCCGTTGAGGCTCGCGAGGCTTCCCTTGAGCTGCCCGAGACTCTCAAGATTTCCATTCCAGAGCCTGCTGATGTAGAGGTTCTTGAGGGCTTTAACGCTCTTGACCAGGACGGCCTCAAGGAGTTCATTGCTTCTCACGGCCTTGCTATGGACCTGGCTGACCTCACCTTCTGCCAGCAGTACTTCACCACAGAGCAGCGCGATCCTACCATCACCGAGATTCGCGTCATTGATACCTACTGGTCTGACCACTGCCGCCACACCACCTTTAACACCGGAATTACCGGCGTGCAGATTGATGATGACCTGGTAAAGGCCGCGTTTGAGAAGTATCTCTCCATGCGCAAAGAGCTTGGGCGAGAAGATCGTGCGGTTTCTCTCTGGGATATGGCAACTATTGGTGCAAAGTACCTTCGCGAGAAGGGCGTCCTCACCAATCTTGATGAGTCAGAAGAGATTAATGCCTGTACTGTAAAGGTAAAGGTAGACGTTGACGGCAACGACGAAGACTGGCTCTTCCTCTTCAAGAACGAGACTCACAACCACCCAACCGAGATTGAGCCTTTTGGTGGCGCAGCTACCTGTATCGGCGGCGCGATCCGCGATCCCCTTTCTGGCCGCAGCTACGTCTACCAGGCAATGCGCGTCACCGGCGCCGCAGATCCAACTGTTCCGGTTTCTCAGACCCTTCCTGGAAAGCTTCCCCAGCGCACCATCGTTCGCACGGCGGCTGCAGGTTATTCCAGCTACGGCAATCAAATTGGCCTTGCTACCGGCCAGGTTTCTGAGCTCTACCACCCAGGTTACGTTGCAAAACGCATGGAGATTGGTGCCGTTGTAGGCGCGACTCCTCAAAGCCACGTTCGCCGCGAGCGCCCAGAAGATGGCGACATCATCGTTCTTCTCGGCGGCCGCACTGGTCGCGACGGCATTGGCGGCGCAACCGGTTCCTCCAAGGCTCACGACGCTGGCTCCATTGAGCGCGACGGTGCCGAGGTCCAGAAGGGCAACGCCCCTGTTGAGCGTAAGCTCCAGCGACTCTTCCGCCGTGAAGATGCCTGCAAGCTCATCAAACGCTGCAACGACTTTGGCGCAGGCGGCGTCTCTGTTGCTATTGGCGAGCTTGCCGACGGCCTTGACGTCAACCTGGATGCTGTTCCTAAGAAGTATGACGGTCTTGATGGCACTGAGCTGGCAATCTCCGAGTCTCAGGAGCGCATGGCCGTTGCGCTTGAGGCAAAAGACGTCGAGCAATTCTGCGCATATGCTCGCGAGGAAAACCTTGAGGCAACCATTGTGGCAACGGTCACCGAGGACCCTCGCCTGGTCATGCGTTGGCGCGGCCAGAAGATTGTCAACATCAGCCGCGCATTTCTCGCCTCAAACGGCGCACCTAAATCAATCACTGTGCGCCTGGCCAAGCCTCTTTCCTACCAGCGTACCTGGGCAGGCACAACTCTTAGCGAAAAACTCCACTCGCTGGTACGCGATCTAAACGTTGCATCCAACAAGGGTCTCTCCGAGCGCTTTGACTCCACTATTGGCGCAGGTACCGTCCTCATGCCATTCGGTGGCGCTCGCCAGCTGACCCCTGCCCTTTCTATGGTGGCTAAGCTTCCTGTTATGGGCCAAACCAATACAGTCTCGGGCATGGCTTGGGGCTTTAACCCCTACCTCATGGAGGCCGACCAGTTCCGCGGCGCATACCTCTCTGTTGTTGAGTCCGTTTCCAAGCTGGTTGCTACCGGCTTTAAGTACCAGGACCTCTACCTCACCTTCCAGGAGTACTTCGAGAAGCTTGGTCAGAATCCTAACCGTTGGGGCAAGCCAGCCTCAGCACTTCTCGGCGCTCTAATGGCCCAGGTCAACCTTGGTCTTGCAGCCGTTGGTGGCAAGGACTCCATGTCCGGCACTTTTGAGGACTTGGACGTTCCACCAACACTGGTTTCGTTTGCCACCGGCCTTACCAAGGTAGACAAGATTGTCTCCAACGAGTTCAAGAGCGCAGGTCACAGGCTCATCTCTATTGTCCCATCCTATGACGAGAGTGGTCTTCTCCCCGACAACGAGTCCCTGCTCACTGCATACAAGCTGGTCAGCACCCTTGTCCAATCCAAGAGCGCCCTCGCCATCACTACACCAGGTTACGGCGGCGTAGCCGAGGCTCTCTTTAAGAGCTGCCTGGGCAACAAGCTGGGCGTTGAGCTGGTCCCAGAGATTTCTGCCGACGCGCTCTTCTCGCCAACTTACGGTGCCTTCATTGTTGAGCTGGCAGACGGCGTATCCGTTGACGACGTCGACGGCGTGTGCGTGGCTCCTCTGGGCGTCACCACGTCTGAGTACGTCTTGAGCGCATGTGGCGAGAAGATCGACCTCTCCGAGCTCCAGGAAGCATGGGAGCTCCCACTTGAGGAGGTCTTCCCGTACCGCGGAGGATCCGACGAGGCTGTGGAGAAAATCAGCTTCGACGGTGCATCCACACGACACTCCTATGCTGGTCCAGCCCTTATCGCACCTGCTCGCCCACGCGTCATCATCCCCGTATTCCCAGGTAACAACTGCGAGTACGACGTTGCGCGTGCTTTTGAGCGTGCGGGCGCTGATCCAACCACGCTGATCATTAACAACCTGACACCTCAGGACATTGTTGAGTCCGCAAATGCGCTAGCAGAGTCCATCAAGAAGAGCCAGATTGTCATGATTCCAGGCGGCTTCTCCGGCGGAGACGAGCCAGACGGATCTGCTAAGTTCATCTGCGCGCTCTTCCGCGCACCTCAGGTAACCGAGGCTGTTCGCGAGCTTCTGCAGCAACGCGATGGCCTTATGCTGGGCATCTGCAATGGCTTCCAGGCACTCATCAAGCTGGGCCTTGTTCCTTACGGCGATATCCGACCCATGGACGACACCTGCCCAACACTGACGTTCAACACCATCGGCCGCCACCAGAGCCAGCTTGTTCGTACCAGCGTTGCATCTACGATGTCGCCATGGCTCTCCAAGTGCGCGCTTGGCGACATCCACACCATTGCAATCAGCCACGGAGAAGGTCGCTTTGTTGCCTCCGACGAGCTGCTTGAGACGCTCAAGGCAAACGGCCAGATTGCAACGCAGTACGTTGACGCAACAGGTACTCCGAGCATGGACTTCTCCGTTAACCCTAACGGTTCCATCCTGGCTATCGAGGGCATTACCAGCCCCGATGGTCGCGTCCTGGGCAAGATGGGTCACACGGAGCGCTCCGGTGCGGGCCTCTACAAGAACATCCCCGAGCTCACTGCTGGCGACCAGTTCCAGCCTCTGATTGAGGGCGGCGTCGAGTACTTCAAGTAAGGTGCGCTCGCAGGTTGCAAGCGATTTCTACCCGGTATCCATTTCGTGTGGATGCCGGGTTTCTTGTGCGAAAGCGCTGCTAGTGGACGGGGTTCTCGCCAGGCGGGCGGCACGAGCAGAGAACTTCTGAAATGTGTCTGATGCACACTTGGGTGCGCCTGATTTCTGCAAAGAATCTGTAACTTTTGCCTAAATACGTAAAAGAATCTGTGGATTTGCCTGATTTCCTAAAAGAATCGGTGGCTCAAATACAGATTCTTTGCACTTTTTAGGCAGACTTTTCTAGACGTAACTCTGATTTCAAGGTTGGTTTTATGGACGCTCTCATTGAGCCTGATTTTCTCGCCATGTCTGAACGATTTGCCTGAAAAACACGCCTAGTCTGAGCTATTTGCCGGTTTTTCTCGCCAAGTCTGAGCTGTTTTACTCAGACATGATGCGGTTTTCAGGCTGGCCAGATTTGATGGGCAGCGCATTTGTACTAAGTTTGCGCCTACAGAAGGAAAGTGCTTCTA
>CALLVW010000025.1:0-3038 GCA_938015835.1 uncultured Atopobium sp. | reverse complement strand
CTTCGTGAGGTGTTTGTACCAGCGTTCTGGCACGAGCAGTCGGACTTGGCTGACGAGCACGATCATTCGCATTGCGACCACGAGCACGGTCACTGCGTGCATGAGCACTGCGACCACGAGCATGGCCACTGTGAGCACGAGGGTCACGAGCACGACCACGGCGCGCACGAGCACGCGCACGGCCACGACGAGCACGCGCACGACCACGGCGAGCACTGAGCTGCGAGCGCGTAAAACTTGCAACTAAAAAGAGCCTCCGATGTGGAGGCTCTTTTGCTAGTTCTTGAGAGAATTGAGCGGAGCGGGGAAGCGACCACCTCGGTGGGCAAGCACCGTGCCTGCAAATTGGTTGACCGGCATGATGGGCGCGGATCCAAAGAGGCCGCCAAACTCCAGGACGTCTCCCTCGTTATAGCCGATAGCTGGGATAACGCGGACCGCCGTGGTCTTTGTGTTGATGACGCCAATAGCCATCTCATCTGCGATGATGCCCGCGATGGTTTCCACAGAAGAATCACCAGGAATAGCAATCATGTCCAAGCCAACGGAGCATACTGAGGTCATTGCTTCGAGTTTCTCGAGAGAAAGCGCACCGTCTTGAGCTGCGCGAATCATGCCCGCGTCCTCGGAGACCGGGATGAATGCGCCTGACAGGCCGCCAACGCTTGACGACGCCATGACGCCGCCCTTTTTGACAGCATCGTTGAGCAGGGCAAGCGCGCAGGTGGTTCCGGGGCCACCGCATTCGCCAACGCCGATGAGCTCCAAAATCTTAGCGACGGAATCGCCAGCTGCAGGGGTAGGCGCAAGACTGAGGTCTACGATGCCCTTCTCGACACCCAGGCGCCTTGATGCCTCACGGCTCATCAGCTCGCCTGCGCGGGTAATCTTGAATGCGGTCTGCTTGATCTTCTCGGCAACGTCCATGAGGTTTGCGGAGTCGGGAAGCTCGGCGAGGGCCGCAGCCATGACGCCAGGACCAGAAACGCCCACGTTAATGACGGCGTCTGCCTCTCCGCTGCCGTGGACCGCGCCGGCCATGAAGGGGGAGTCCTCCACCATGTTGGCAAAAACGACCAGCTTAGCGGCACCGTAGCACTGAATGTCGGTGGTGCGACGAGCGGCTTCGAGCACGGTTTCTGCCATGAGCAGAACGGCGTCCATGTTGATGCCCGCGCGCGTGGACGCGACGTTTACCGAGGAACAGACGCGCGACGTGGTGGCCAGCGCCTCGGGGATGGATGCGATGAGTCGGCGGTCGGCGTCGCCAAGGCCCTTGTGGACCAGCGCCGAGAAGCCGCCCAAAAAGTCGATGCCCAGCGTCTCGGCCGCGCGGTCAAGCGTGTGAGCAAGCGGGGTCAGGTCTTGCGCCGAGGTACATGCCGCAATCTGCGCGATTGGCGTGACGGAAACGCGCTTGTTGGCAATGGGGATGCCGTACTCGCGCTCCAGGTCCTCGGCCACGGCTACCAGGTGCTCGGCCTGGCGCGTGATGCGGTCGTAGACTTTCTGGCACATGCGGTCCAGGTCCTCGTCTGCGCAGCTATTGAGCGAGATGCCCATCGTAATGGTACGCAGGTCAAGGTTTTGCTCGCTGACCATGGCGAGGGTTTCGGCGATTTCCTGTGGAGTAATGTTCATGCGCGTCCTCTCGGAATGCGGTTGTCGTGCGGGTGCCGGGGCGAAGGCCGCAGATAGCGTGCGGTGCCGGGGCGTGGCGCGGTTGTCGTGTGGAGACAACGTCTGGCTTTTGGCGGACGACCAGCCGCAGGGGTTTCTCGACTATTATACTTAAGCAACAACGATAAACGGGGCAAGTTGCGAGGTAACGTGGCAGAAAAAGTCACCCTAAAAACGATTGCGCGCGAGGTGGGGCTGTCGCCCGCCACGGTTTCGCTGGTGCTGAACGGCCGACCGGTGCGCGTGAGTGACGAGAACCGCCGCCGCATCCTCGACGTTGCCCGTCGCGAACACTACATTCCCAACCAGATTGCAAGAAGCCTGGTCACGCAGCATACGCAGACGCTGGGGTTGATCGTACCGAATATCGAGAGCCGGTTTTTCTCGTCGTTTGCAAAGATGCTGGAGATGAAGTGCCGCCGCCGCGGGTACGCGCTGTTCATCACCAACTCGGATAACAGCACGTCAAACGATGCGGACCTTGTGCGACTGCTGGTCAATCGCGGCGCCGACGGCATCTTTATCATCACGTCCGACGAGGTAGAAGCCTCAAAGCAGCTCATCGCCGACCTGGAGCAGCTGCCTGTGCCGTACGTCATGGTGGACCGAACCATCGACGCGCTCGACTGCGACAAAGTGACGTTCAACAATGAGCTTGGCGGCTATCTGGCCACAAAATACCTGCTAGATCATGGTCATCGCCGCATTGCATGCATGGTCAACACCGCCTCCAACACCGGCTGCGCGCGCCTCAACGGCTACGTTCGCGCACTTGGCGAGAAGGGCCTGGAGCTGGATCAGTCGCTTGTGCTGACCAGCGATTATTACATTCCTGATGCATATCTTGCAGCTCAGCAGCTGATTCGCGTGAACGCTACGGCTGTTGTTGCGACGTCGGACAACATTGCGTTGGGTTTGCTTCGCTATCTGTATGAGCGCGGTCTGCATGTTCCGCGCGATTATTCTGTTGTCGGATACGATAACAGCATTTCAGACGCACTGTTTGAGCCAGCGCTGACCTCAATTGAGCAAAATGTTGATGAGCTTTCTGACGCCGCGCTTTCTATCATGTTTCGTCGTCTGGGCGAGCATGGAGCGGATGTTGTGCAGAGAGCCGCGACGGAAGCAGCCGCGACAGGTAAAAATAACAGCATCGGAGCGCAGGATGACAGCACGTCAATCCAGATAATTCTTGAGCCGCGCATGATTGAGAAGAATAGTGTGCGTGTTTTGGGTCGCTAATCAGATTTCTGCATATTTGTGTAATTAAATTCATTTCTATGAATACATAATTTTTGAGCTTAAAATTATGTGCCGAAAAAGGTAAAAAACGCGTTTAGTTGGAAATGAAAATTGAA
>CALLVW010000024.1:0-1651 GCA_938015835.1 uncultured Atopobium sp. | reverse complement strand
AAAGGGGGATTCACACAGAACGTGCTTTCCTGCCTCAAGTGCCTGCCTGATTTGTTTCTCGTGAAGTGATGGATCAGAGGCTATAACAACAGCGTCAACTTTTTGCAAAAGCTCAGAAACATCAGAGGTTACAACAGGTAACTCAGCCAGCTCAGGGGTAAGCATGGTGGTGTCAGGTGTAGCAATACCCTCAATTTCCATGCCGTTTACAAAACGAGCCTGTCTTCTGTATTTATCAAGCCAAGAAGCATCACCAATAAGACCAACAGAAAGCTTGCGCTCTTCGCTGCGGAGCTCCGTGCTTGAAATGCCCTTTGTTCGGTCAAGATATACTACTTTGCAGTAGTCAGAAAGGTAGTCAAACTTGCCTTTCCAGTCTGAGCCAATGGCAAAAATATCTGCACCATAACGGCGGATATCGTCAATTTTTTGACCTTCGTATTCCTCAACGATAATCTCGTCAGCAAGGCCAGTCTCTCTGACGTTTTCGATTCGTTCAGAAAGGCTTTGCTTTACGTTGATTTTACCGCGAGCCATATCGTAGGCTTCAGCGGTAACGCCTACGATAAGATAGTCGCCCAGGTCTTTGGCGCGCTTGAGTAGGTTTGTATGACCATAGTGAAGCAGGTCAAAGGTGCCATAGGTGATTACCTTGGTCATGGTTACTCCCTAGTGGTTAAAAGACCCCTACGCTGAACGTCATGAATTGCTGCAACAAGAACGGCATTGTCACTTACATCGTGAGCGCCAATGTGTCCAACACGGAAAGAAGTGTCTGCATTCTCTCCACCATTTGGACAAATCCACATGCCGTATTCGTCCTTGAGCACTTGGAAAAGCGTTTTTGCAGAGTAGTTACCTGATGACAGGAAGGTAACTGCATTTGAAGGGGATACTAGACGCATCTCAAACGGAAGGCTCTGAGCGCGCTCGCGGAAATCTTTTGCAAGTGCTGCAATGCGTGCATTTTCAGCATCAACGCCGCCAGTTTTAACAATGTTGCTGAGGCGTTTATGGATTTGAAGAAGCGTTTGTACTGCTGGAGTGAAAGGCGTTTGGCCGCGCTCTCCATTTTGGAGAAGCAAATTAAGGTCAAGATACATGCAGGGTGCTTTAATACCAGCAATTTTTTTAACTGCCTTAGGAGAAAGCACAATTGGAGAAATGCCTGGAGGGCAGGCAAGTGCTTTTTGAGAACCTGTAATCATGACATCTACGCCCAAAGTTGCCATATCAAATGGGTCTGCTAAGAACGAGCTGACGCAGTCCGCAATCCAGAAGAGATTATTTGTTTTGCAGAATGTGGAAATAAGCTCTGCATTATACAAAATGCCCTGGGAAGTCTCGCCAAGATTGACGAGAAATGCGGTGTAGCCCTGATTCTGATAAGGCTCTAAATCGGCTGCGGTTAAAGGAGTGCCGTAGGTGAGCTTAATGACGGTATGAGGAATGTTATGCAGTTCAAGAAGTTGAACAAAACGGTGTCCAAAGCTACCACCGTCAACTACAAGAGCTTTATCTTCTGCTGAGAGGGTGCCTGCAACAACGGTTTCCATTCCTGCAGTACCAGATCCAGTTACAAAGACCGCACGAGAACCCTCTGGTGCTTTTGCCAACTCACAGAGCATCTGCTCATTCTCAAGCATGGTAG
>CALLVW010000023.1:0-57360 GCA_938015835.1 uncultured Atopobium sp. | reverse complement strand
ACCGCAAACGACAAAGTGAACTGACTCCCATTTCTCGTGTCCAAGAAATGGGAGGCAGTTCAAAGCCGCGTGGAAACGCGGCTTTGTTTCTTTATGCGATGTTGTTGTGAGCTGCAGCCGTTCGAACAGTGCGACGCCTTAGTTGCGGTGCTCGTGTCTGACTTAGTATCCCTGCTTAGAGGCTGGAATCTTTGCGTCAGCGATGGTGTCCAAAAATGTCTGGGCATCACGGCAAGCCATAAGCTCCTCGGGGAAATCAACCTCTTCAAGCAGTTTAATAACAGAATGGGCATCAGCAATGCGGGTTGCAATGTGAGCATCTGAGCCAAAAGAAATCTTGCATCCAAGCTCAGCGCAGGTCTCTGCAATCACACGACAACGCTCAATAGCAACCTCACGCTGGCCTTCGTCGTGTGTGGCCTCGTTCATCTCGATGAGCTTACCGCGATCGCGACACTCTCTGACAAGTGCGGGAACATCAAAATCTAAACCACTGCGACCAAGGTGGCCAAGAATCAAAACATGTGGATTATCCAGCGCATTCACGTACATCTGGGTAATCTGCTTCTGCGAGGCGCCAGCTGCCCACTGCTTGCTATGGATACTAGCAACCGCATAATCGCAGGTACCTAGGATGTGCTCGCCAAGAATATGAGGCTGACGGAGTTTATCGCCATTAATACCCTGGTCAAACGTAATATCGTAGGCAAACAGGTTGCCCTCAAGGTCAACAATATCAACCTCGGCGCCGTGAAGCAGCCTGACGCCGTACCAGGTTTCTGGCCAAATAGCGGTGTTCATAAAGAACTGGAAATTCTTAATGGTCTGCTGGTCATACAGCATGGACGAGAAGTGGTCGGTGATTCCAAGCAGCTCATAGCCACGCTCAGAAGCCGCACGAACGTTCTCCTCAACGGTTGAATAGGCGTGCCTCGAGTACAGACTGTGAGTATGAACGTCGCAAGTAATGCGCATGACGTGCTCCTTTGAATCTTAATCGACAACTCTAGTTAATCACGGCCGCCATCATGAGGCGACCCTGGCGAGAAGACCGGTCTTCTCGTCATCCGCGCGATCTACAGCTCAATGCTTAGCTCAACGGGACAGTGGTCGCTGCCGTAGACCTCGCTCAAGATGGATGCGCTTTTGACCTGCTCAGCAATGCGATCGGAGACCAGGAAGTAGTCGATGCGCCAGCCGGCGTTGTTCTTGCGAGCGTTGAAGCGGTAGCTCCACCAGCTGTAAGCGCCGGTCATGTCGGGGTGGCGGTACCTAAACGTATCGGTAAAGCCTGCATCCAACAGCTTGGTAAAGCTCTCGCGCTCCTCATCAGAGAAACCTGCGTTTTGCCTGTTAGACGATGGGTTCTTAAGGTCAATCTCGTTGTGGGCAACGTTAAAATCACCGCAGGTAATTACTGGTTTTTGCTCAGACAGCTCAGCCAAGAACTCGCGATAGTGCTGATCCCACTCAAGACGCTCATCCAGGCGTGCAAGCTGGTCTTTTGAGTTTGGCGTGTATACGCACACAAACCAGAACTTCTCAAACTCCAGAGCACATACGCGACCTTCGTCGTCAGCAACGGGGCATCCAATCTGACGAATTACCTGCAGAGGGGTTTCTCGCGAGAAAACCGCTGTGCCCGAATAGCCCTTTCTGTCTGCGTAGTTCCAGGTTTGAACGTAGCCGGGAAGGTCCAGCTCAACCTGGCCTTCTTGCAGCTTAGTCTCTTGAAGCGCAAATACATCAGCGTTTATGGTTTCAAAAATTTCCGTGAACGAAGGCTCTTTCTTGAGCACGGCACGCAGACCGTTAACGTTCCAGGAAATCAGCTTGTACTCTTGAGTATCGCTCATAACTCCTCTTTCATACTGTGACCTGGTGGTTTAGGTCGCAGTGGATTCGTATCACAGTAGCCGCGAGTGACGCGCGTTCCACGCTCCAGTTACGGCGCCAAGCGGTGCGTTTGCGGCAATAAACTTTCAATAAATCCATGGTATACGACTAGTAGCCACCAATACCGCTACAATAGAAACATTCATAGCTGGCAAGGAGGATTCATGCTTCGTCAAAGCTACAACACCTGGCAATGTGGAACTCACACTATCTCGTTGGCGCGTCCTAGAATCATGGGCGTTCTTAACGTCACTCCAGATTCGTTTTCTGATGGCGGAAAGAACTTTGATCCAGAGGCTGCAATTGCTCGTGGATTGCAAATGCTTGATGAGGGTGCTGACATTATTGACGTTGGGGGAGAGTCTACTCGTCCAGGTCACACGCCTGTTCTGCCTACAGAAGAAGCTGAGCGCGTCGTGCCTGTGGTGCGTGCGCTGGTGGCTGCTGGAGCAATTGTCTCCATTGACACACGTCACGCCGAGGTAGCAAAGATGTGCGTCCGTCTTGGAGCATCAATCATCAATGATGTTTCCGGCTTCACCGATCCAGAAATGGTTGCCGTAGCTGCGGAGTCTGACTGTGGCTGCATTGTGATGCACTGGAACAAGGATGGTCTTGGTGCTCGTGTTGAGCGCAAGCAGGTTCAGCTGGACGACATGCGCCCTTCTCGCCCTACTGGTAGCGCGGCTGCTCGAGCTGCAGCTACAGGCGTTGAGACGCGCACGTTGAGCTCTCAGCGTCGCTTTACCCTGCCTGAAGAGGCGCCTATCATGCGCCAGATTATGGGATTTTTGGGCGACCAGGCTCGTGGTTTGATGCGCGCTGGCGTTTCCAAGGACCGTATCTGCATTGATCCGGGTCCAGGTTTTGACAAGTTTGCTGACGAGGACGTGGTAATTCAGCGTGCTACTCGTTCGATGGTTTCTATGGGATATCCGCTGCTCTGCGCCGTGTCCAGAAAGCGCTTTGTCGGTGCTGTCTCTGGCGTAACTGAGGCCACTCAGCGCGACGCAGCTACGCACGCAATTTGCATCGCCGCAATTACCAACGGTGCCCGTATCCTGCGCGTTCACGATGTTGCCGGAACCGCTCAGGCCATCAACGCCTACTGGGCTATGACCGAGCGCGATCCTCGCCAGGGATTTGTGGCGCTTGGCTCCAACGTAGGCGACCGTGTGGGCTATCTGGCTCGCGCAACGCAGCTTATCGATGAGATTCCGCTGACCTGCGTTGTTTCGGTCAGCCACGCCTACGAGACCGAGCCTGCATACGGCATTGCTACGCCTGTGGTAAACGCTGTTGCCGAGATTAGAACTGAGCTCCATCCGCTGGTACTGATGGACAAGCTGCTTGAGGTTGAGAACGCTCTCAACCGCACACGCAAGAAGGGCGAGGAGGGCCATGGACCTCGCACCATCGACTGCGACCTTCTGTGGGTTGAGGGCGAACAACACGCAGGTAAACACCTCACTTTGCCTCATCCACGCATGGGCGAGCGCGATTACGTGCTTGTTCCAATGGAGGACCTGATGCATGATCCGGTGCGCTTCTTCTCTCATGGCGGCGTGGAGATTGCCCCTCCTGACCAGCGCGTTGGTCACGTAACCGAGGACTTGGGAGCTATTACGTGGGAGTAGCACAAGAAGCTCTGGAACTGGCACGCGGCGGCGCACAAACGGGCGAGTTTGTATTCCGCGTCTCTGACGTGCAGGAATGTGCTGCATCTGGCCAGGATGAGTGCTGCGAATCGGCTTGCGCGCCGGCATCAGCGCACCCATCATCTGGCGAGAAACCCTTTGAGGTTGCAACTGTTGTGCGCTTAGGGGTCTCGATGCCCTATGTACCAGCGGTTCCATACGTTGTGGCGCTGGGGCTCTGTCAGTTCTTGCGAGCCGCAGATGAGGACTTTGGTATCCGCTGGCCTTACGATATCTGCTATAAAGACCAGGTTGTTGCCTCAATCAAGGCAACCGCAGGCTATCAAGAGGGCATGTTTGCTGTGGTGAGTATCGCAGCAGACCCCAAGGTGCTTTGCTCAGCGTTTGACGTTGCGGACAACACAGAACTTCTCGCTAATAAGGTCTCTGCGCTGGCGGTTCAGAGCGTAAGCGTGTGGGAGCAGCAGGTTAAACGCGCAAGGAGTTTTGCGGGACCAATCGCACTCATTCTGAGCGACTACTTTGATATGGTTCCTCTGCTTGGACAGCAGGTCAATAAGGTATACCCCAGTGGTAACGTTGCGCTGACCGCTCGATTTGGCGGCATTGACGTGTGGGGTCATGCCATCCTTGTTGACCAGGACGGTAAAGAAATCCTTGTAAGCGGGGAAGAAGCTTCTGTTGTGCCAGCGGTTTAACCGCTGCTCTAGCTGTCAATCTAACTGCTGCAATGCAGCTGCGGAGTCAGTTACTCGGCGGCTTGAGCAGACTGCTTCCAAATCAGATAAATGCCACGCATAGTAAGCTGCGGATCAACCACATCAAAGACATCTGTTGCTTCGCTAACGGTGTTTGCCAGGCCACCCGTTGCAATAACAGTCGCGCCCTCAATACCAGGCTCTTTGAGCGTTCTGGCAACCAGGCCCTCTGCCTGAGCAGCTGCGCCCACTACAATACCTGCCTGAACAGCGCTTTCTGTAGTGTTACCCAAGACAGTCTCGGGAGCCTTGATAGGAATGCTAGAAAGCTTAGCTGCGCGCGCAAATAGAGCGTTTGCAGAGATCATAATACCTGGTGAAATAGCGCCTCCGCGGAATACGCCGTCCTTATCAACAACGTCCAAATTAGTTGCGGTGCCAAAATCAACCACAATAACCGGATAGCCATAGCGCTCAGTTGCGGCAACGGAATTTGCTACGCGGTCGGCACCCACAAGCTCGGGGTGGGGGATATTGAAGCGAATCTTATCTGTGGAAAGCGCGTTAATGCGGGTCAGAGGCTTGTTAAGCAGCAGCTCAAAGCAGCGCTGCCAAGCACGTGTGATAACAGGAACCACGCACGAGAGTCCGCCTGCCTCAACGTCGTCTAGACTCAGTCCATCTTTTTGGAAGAACGTGAAGAGACGGCCGTGCAGAATGTCGGAGGTGTCGCTTTGATCGGTAGGCATTCTCCAGCCGCGCACCATAGTACCTTCGCTGTCAAATAAACCAATGGCAGTTTGCGTGTTACCTACATCAATCGATAAAAACATTATGCCTCCGAGGTACTGCAAGTCAGCTTTGTGTGACGCATTGGATTTTAGACTATTGATGGACACTTGCGCACAAGGAATGTCTGAACAAAATGTGAATTTCTCACCAACTGCTTCTAGCAACAGAGGTGTTGTTCTGCTATACTTTTTCAGCTTATTGTCTTGATTGAGCACGTGCTCATAAAGACACCCCTGCTCTGGTCGGAAACCAGGGCCGATGTAAGGAGTCCTGCATGAAGCAAGGTATTCATCCAGAGTACGTAGAGTGCACCGTTCGCTGCACCTGCGGAAACACCTGGACCACACACGCAACTGTTCCGGAGATGCGTCTTGACCTCTGCGACAAGTGCCACCCATTCTATACGGGTCAGCAGAAGCTTGTCGACACTGGTGGACGTGTCCAGCGCTTCGCCGACAAGTTCGGTGGCGCAGCAAACGCTGCTCTCGAGGCTGCTAAGGCTGCCAAGGAGGCAAAGGCTGCTAAGGCTGCTGAGCAGGAGGCTGCTCGTAAGGCTGCTGCTGAGGCTAAGGCTGCTGAGAAGGCAAAGCGTGCTGCTGAGTTCGCAAAGAACGCACCAGTCGCAGAGCCAGAGCCAGAGCCAGAGGCTGAGGCACCTGCAACCGAAGAGGCTGCAGAGTAGCAGGTATTTGCTCGCGCAAAGACCGCAGAGTACAGAATCGGGGTGGCTTCGGCTGCCCCGTTTTTGTTTGGCGAGAAACCCTTTCAACTCAGAGGGTATACTTGAAAGTGAAAAATCTGCCGTCGGAGGACGAATGGAATCACTGTATACAAAGTATCGCCCGCAAACGTTTGAGCAGGTAGTTGGCCAGAAGCATGTGGTTGGCACCCTTGAGCGAGCGGTCTTGGAGCAAAAGCTTAGCCACGCATACCTGTTCTGCGGACCTCGCGGCACAGGTAAGACCACTATGGCTCGCTTGCTGGCAAAGGCCATTCTCTGTCACGAGGCGCCTGGTCACTTGCCAGATGGCACCTGCGATGACTGTCAGCTGATTGCCGCTGGTCAACACCCAGACGTCTTTGAGATTGACGCCGCTTCTAACACCGGCGTTGACAACGTGCGAGAAGAGATTATTTCTCGCGCCAGCTACGCTCCCGTGCGTGGCAAGGGCAAGGTTTATATTATCGACGAGGTGCACATGCTTACCTCAGCGGCGTTTAATGCCCTGCTTAAGACGTTGGAGGAGCCTCCTTCACACGTGACGTTTATCATGTGTACCACCGATCCTCAGAAAATTCTTGCAACCATTCTGTCCCGCGTGCAGCGCTTTGATTTCCGCTCCATTGCTGCTGACGAGATGGCAGAACATCTGGTCAACGTCTGCAAAAATGAGGGCTTTACCTACGAAGACGCAGCTATTGATCTTATTGTCCGTCATGCGCGCGGTGGTATGCGCGATGCCCTTTCTTCTCTTGAGCAGCTCTCCGTTTACGGCGGCGGCGTCATTTCTGAGCAGACGGTTCGCGACGTTTTGGGTCAGTCTTCCGGTTCTCTTATCAACAATGCCGCGATGGCTCTGGCCCAGCGAGATATTTCTTCGCTCTTTACCACGGTAAACACGCTGTTTGAAGGCGGCAAGGATTTGCTGCAGTTCACGCGCGAGCTTGCTGTACACGTGAGAGACCTCTACGTTGCCGCAGCTGTGGGCGTTGATTCTCCAGCGCTGGCAAATTCCACCGCATCAACTGAGCAGCTTACCAAAGAGGCTCAAGCATTTGGTTCGGTTGATAGGCTCTCCAGGGTTCTGACCGTTTTGGGCGACGCCGCAAATCAGATGCGTACTGCCGTGAATCAGCGACTTGTTCTGGAGGTTGCGTTCACTAAGCTGGCGCGTCCTAATACCGAGCTTTCACTAGAGGCGCTGGCAGATAGGGTAGCTATTCTTGAGCAGCAGCTGGCAAATGGCATTGTTGCAGCTCCAGTTAGCGAGAAACCCGCAGCTTCCACGCCTGTTCCGGTTCCACAGCCGGCTCCTGCGACTATGGCGACTCCGGCACCGCAGCCAGCTCCTGTTGCCACGTCGACTCCCGTCCCTGCACCCGCACCAGCGGCGGTTCCAGCACCCACACCACAGGCGGCTCCCGCTCCAGTTGCAACCCCAGCGCCAGCTCCCGCACCGGCCCCAGCACCTGCACCCGCAGCCGCGCCAGCTCCGCAACCGGCACCTGCGCCACAATCTGCACCTGCGCCTGCTCCAAAGGAAGTTGACCAGGCAGACGCACTTCTCGTCAGACAGTGGAAAGAGGTCGGCAAGGTTTGTGCGTCTAAGAACGCCGCTCATGCAGCACTGCTAGTCAGCTCAACGCTTGAGTCCGATGACGGCTCTGAACTGGTAGTTACACTGCCCAAGGGTTCCTCGTTTGCTATGAGGATGCTCAGTGCGCCAGCAGTTTCCGAGTTTGTAAAAGAGTGCGTTGCTCAGGTCATGGGCCCGCGCCGCATCAAATATGTCGAGTCGAGCCTTGCCGCAACGGCAATCTCTCGAGAAAAACGTGCAGCTCAGGCCCCGGCTCCAGCTCCAGCACCCGCGCCTGCAATTCCAGTGGCTCCTGCTGCGCCCGTCGCACCAGCTCCTGAGCCAGTTGCGCAGCCCACTCCTGCCTCTGTTCCCGCTCAGGTACCTGCGCCCGCCCCAGCACCTGCAACTCCCGTTGCACCAGCGCCAGAGGTGTCGTATCCAATGCCTTGGGATGAACCCGCGTCTGGCGGTGCGCCTACTGAGGCTCTCGACTACGATCAGGTACCTTACAGCGATGACGATGTGGCCGCAGTTTTGGACAACTCTGTTGAAGGCGCTGTTCCAGCTTCAGTTGCACCTGCGGCTGCGCCTGCACTAGAGGCTCCAGTTACACCCGCACCAGCGTCTGCACCAGAGGCTTCAGTTGCACCTGCGGCTGCGCCTGCACCCGCAGCGCCTGAACCCGAACCAGTTCCGGCTCCACAGCCTGCTCCAGTACCAGCTTCACCAGAGGATATTGCTGCTCGTTCTGCGCTTCCACCAGAGCTCAACAGCGTGGCAGACATGCTTGAAAAGGTATTTGGACCAGCGGTTTCTTTGTCGGTAGAGAAGAAGCTGGATGCCGAAACTCCCGTAGACCCTGCAAACAACTAGAACTTCTCGCGATATTCTCGCGATATGACGCTTTAGTGCATGGACTTTCATGCGCCAGCGCAAAAAGCGCAACTTGTCTAAAATAGATACGACGATAGGAGAACATATGGCACGTGGTGGATTTAACATGGGCGGCATGAACCGCAATCAGATGATGGCTCAGGCTCGTAAAATGCAGGAGCAGCTGTTGGAGGCCCAGCAAAAGGCTTCCCTTATGCAAGCAACGGCAAGTGCTGGTGGCGGCGCTGTTAAGGTAACAGCATCTGGTGACCTGCGCTTGACTAACATCACCATTGATCCTGAGGCAATTGATCCTGAGGATATTGAGATGCTCCAGGACATGATTCTGGCAGCCGTAAATGATGCTCTTGAGTCCGCTGAGTCTCAGGCATCTGCCCAGATGAGCGCAGTAACTGGCGGACTGAATATCCCAGGACTGTTCTAATCCATGGCGTTTGATACCACAAATGATGGCCGTGCGCTGCAGCGTTTGCTTGACGAGTTAGGCCGACTACCAGGTATTGGTCCAAAGTCGGCTCAGCGCATTGCTTACCATCTTCTAGAGGTTGATTCCGAGGAGGCTCGCCGTTTGGCGCAGGCCATCTTGGAGCTTAAGCAGCAGGTTCATTTTTGTCCCATCTGCTTTAACTACGCAACACGTGACGAATGTGACATCTGCCTGGACTCTTCCAGAGATCGCAGTAAAATCTGCGTGGTCTCTGAGCCCAAAGATGTCTCGGCAATTGAGCGCACAGGTGCGTTCCACGGCCTCTACCACGTTCTGGGCGGCGTAATCTCGCCCATGGACAAGATTGGTCCTGAACAGCTCCATGTACGCGAGCTGCTGTCCCGCTTGGCCGACGGAACTGTAACTGAGGTAGTTCTGGCAACTAATCCGGACGTTGAGGGAGAAACAACTGCAACGTACCTCTCCAGAACCATTAATCCGCTTGGAATGACGGTTACCCGATTGGCAAGCGGACTTCCCGTAGGTGGAGATCTTGAGTACGCGGATGAGGTAACATTGGGTCGTGCAATTGAGGCACGTCGGGAGGTTTAAGCATGGCAAACCATATGAGAACAAGTTCATCTGGCGAGAAGACCACCGAGGCTTCATCGGTTGACTTGAAGGATATTTCAACACTTCGTGCTGGTCAGGGTGCACAAATTCCTCAGAGCCCGCGACAGGCTGACAACACACCTGAACCTCCAAATAGAAAATCAGTCATCATTTTGGTATTGGCAGCCATTGTGGCGCTTGCTGCTCTGTTCTTTATTGTTCGTTGTGCCACCAGCACTAAGGATGAATCTGCAAGCCAGCAGCCAAAGCAGACCCAGTCCGCCTACGCTGACGAGAAACAGCAGGATGAGCAGGCAGTTGACGGTTCAGTTACCTTCCACGGCATGAAGTACTCTCTGGAGAAGCAAAGCGACGGCAAAACTGCTGTTGTTCGTACGAGTGACTCGGGAACTAAGAGTGTTCTATTTGAGGTTGAGGGAACTCCCACCAGCCTGATTCTTTTTAACGACACTATTTTGGTGCCAGAGAATCGCGAGTCTGGCTGGGATGTTGTGGCATGTGCCCTGGTAGACGGCTCACTTCCAACACTTATTGCCGATAAGGACGGCAAGGCTGTTGGTGGAAACGGAACTATCACCGCAGCTACGCTTGATGGAACTACGCTTAAGGTAACCGACTCCACAGGAAACACCACCAGCGTTGCTCTTCAGTAAAAACAACGCAAAGAAATTGTGGATTTCCAGTGGGCGTTCATGTTTCTGAGCTGCGGATATTCTCGCCAAGTGGTTATTTTCAAGAAAATTTTTAAATTCGTAGGAAATAACGCTAGACAAGAATAAAAGTTCCCTGTATTATTTCAATTCGCAACAAGGCGTCCGGGGTATTAGCTCAGCTGGTTAGAGCGCCGGCCTGTCACGTCGGAGGTCGCGGGTTCGAGCCCCGCATATCCCGCCATTGCATGTTCAAGCCCTCTTCGGAGGGCTTTTTCATTACCAAAAAAGTCCAGCATAAATGATTTAAATTACATCTTTAATTTATTGAAACCAAGTCAGAAAATAGAACATTGTGTGATATCTTTACATCAGAATGTGTCTAAGTGCTTCTGCTACAGAAACATTTAAAAGCAGAGGTAAAGTGAGGTGGATTGTGCGGAATCAGAATACTTTGGATGCGCCGTCGCAACGCGATGGTGTGAATTCCATTTCCGCAGAATCTTCCAATACGGAACACACTTCAGATTCAGTCAAGAAAATTGCTGTTTTTGATTTTGACGGAACCGTCATTTCTGGACAGTCAGGATTCTTGTTTTCTGCGTATTTGCTTCGTCGCCACCTGTCCTCAATTTTACGCACACTCAAGCTTGTGTGGTGGGGAGCTCGCTACAAGTTGCATCTTCCTCAAAGACAGGAAGAAGCAAGAGAGCTGGTAGTTGGTGCACTTACGCAGTTTAGCGTTGAGTTTGCAGACGCTGTGATGCATGATTTTCACCGCGAGGTGATTGAGGGTATGTATCGCCCTCAGGCGTTGGAAGAGGTGCGTCGTCGGCAGGCAGAGGGTTGCTGTGTACTGTTGGTTTCAGCAACGTTTGAACCTATCGCGGAATTGGCCGCAGAGAAGCTGGGAGTGGACGCGTTTCTCGCCACAAAGATGCAGGTGGGAGCTGACGGGCACTATACCAGCAAGGTTGACGGTCCTGTGATTGAGGGCGCTCAGAAGCTGGTTTCGGCAACTGAGTGGTGCAACCAGCGCTTTGGCGAGGGCAACTGGGAGATTGCGTACGCGTACGGCGATCACTACTCGGACGCAACGCTTTTGTCGGCAGCTCAAACGCCGTGCGCCGTTTGCCCTGGTCCAACGCTTGCCAGACTTGCAAACAAGCGCGGCTGGAAAATTTTGAACTGGTAGCAACGATAGAGCAAGACGCAACGACTGAACTAGCAACTGAACTAGCAATAACTGAACTTGTAACAACGATTAGCCTGGTCACAAGCCAGATAAGTGAGAAAAGCAGTCCCTCAAGCGGACGCAAGAGGGGTACTTGGAGAACCAATGGAAATTTCACGCAAAACTGATTATGCAATCCGCATGCTTTCTTCGCTGGTGAGAAGCCCAAAGAAGCTTCTTTCTGTTCGCGACGCCGCAGACGAAAACGATATTCCATACTCCTTTGCTCGCTCAATCCAGCACGACCTGGTCCTTGCCGGAGTAATTGTCAGCACGCGTGGCGCTCACGGTGGCATGATGCTGGCTATTGATCCTTCTGAGGTGAGCGTTCTTGACATTGTTGAGGCAGTTCAGGGTCCTGTTTTCATTTCTAGCTGCGAATGGGCTGGGCCAAATAACGAGCCTTGCCCTCGTCGCAATTCGTGCTATTTTGGTCCTCTTTGGTGCAGTGCCGAGAAAACCTTGCGTAATTTCTTTGCGTCCGTAACCTTGCATCAAGTTGTTGTAGAGGGCCTTATGCCAGAGATGGTGGGCGAGTTCCAGCTGGTCAAGAACGAGAACGCTCAGCGTAACGAGCAGATTATTCAGAATGCTGCCGCCGCTATTGAGGCCGAGATTACTGCTGGCACGTTTGATAACCTGCTTGATGGCGAGGTTATTTCTGCTGAGAAAAAGCCTTACGAGTTCAATATTGGTCGATAAGAAAATCTCACATACAAAAATGAGTGGCGAAGTGGAACCCGCATCAGAACTCACTCCGGAACTGCGTGCATTTGTCGAGTTCGTAGCCAAGAAAGGCCGCGAGTTGTATCGCGATTTGCCTTGGCGTCGCACGTATGACCCGTATGCTATCTGGATTTCTGAGGTTATGCTTCAGCAGACGCAGGTCAGCCGCGTAGATGGCCGCTGGCAGAGGTGGCTGGAGCGCTTCCCAACGGTCGATGCGCTGGCTGCCGCCGCGCCTTCGGACGTGCTTGAAGAATGGCAAGGCCTGGGCTACAACCGTCGCGCTTTATCCGTGCATCGAGCTGCTCAGGCAATTTCTGAGGCCGGCGGAGTCTTTCCACAAGATCCAAAGGAGCTGGTAAAGCTTCCAGGCATTGGCCCCGCAACTGCTGCGGGTATTCGTGCGTTTGCGTTTAATCTGCACGGTGTTTACCTGGAGACTAACGTGCGCACGGTCTTCCTGCACGAGCTGTATCCGCAGGCAGAGGGCGTGCCAGACTCCGAGCTTGTTCCGCTGGTAGAGCTTACGTGTCCTGCAAGCGTTGCGGATGCCGCGGGGGCCGACGAGACGGAGCTCACGCCACGTAGCTGGTACTACGCCCTTCTCGACTATGGCGCATACCTGAAGAAAACCATTCCCAACCCTTCGCGAAGGTCCAAAAGCCACGTCAAGCAGTCGCGCTTTGAGGGATCTCATCGACAGAAGCGAGCCGAGCTCTTGCGCGTTCTTCTCGCCCATAAAGACGAGGGAGGAGCGGTGTTTGAGACGCTTCACCAGGAGCTCTGCCAGATTGAGGTCAATGCGGGGCGAGAAACCCTTGATGAGCAGGTTACCCTTGGCTTACTTGAAGAACTTGCGAAGGAAGGCTTTTGTCAGAAAAATGATGAATACTGGTTGCCCTAAATGGTTATAATTCATAGTGCTGACGAAGGGGTCAGTATATGAACATAAGTGCTAATGATTATCATTTGCATTTGTTCACCACAGGTAACACGGCGCTACCCAGGCGCTTAACATCGCGCTCACAAGCGCTTTGACATGCGTTAACGTGCCACTCGTTAGCGCGGGAGAGGAGAAAAAATGGCAGTAGATTTTGAGAATTCTCAGACAAAGAAGAACCTCGAGGCAGCTTTTGCTGGTGAGTCTCAGGCTACCAACAAGTACAGCTACTATGCTTCCCAGGCTGCAAAAGATGGTTATCAGCAGATTTCCAACATTTTCACCGAGACTTCTGGCAACGAGAAAGTTCACGCTAAGCTTTGGTTCAAGTATCTCCACGGTGGCAAAATTCCAGAGACTGCAGAGAACCTCAAGGACGCAGCTGCTGGCGAGAACTACGAGTGGACTACCATGTACGCTGACTTCGCTAAGGTAGCTGAGGAGGAGGGCTTCGCAGAGATCGCTGCTAAGTTCCGTCTTGTCGGTAACATCGAGAAGACTCACGAGGAGCGCTATCAGAAGCTTCTTGAGCGCGTTGAGTCCGGTGAGGTCTTTGAGCGCGAGGGTGTCAAGGTTTGGAAGTGCCTCAAGTGCGGTCACCTGCACGTTGGCGCATCTGCACCAAAGATCTGCCCAGTCTGCGGTCATCCACAGGCATACTTCGAGGAGCAGTCCCTCAACTACTAAGTTGCAGCTTCAACTTTTAGTGCGTTAAAAATGTACCCGCCAGCAGGTCATCGGCTTGCTGGCGGGTATTTTTGTGCGTAGATGTTGCGGTGAGATTGGGTTTCTCGCTATGTGTTTAACGCATCTAGTGGGCCGCTCGGCGCGCGCCTGACATGTGTTCCGTGAACCGCCCGGTGCGCGCCTGATTTCTTAAAAGAATCTGTAACTTTTGCCTAAATGCTTCAAAGAATCTGTGGATTTGCCTGATTTCATCAAAGAATCTGTGTCCAAAATACAGAATCATTGCACTTTTCAGGCTCACTTTTCAGGCAGAGTTTAAAGCGCGTCCGAGCTCGCGCTTTCATGAAGCCTGATTTTCTCGCCATGTCTGAGTAATTTGCCGGAAAAGTTTACCAAGTCTGAGCTATTTGCCGGTTTTTCTCGTCATGTCTGAGTAAATTTACTCAGACTTCATGCACTTTTCAGGCTTATTGCGGCGCTTGAGTTTGGATTCGCAACTCAGAAGCGCCTGGCGAGAAGCCCGTGCACTTGCGGCACCCGCGACACCCGCGGCACCCGTGCGCTCGCAGCTCAGCGCTGGGCCAGCGTGCCGGGCCTCGCGCTTACCCCTTGAACCAGCGATTAGGCTGCTCGTAGGAGGGGCAGATGTCGCTCATGGGGCAGCCGACGCACTTGGGGTTGCGAGCAGTGCAGGTTTCTCGCCCAAAGTGAATCCACTCTTCGTTGACGTCTTTCCAGAGTTCGTGGGGGAGAAGCGCGAGCAGATCTTTCTCGGCAGCCAGCGGCGTGGAAGCCGAGCTCAAGCGCATGCGCTTGGAGATCCTGTATACGTGCGTGTCCACCGCGATGCCGTCGACCACGTCAAACATCTTGTTGAGCACGATGTTAGCGGTCTTTCGCCCAACGCCCGGGAGTGTGACCAGGTCTTCCATGGTGCCCGGAACTTCTCCGCCGTACTCCGTCAGCAGAATCTGTGCCGTCTCCACACAGTGCTTGGCCTTTGCGCGCCAGAATCCGATGGTCTGGATGACCTCTCCGACCTCGACAGCATTGGCGGCCGCCATGGACGGTGCGTCGGGCCAGCGGCGGAACAGCTCGGGTGTGACCTTATTTACCGCGGCGTCAGTAGTTTGCGCCGAAAGCATAACGCTGATGAGCAGGGTAAACGCGTCGTGATAATCCAGCGCGCTCTGGACGCTTGGATAGAGCTCGTGCATGCGTCGGCACAGCTCAATGCCGCGTTCTACCTTGACTTTCTTTGATTCTCTGGGCATAACCTCTCCTCAATTCCTTCTATGTGTACCCAGTATGTAGTTACGTTATCACGTGAGGCGAGAATAGCAAAATAGCTGCATAACAGCTACAATAACAGCCCAATTGAAAAGTTATCAAACCTGCGTGCCGGTTGCCCTTGCGCGTCGGTTGCGCTCAAGCGCGGCGGACGTCGCTGGTAAGTGCACGGCGTGGCCACACGACGAGCCTCGTTCAGCAAGGTTTGGTGTAACCCACATGCGTTTGCATGTGGGTTTAGCGGCATGGCGGGAGACTGTGTGTTTATCAATAGAGTTGCAGCTCAACTACTGAGCGCACCCGAGCTAGAGAAGCTGAAACGAGAGCTTTCGCGTGGATCAGACGCCACACTGTCCCTCTCGCAAAGCGCTCGTCCGCTGATGCTGGCTGCGCTCTGGGCGCAGAATCCCCGCCCGTGCCTGCTGGTTGTTGCGGGAGAGGATGCTGCGGACCGCACGGCGCGCTCACTTGCAGCGTGGCTGGGAAACGACGCCGTGCTGCGCTACTCAAACCGCAAGGATCGCCCCTGGTCGGATACCACGCCTGACGACGCCCTTATTGGAGCCAGGTGTCGCGCCATCGCCAAGCTTTCCGCTGGCGAGAAGGTCATTGTAGTTGCAAGTGCTCACGCGCTGATGCGCAGAGTTCCCCCTGTTGGTTCGGGCTATTTTCTTCCAGCGACGTTCACCGTTGGCGACGACGTCCCCTTTGAGGATGTGGCCTCGCTGCTCGTCGGCATGGGATACGCCGATGCAGGCGAGGTAGATGCGCCAGGCACCTTCCACATTCACGGCGATACGGTTGATATCTTCCCAGCTCAAGCTACAAGTCCTGTACGCATTGAGTTCTTCGGAGACGAGATTGACCGCATCAGGCGCATGGTGGCAGCAACCGGACAGACTATCGGTGCCATCGATGAGGTGACTGTTGCCCCAGCTAGAGAGCTTGCGTTTACCAAAGAAACAATCCGCCGCGCAGAAGAAGCGCTCTACACGCGCGCGCAAGAAAACTCTGCACTCGCTGCTGACCTGGAGCTTATTCAGCGCGGAGCTCAGGCGCCTGCACTTGAGCGCTATCTTCCCGTGTTGTACGGAGGCACTGCCAGCCCTCTTGAGCACATCTCTTCAAAGACGCTGGTTGTTCTTGCGGAGCCACGCTCGCTCTTTGATGACTGTCAGCGTGCCTTTGACGAAATTTCTGCATCCGCAACAGCATCAAAAGTGAAACTAGATGGTCTGTATACGGACCCCAAGGCTATGGACTTTGGCTCGCAGCAGCGCTTGTCCTTCTCGTCACTTCTACGTACGGGAGCTGCGGTAACGTCGGAGCTCTCTGTGGTGCAGCCGTCTATTGCGGGCTCGGACACAAAGCTTTTGGGTCGCGTAAGGCAGCTGGTGCAAGACCGCGATGCCGTGGTATTTGCGGTTCCAGACCGTGCGGCGCGAGAGCACCTCAAGTTGCTTTTCTCGGATGAGTCCATTCCGTTTGAGGAGTCGCTGGGTACGGCGCTTGAAAACGAACCTGATCAAAACGGTGCCTACGCTCCACTTAAGCGAGGTCGCGTCACGTTTACCGATGCACCTGTTCCCGCCGGAATCATTATCCCTACAGCTAATCTAGCAGTTCTTTCTGTCTCGGACTTGACAGCCAGGAGCGCGCGCAATAAGAAGCGCTCCAAACGCATTGACCCTACAACGGTCACGTTCCCGTTTAAGCCGGGCGATTACGTTGTCCACGCAACGCACGGTATTGCGCACTTTACCGCCATTGTGCGTCAAGAAGTCGCAGGTAGAGAGCGTGATTACTTCCTGCTTGAGTATGCCAATGACGATAAACTCTATGTGCCCCTGGAGCAGGTTGACCGCATTACGCGCTATGTAGGACCTGACGGCAATAATCCACGCCTGACTAGGCTTAACACGGCAGATTGGTCGCGCGCCACTAACAAGGCAAGAAAGTCCGCCAAGAAACTGGCATTTGACCTGGTAGATCTCTATACACGTCGCGCTTCAGTGCCGGGCTACGCGTTCTCGCTTGATACTCCTGCTCAGGAAGAGATGGAGTCTAGCTTCCCGTATCAGCTGACACCAGACCAAGAAAGCGCAGTTGCAGACATTAAGCTGGACATGGAAGCGCGCAAGCCAATGGATCGCCTGCTTTGCGGCGACGTGGGCTTTGGCAAGACAGAGGTGGCGCTTAGAGCTGCATTTAAGGCGTGCCAGGATGCTCGTCAGGTTATGATTTTGTGCCCAACTACCATCTTGGCTCAGCAGCACTACGAGACGTTTTTCTCGCGATTTGCTCCGTTTGATTTGAAGGTAAGCGTGCTTTCGCGTTTTGTGACTCCTGCTCAGCAGAAAAAAGCGCTTGAGGGATTTGCGGACGGAACCGTAGATGTGCTGGTAGGAACTCATAGGTTGCTCTCAGCTGACGTCAATCCGCACGACTTAGGCTTGGTTATCATCGACGAAGAGCAGCGCTTTGGCGTACAGCACAAAGAGCAGCTCAAAAACATGCGCGAGCAGGTAGACGTGCTGACACTCTCGGCAACGCCAATTCCACGCACCATGCAGATGGCCATGAGTGGCGTTCGTGACATGAGCCTGATTCTGACGCCGCCGCCTGGCAGAAAGCCTGTTCAGGTAATGGTAGGCGAGTACAATCCGGATCTTGTTTCCGCAGCTATTAGAAGCGAGCTGGAGCGAGAAGGACAGGTGTACTACGTGTCCAACCGCGTGACCACTATTGACGAGGCAGTGGCTCGCGTGGAGGAGGCTGCTCCGGAGGCTCGTGTGGGCGTGGCTCACGGCCAGATGAGCGCTCGCGAGGTAGAAAACGTCATGCTCGCCTTCCAAGAGCACGAGATTGACGTGTTGGTGGCCACCACCATCATTGAGTCCGGCATTGACAACTCGCACACTAATACGTTGATTATCGAGGACTCGCAACGTCTGGGACTGGCTCAGTTGTACCAGCTCAAGGGCCGTGTTGGTCGCGGTAGGCAACAGGCGTACGCGTACTTTATGTTCCCAGCTGAGCTACCGCTGACGGAAGAGGCTACCGAGCGTCTAACCGCAATCAACGAGTTCCAGGATTTGGGCAGCGGCATGCGTATTGCCATGCGTGACCTGGAGATTAGAGGCGCGGGCTCCCTTATGGGCGCTGAGCAGCACGGAAACCTTTCTAGCGTTGGTTTTGATCTCTTTACGCAGATGCTGGGCGAGGCGGTTGCGGAGGCTCGCGGTGAGTCCGCAGAGCTTGAGCAGGCTGAGGTAACCATCAATCTACCTGCAGATTTCTATCTTGATGAGGACTATCTGCCAGAGGTTGACCGACGCGTTTTGGTGTATCGCCGCCTTGCCGCAGCTACAGAGCTTTCCGATGTTGACGCACTTCAGCAAGATACCGAGAATAGCTTTGGTGCCCTGCCTCTTGCGGGTAAGAACTTGTTTGATCGCGCTCGCGTGCGTATTCGCGCGCAGCGTCTGGGTGCAACGTCAGTGAGCCTGACAAATGGACGCCTGGTATATCTGGGTGTAGAAATTCCTCGCGAACAAGCTCTCAAGTTGAAGGGTCGCGGTGCTATTGTGTATCCAAAGACGCATAAGCTGGCGTATCCGTTCCACCGAAATGAAGAACAGCTGATGCCCGCCGCCCTAGGAGTTCTTGAAGAGCTTGGTGGCGACGATGAGGTTGAGGAGTAAATATGAGTCAAACAGCAGGTCAGACATCACAGAACGCTACGTGCGCCACGCAGAACGACGCGAGCGCCGTTGACGCAATCTTCACCGCACCACACCTCAGGTGGGGTGTTATTGGCTGCGGAGTTATCGCAAACCAGATGGCAGAGGCGCTAGCATCTGTTGGCAGAACCATCGACGGCGTGGCCAATAGAACGCAGGAGAAGGCCGTTGCGTTTGCTCAAAAACACCACGTCAAACGTGTGTATGACAGCATCGACGATCTTCTCGCCAGCGACGAGATTGACGCGGTGTATCTGACCACGCCTCACAACACGCACATCATCTACCTGCGCAAAGCGCTCCAAGCGGGCAAGCACGTTCTGTGCGAGAAGTCCATTACGCTCAACTCCGCTGAGCTGCTTGAGGCCGAAGAACTTGCACGTCAAAACGGCGTTCAGCTTATGGATGCCTGCACTATTCTACATATGCCGCTCTACAAAGAGCTGGTCAGCCGCGTAGAGTCGGGCGAGTTTGGCCCAGTCAACCTGATCCAGGAGAATTTTGGCAGCTACAAAGAGTTTGACATGGAGAATCGTTTCTTCAATCCCAAACTTGCGGGCGGCGCTCTACTGGACATTGGCGTGTATTCGCTGACGCTGGCTCGTCTTTTCTTGAAGAGCCAACCTCATGACGTGCTTTCTATGATGAATCCGGCGCCTACCGGCGTTGATCAGACAGACGGCATTTTGCTCAGAAACGCCGAAGGTCAGATGGTTGTTCTGGCATTGACGCTTCATTCCAAGCAGCCAAAGCGATCCATGATTTCCGCCGATAAGGCCTTCATTGAGATTATGGAGTACCCACGCGCGGACGTTGCCACAATCACCTGGACTGAAGACGGCAAACAGGAGAAAGTCCAGGTAGGACGCACTGCTGATGCTCTGGCATACGTGTTGGCAGATCTGGAGGCCGCTGTTGCAGGAGACGCTTCTGCTCAGGCGCAGCTTGAGGTCTCAAAGGACGTGATGGAGCTCATGACCGGCCTGCGCAATGACTGGAATTTCCTGTATCCCGAGGAGCAATAAACTACATGACATCTGACGAGAAGATCGCCCAGCTAGCAGCTACAGTTGATGAAGAAACAAAGGCTCGTCCGGGCGCACCTCAGACGCATCCGGAGTTTGACCGCCTGGTCAGAACCATCTGGCGTCTTCGCCAGGAGGATGGCTGCCCTTGGGACAAGGAGCAGACGCATCAGTCCATCTCAAAGAATATGATTGAGGAGGCTTACGAGGCAGTCGAGGCCATTGCCGAGGGCTCTCCAGAGCATCTTGAGGAAGAGCTTGGCGATGTGCTTGAGCAGGTAGTTCTTCACTCGCAGATTGAGGTGGACAGCGGTGCCAGTGCGGGCAGTGGCGCACGCGATTGTGCAGCGGGTATGGCTGACGCGTGCAATCGTGCAGCGGGCTTCGACATCGACGACGTATGTCGAGCGCTCAACCAGAAGCTGGTACGGAGACATCCGCACGTATTTGGTCCAGAAGCGGGTTCTACGTCGTCGGCCGCGGCCGTCTTGGACGTGTGGGAGAGTGTCAAGGCTGAGGAGCGCGCCAGTGCAGAAGATACCGTGCACACCGAGGGTCTTCTCGACTCGGTTCCACAGTCTCTGCCTGCGCTCATGCAAGCTCAGAAGATCTCAAAGCGCGCCGCAAAGATGGGCTTTGAGTGGGCGTCTGTCGCTGACGTGTGGGACAAGGTTGCCGAGGAGCGCGCGGAGTTTGACGCAGAAGCCCCAGGTACGCAGCAGAAAACGGACGAGTTTGGTGACATCTTGTTTGCGCTGATAAACGTTGCTCGCTGGGAAGGCGTTGATGCGGAAGAAGCGCTGATGAGCGCCTGCAGGAAGTTCCGCGCTCGCTGGTCGTACATGGAGAAAGCTGCTGCTGAGAGAGGCTTCTCGCTTGACGAGAAACCCGAGCTACAAGAAGATTTGTGGCAAGAAGCAAAACGTCATCTTGATGCGTAAGCAAGCTGCATAGATCGCTTCGAAGACGCGCGACGTGCCGCAAAGCTTTCGACTTGCCGTTGGAGCGACGACTTCTATTCGGTGAAACGATGAAATTCCAAACTGAGGCAGGGCTATCGGCGCTGCCTCTGCCATAATAAAGATGTTGCAATTTGTTGCGACGCATCACCAAACAAACCAGAAATGAGATCCGTGATGAGTCAAGACACCACTAAAAAGAGTGGTACAAAAAGAAAAACAACGCCCACCAAGCGTTCCGTTGAGCCTCTTAAAGAGACTACCGCGGAGCACGCCGCTGGTGCTCTCAAAATATTTTCAACTAAAAAGGCCGAGAAACCCCAGGTAACTGAGAAATCTCAACCTGATCAGAAGTCGGCCGTGGCAAAGAAATCTGTGGCGGCTCCAAAAGACACAGCGTCGTCAGAGGGCACGACGCCATCAAAACAAGCATCTTCCCAGAAGAGTTCCAAGGACACAAAGCCTAAAAGAACTGCTCCTGTTCAAAAAATTGATAGGACGCAGAGGCCTGAGCGAGGTCAGAGGTCCGAGCACGGACAGAGGTCTGAGCGAGGCCAAAGTTCCGAGCGCGGTCAGAAGTCTGAAAGAACAAATAAACCGCAATTCAGCATAGCTTCTTTGGTAGAGCTTAAAGACAACGCGCTTGATTTTGCACGTAACCACACCAAGCTTGTTGTGTTTCTCGGCGTTGTAATCTTCCTGCTTGTGGGTTTGTATCCTCCAATTCGTGGCTACTACCATGCTGTTCGCGAGCATGATGAGTTGCTGCTAAATCAGCAGAAGCTTGAGGAAGATCAGAAACGTCTTGAGTCTGAGGTTCAGGGTCTGCAGACCAAAGAGGGCATCATAGATGAGGCTCATAAGCAGGGCCTGGTTTCTGGTGGCGAGGAATCTGCGCGCGTAGAAGGTCTTGATAAAAAGAAGGACGAGAATACCGTTCAGCATCCTGACTATCCGTGGTACATCAAGGTTGGGGACTTTGTTTTTGGATTTACACCAGGCGATTCCGGCAATACTGAGGCTCCTAAGAGCGCAAACTCTGATGATTCTACGTCTGCGCCTGCTCCAGGAGAGTCTCACGATCAGAAAAACTCTGGGGAGGGCGGCTCTTCTGAGGGGTCCGGCGCCGATAATTCAAAGTCTGATAGTGGGAACTCACACTAATGCTTCTAGCTGCAATTGATATTGGAACCGTAACTGCTCGACTTGCGCTTGCGCAGGTAGAGGACGGTCGCGTCATTCGCATGGCCAAATACACCGAGATTGTCAATTTGGGCGAGGGTGTTGATAAGACAAAGCGCCTGTTACCTGAGGCAATTCATCGTTGCGTTGGTTGCGTTTCTTCCTATGTTGATCACGCGAGAAAAGAGGGCGCTGAGGCGGTTGTGTGCACGCTCACAAGCGCTGCTCGCGATGCAGAAAATGCTCCTGACCTGGGAATGGGCCTAGCCTCGCTGGGGCTTGAGCCCATGATTATTCCAGGTGAAATTGAAGGCGCGCTTACATTTCTGGGTGTCTCTCACGATTTCGAGAATCATCGCATTCTTGTTGCCGACAGCGGCGGTGGTTCAACTGAGCTGGTCGTTGGTACGCTGATAGGTCAGCCTGCGGCCCAAGGCGCAGGCCAGCAGCTTGGAGGCCAGCAGCTCGAGGGGCAGCAGCTCGACATCAACTTTGTCGAGTCCGTTGATCTTGGCTGCAGGCGTCTGACTGAGCGCTTTAACTTGTCGTCTGACCATCCTTCAGCTAAGGACATCGATGGGGCTCATAAAATGGCAGCGCAGATGATGTCTGAAGCTATTGTCCGAGCTCAACAGCAGTGTGCAGCCCCAGAGCTTATGGTTGGTGTTGGAGGAACCGCAACCAGCCTCATTGCCATCAGGGACCTCCTTGATCCATACGATCCCGCAAAGGTGCACCTCAACCACATCTCGCTTGACGAGGTGTCGCAGATAGAGGGGCTTCTCGCCAGCAAAACACTAAAGGAGCGAGAAGACATAACGGGACTTCAGGCAAAACGTGCACCCGTTATGCTTGCGGGAACTATTTTGCTTGCAGAATTGATGAAGAATTCAGGCTTTAAACACCTGGTAGTAAGCGAGAGTGACCTGCTCTTTGGCCTGGTGATAACTGCTGCTGCCGTTCACCAGGGAAAGCAGTCGCCTGTGATTTGGCAGCCAATTTTGCGCCCGCTGAATTAAAAGTAGTGGCATAATAGCTAGACATATCCGGGGGCGTGGCGGAATTGGCAGACGCAGGGGACTTAAAATCCCTCGACTTCGGTCTTGCGGGTTCGAGTCCCGCCGCCCCTACCACTTTTTTTGCAGAATAAATAGCGTTTTAGCTGCGTATTTTAAGAAAATATTTAAGTATTAGGCGTTTTTAAGCGTGAAGAGTATATAGCTCTTGACCTGGTAAAGCTTAACTCGACATTCAGCTCATGGGACAAAAATGGGACAACATTTAGTTCAACCATTTATTCTTCCTATGCTGATAAATTGCTTGTGAGTGTTAAAAACCCAAAGAAAACCCCGCTTGTGGCGGGGTTAGGAGTTACTCCATATGTAACTTGGCGTATTCGAGAGCAAAGTCTGGTATCTGCTCTATGCCAGCTCGATAGTTCAAAATGTCTTGGTCAGATACACCCATATCGCCAATATGATGGTCGAAATACCCATGTTGTACAACAAAGCCAGAAACTGGGTCTACAAGGTCAGCCGAAGTGACCGCATCATTTGGTAAAGACGCAAGGAAATCACAAATCTTTTTTATTTCTTCGGCATCCATTTATAGCCCTCCGATCTTGGTAAATATAACAGTTTATCTATTTATTTCTTATCGACACCAAAATTCTTCTGCGATGATAACATCTAAAAAATCTCACTTGTGGTGGGAGGATTAGAGGTTACTAATTGATTTTTACTCTATGTGATTAAAGACAGCCATTTTCGGGATAACGTTTGAATTCGACATCTTTGAATTCAGCCTTTAGTTCTTCTGGGGCTGAATCTTTTACGCCGTTGTCGTCAAAATAATGCTCCAAAACATAGCTAAAATCATATTTATCAAATAATGACTTAAGAAACGGTCTATCAGGTAATTGAGTCATTATTCAATCTCCTTAAAGGCTAATTTAATCAAGAGTAAGTGTATTTAACAAAGTAATTATATTTTATTCTGAAATAGAAACTGGTAAAAGTTATTTTCATACCTATTCTGTTCTGTTTCGGAAACTTGTATACTACTTGTCTTGTACCTAACGTATGCATGACTAATTTCTTACTCACTTCGGAGGACCTATGTCATTTGAGACAGGTGTTTTTCCGGTTTTAGTTTCTGAAGATGCGGCTACTGAGTCACTATCTCCACAGGTCAGAGGTGGGCTCAATGCGTCGTCCGCTACACCTCTTCATGTTCAGCTGTCGGATTTGATGCGCGTCAAAATTCTGTCAGAAGACTGGAAGGCAGGAACGTACATTCCGTCTGAGGCCGAATTTATGGCGCAGTATGGTGTGAGCAGGGGAACCATCAGAAAAGCCATTCAATCCCTGGTCAAAGAGGGTTTGCTGCTTACTCAAAAGGGTCGAGCAACACAGGTTATCTCTAACACTGTTCGTCATGCGGCAGGAAATACCGTACTTTCATTTGCAGCCGCACTCAGAGATGGTGGCTTTGAGTATCGAACTGAAGTCCTGTTTAAGCAGGTAGTTCCTGCAGATCAAGCCGTTGCCGAGCATTTAGAGATTCCCGTTGGCTCTGACGTACTCTTTTTGCGTCGTGTCAGGAGCGTTTCTGATCGGCCGGTAGTGTGCCAGGAATCATGGTCTAACCTGCTTGTTTGCCCACAGCTTGAGGAGGCAGACTTTGAGAATGAGTCGCTCTTTGACGCGGTTGAAAGAACTTCTCAAAAAGAGATTGCGCGCTCTCGCATGCGCTATCAGTCACAAATTGCAGGTAAAGACCATGCCGACTACCTGCAGTGTTCTCCAAATGAGGCTTTGCTTGTACTTGAGCAGGTAATCGAGCTGTCCGACGGTAATTGCATTGAGTGGAGCCAGACTTGGCTTGCCCCGCATCAGAGTGTTGTTGGCGTATCTGAGCAGGTAGATGGCTCTATTGGACCTCTGGATATCTCTTCCGTTCGTCAGTCAGAGCATGTGGGTGCATCGCTGACTTCTGCAGAAATAGAATCTGATCAGCGCAAACAGCTTGAACTTGATTTACGTCACGAGGCGCTTGCAGTGCGTCGAGGCATTATTGAGTTGGCACATCGCTACAGCTCAACGCCATTCCACATCGGCGGCGCGTGTTCTGTGGCAGATATAGTTTCTGTGCTTTTGAGCAAGGTTATGCAGGTGGGCCACAGGGATTGTGAATGGGAACTCAGAGACCGATTGATTCTCTCTAAGGCTCACACGTCGCTGGCACTATTCCCAGCTCTTTTACGTGCGGGAATGATCTCTCAAGAGGATATTGACCGCGGAGTCTTTGGACCCGATGCCGTCCTCTTTAAGCATCCACTACGAGACCCTCAGCGTGGCTTTGAAATCTCTGGTGGCAGCCTTGGCATGGGCTTGGGCTACGCCGCCGGCCTGGGTTTAAGCCTTCGCAGAAAAGATCTTCCTTCTCGCGTTTTTTGTATTTTGGGTGACGGCGAGTGTGACGAGGGTTCCATTTGGGAGAGCGCGGCGTTTATCGGCCACAACCAGCTCTCCAACGTCACGGTCATTGTCGACCAGAACCGCATGCAACTGGACGGCCCTTGCGCATCCATTTTGGACACCGGTTCAATTGCAAGAAAGTTTGATGCGTTTGGTTTTGAATCTGTCGAGGTAGACGGACATGATGTGCTTGCGCTGTACGACGCATTAAAGCAGCAAACTTCAAGGCCTCGCGCGATTATTGCGCACACCATCAAGGGCAAAGGACTCTCATTTGCCGAGAATAACGTTTCGTTCCACGACGCGTGCGTGACGGACGACCTCTATGAACAGGCATTGCTTGATCTGAAAGTCGCAGAGGAGGCATGCTCATGTTAGATACATCTTTGCAGCCATCGTGCATTTCGGCTGAAGAGTCGCAGATGCTTGCGGGTATGAATACAAAGGAAGTGTTCGGCTGGGTTATGGGTAAGCTTGCCGAGGATGACGAGCTGCTGACTGTTGCCGTTGCCGACTATGGTCGTCGTTTGAACCTAGATCGCTTTCGAGAGCTTCGACCAGACGGCTACATCCAGTGTGGAATTGCAGAGCAGAACCTTATTGAAGTGGCGTCTGCCTGTGCAAATGAAGGTTTCCACGTTTTTGCGCCGTGCTATGCCACGTTTGTGACCTCACGAACGCTCGACCAGATTCGAGTCAACCTTGGCATGATGAAGTCGCCCGTGGTGCTTGTAGGTGTTGCTGCTGGCTGCGAATCCGCAGCTACAGGCCCATCTCACATGGCTGTGGAGGACATTGCGATTACCAGGACCATCCCGGGGCTTTCCGTGCTCAATCCGATCGATAATGCCCAGCTTGCGGCCACGCTCATGGACCTCGCAAAGCATCCCCGACCAGCTTACGTGCGTATGACCTCGTGTGATGGCGTCAATCTGCATCCAGATGGTTACGTTTTTGATGCGTCCGGTGTCGAGAAACTCTTTGAGTCGGCTCGCGCGGTGGGTGCGGCGGGGACATTTGAAGTCGCAGACGGCGCAGCGACGCCCGAAGCAGCGGCTGCTGAAGCCTCAACTGAAGTCACGACCGTCACTCAGCCGAGGCGTGTGACCGTTCTTACAACAGGTGCGATAACCAGCCGAGTTGTTGAGGCAGCTCAGAGAGCTGCAGGGCAGATTACCTCAGTGCAGGTGGCTGCTGAGCAAGCCGCTGCCGCGCAGACAAACATCGAGGTTTACGGTGTGTCGAATATCAGGCCACTTGACGCTTCTCTGACGCAAATCTGTCAGAACTCTGACGTGATTATTACGGTTGAAGAGCACAGCATTTTGGGTGGATTTGGCAGCGCCGTTCTCGAGCAGCTTAGCGCATCAGGCACATGTCCGCAGGTAATACGTTTAGGCATGCCCGATACGTATTTGGAGGCAGATGTTCACCACAACATTCTTGCGCGTGCTGGACTATCGGTTGAGAGTCTACAAGAGGTCCTTCTCGCCAACTGTTAAATCAACTGATCAAATCCGGGAAGTCTTTTGTATACTCGCTTGATGATTTAACATTCCAAGAACGGACGAATAACTTTTGAGAGCTCGACAATTTTCATATTGAAAGTCTTTATTTAATTAGCCCTCATGAAGATAGTGAGTTAGTTGGAACTGTCCCTTGCCCATTGAGATGATGAACAAGGGATCGTCCCCATGTTCTTGATTGATTATTTTTTCAACTTCTTGATTTGTAGTAATGTGGCCGATTCCATTATTCCAGGTGACATGCCAGTCACAGTAAAGGACTGATTTTTCAGGTTCTTGCGGAGGTGTATAAATCCCACCAATTTTTTCTCCCTCGCAAATGAGTGATGGCATTGAATAGAACCACACATCATCTGAATATTCATTAGCAAAAGTCATACATGCAATTTGAGTCTCAGGATTAGGGGTGTCACATTGAACCCATTTAATACTTGGAGGGTTAAAGCTCCCAGTAAAAAGAATATATATAATCGATGCAGACATAGGTATTATCGCAATGGTTTGTAAAACGGTGTGTACAAGTTTTCTACTATAGTTTAAAGACTCAAAAAAGCTGCGAGACGACACGATTAAAAAAATGACTATAGCCGCTAAAATAAAGCATACCATCCAGTGTCTAAAAAACAGTACTCCTAAAAAACACACTGGAGTGGGATATGTTATGAACGAAATGAATTCATTTGCATAGAACAGCAGAAAGAGAGTTGCTAAATAAATGGCCGCTCTTAGTAAATGAACAAGGCGATTAGTCTTTGAAAGCATCTCATTACCTCATTCTGCAAGTTTGAGAAATAACATCAACTCATGATTTCATAGACGGATAAGATTTGTATGTATGGGATAAAAATTTTTTCTTGTTAGGGTTTCAACGGCATTTGAGTTTGTAGTTGTAATGTCGTATTGGTTATTTTCATGAACTAGTAGCCACTCAATATCTTTAGTTGGTACTGAGTCGCTATATAACCTAATAGTTGCTATACTTTCTCCCAAGCCGAATGGAAAACGTAAAACATAAAAGTGGAGAGTTTCTTCTCCTCCAAAATCAAAATCCTCAAGTAAAACAACTCTGGATAATGAAATTTCTCCAGTATTTACTACAGGTTTATAATCATTTTGACAGGAAAAGATGCAAGGAATGAATAAAAATAATGCTGCACAAAAAGCAACAGAGGTATTATAAACAGCAAATAGGTAAGTTGCTTTTTTAAAAAAAGTAACCATAGATTTTATTTTAGACAACAGTATTAGTGAAGTTATTAGAATGAAAATAGACATAAGAAATAATGCCTGCGGTATTGTTAACAAAGTGCCAAGAAAGCTCACTGGAGTAATATAATCAAGTGAGAAGAAAGAGAAATTTGAGAAGAAGAAATAAACCACTGACAGGACGCAAATAACAAAATATACGAAGCAAATTACCGTGATAAAAAACCCTTTTGACCTGTCCATCGCGATATCCTTTTCTGTAGGCAGATAAAGACATTTCAGTAGAACGGTGATAACGAAAAAACTCCTTATTGTGGGAGTTGTTATACTTTCGGCGCTTTTTGACCTTCTCGCAAAAATCGGCCCTATTTCTATGGGTCAAATCACAATTATATTTTATATTGTCGAAGAAAGTATGTCTGCAATAAAAATCTTAAAGAAGCTTGGCATAAAAACACCTGCTAGATTAGTTAAACTAATAAAAGAAAAACTTAATGACAAATAGCGTATGGTGCCCCCAACGGGAATCGAACCCGTATTGCCGCCTTGAAAGGGCGATGTCCTAACCGTTAGACGATGGGGACGCGAAGAAAAAGTATAGCAAAGATGTTGCAGATTTCTAGGGCTAAACGACGCGATTTTGGGCTTTCATCTATTCTTCGTTTTCCCACCAGTCCAGTCCGGCCTTAAACGCGTAGTCGCGTGCGCTTTGAATCACGCCAGGTACCGACTCTGCCCACGAAATAAATTCCGGCACGTCAGCGATAATCGCCTCGGCCTCGTGAACTGCGATAACATTCTCGGTAAACGTGTCAGGCGTGAAGTTGATCCTGCATGGAATGTAGAGATCAACAAAAGACGGCCTGAGCAGCGCATAAGCCGCTCCCTCGACGAGGTTAACAAAACCTTTTAGTGCACGCTTTGCCGCGGGCATGCGATTCAACTTGAAGAACAGCAGCGTAAACGCCAGGCGCATCCAAGCATTTGACTGATATCCACAGCTCTCGTCCAGCTTATGGAGCCCCTCCTCGTCTTCCAGGCGAGCAAGAACATATGCCAAGGTAAAACGCGCACCTAGCAAATCTGATGGCGAGAAAAACAAGAGGTCTTCGCAGGCTTTTTTGGAGAGCTTGAAGCAGGCACAATCAGTTGCTACCTGGGCAATCTGTGCGTAGAGGCGCAAAAGCGGGCGGACTTCAGCGCAGCTCCAGGCATCACCGTGATTTTGCTTTGCTTGTTCCAACTTTGGCCTAAAGATTGGGTCAAATTCTTTTTGCAGGTCAAGCAGGTCGTTGAGGATTGCTGCAGGATGATTATTGGAGATTTGCGCCAGGATTCTCTGTGCTTCTAGGTTAATACTTGTGCTGTTAAGCGCTGGGTTTTCAGTAATATTTGTCATCTGATTATGCAAGAAGTTAAGCAGATCCATGCGACTTGCAAAGAAGTCTGCATCGGAATCAATTTCTTTAGTAATTCCAGCCTGATACTTGCCAATGACATTGACGTATTGAGCAAAAGCCTTTTCTTCTTCGTCAGCAATGAAGTCTTCAGGGGAAGCTTCCACTGCAAGCTTCAACTCGTAGAGAGCAGCTTCAGATACGATATTCTTTTCTCGTGCACACTTTGAGACCAGGCGGTCTACCTGCTCACTGACCATATCGTTAGCGGAATGCTTAATCACTCTGCATCACCACCCGAGTGTGGATTATTTAGCCCGTCGATATGCGGTCCGCTTGGTCGCGGGCCAGCGGGACCTCCGGGGAAGTCGGGGCCAGCTGGGCCTTCGGGAAAGTCGAATCCACCAGGGAACGAATCGGCTGAAGCGAACAAGGCATTTGCCTGCATTTGAAGTTCTTTTTCTGCCAGCTCAACGGTCTTTGGGTCTCTCGCCCTAACTTGATCTGCAAGCCAACGACCAAGAACACCGCGTCCTATCAGGTCATTTCCTTCTTGCAGCAATACAGTTGCCTCTGCAATGGCAATGATGAGCTCGTCCTCAGAATAGGGAAGTACGTTGAGACGAGAGAATTCTCCCTCAGGCAAATCCTTCTGTACGAAACAACAAAGTGTTGCCTCCGGATAGCGCTCAATCAGCAGGTCAAGGTAGTGCTCCGCCTCAACCAACTCACGCTTCTTGAAGTGTATGGCCAAGCGAGTCAGCAAAATCCACGGGTCATCTGCCCCGCGAGGCGGATCAAGCTTGCGGTACTGATCCATGAGGTTGTCGAGGGCGTCTTCGTCCTCGAGTTTTGCGTATGCGAGCGCAAGCGTAAAACGAGCATCGGCTGCGTCGGCAGCGTCAAGCTCCAGGAGTTTCTCGCCATATGCGATGGCGTCTTTGTTGCGGCCGCAGATAAGCGCGCGAGAAGAAAGCGTGGCTAACCAGCGCTTATAGGGGTTGATGGCCAGGCGCTGGGCAAGTTCTGCCTGCTCTGCGGGAAGCCCCTGCGAGGACTCTTGCGCCTTCTGGTAGCACACGGCCTCAACCTGGGGAAGCTTCTCCACAAGGAACTGGTAGTAGGAGTCAAAAAGCCTGCTATTTGAGGCGTGGAGCATGCGCTGAGCATCAAAACAGTTGGGGTCCAGCTGAATTGCCTGGTTAAGGAGGCGTTTTCCCTGGTCGATAAGGGCCTGCGCCTGAGATTCTTCGACAAACGGCAAGCGGTAATCAACAATCTCGGCCGCTTGCGCAACTAAATTGAACGCGCGGTCTTCGTCTGTTTGAGGGAGGGAATTGCGGTCGTTGGAGAATCGCCAGTTGAAGTCCTTCATCAGCGTAGCAATGCTGTCCTCGTCGCCGACTTGCGTGCGAGCAAAGCGGAGGATAAGCCGCTGGTAGTCTTCTTTTACCGGGTCAAACGCCACAGGATTCCTTTCTCTCTTAGGTAATAATATCGCAGGTTATTGAGGTGTGCAGCGCAACTCCGCGAGCGTCGTAAGAAGATTGCGAACGGCAGACGGAAACGTTTGGAGTGGACGGGTTTCTCGCCAGATGGGCGTCAAATTCCTGTCAGATGCGTGCATAAATTTTGAACGATATTGCATAAAATGACACTTTCATTTTGGTACAGGTGTCCAAAATGAGCTAGAATAGAAATGTTGAGAAGAAGTAATTGCGAAGAATGGCTTCGCTAGCCACTTAGGGAAGTGGCACATAGTTAAGGAGAGGTTTTATGGGACGTTTTACTAATCCACGCGATCTGTATTTTGGCGAGGGTGCTCGTCACGAGGTTAAGAACCTCAAGGGTAAGAGGGCAGTTATCGTTTCCGGCGGCAGCTCCATGCGCCGCGGCGGCTTCCTTGATGACATCGAGAATGACCTCAAGTCCGCAGGTTTTGAGGTTGCTCACATTGAGGGCGTCGAGTCCGATCCTTCCGTCGAGACCGTTATGAGCGGCGCTGCTAAGATGAGCGAGTTCCAGCCAGACTGGATTATTGCTATCGGCGGCGGCTCCCCAATCGACGCAGCTAAGGCTATGTGGATTAAGTACGAGTACCCAGAGACCACTTTTGAGGACATGTGCAAGGTCTTTGGTCTTCCTGAGCTCCGCACCAAGGCTCACTTCTGCGCAATTTCTTCTACTTCCGGTACCGCAACTGAGGTAACCGCATTCTCCATCATTACCGATTACCAGAAGGGTGTTAAGTACCCACTGGCTGACTTCCAGATTACCCCTGACGTCGCAATTGTTGACCCTGAGCTCACTTACGGCATGCCTGTTAAGCTTGTTGCTCACACTGGTATGGACGCACTGACCCACGCTATCGAGGCATACGTTTCTACTGTTGCTTCTATGTACACCGACGGCGACGCTCTGCACGCAATCCGCGAGATTGTCGAGTGGCTGCCAAAGTCCTACGCAGGCGACAAAGAGGGACGTCAGCACATGCATGACGCACAGTGCCTTGCTGGTATCGCATTCTCCTCTGGCCTTCTGGGCATCGTTCACTCCATGGCTCACAAGACCGGCGCTGCATTCTCCGGTGGACACATCATCCACGGTTGCGCAAACGCTATGTACCTGGGCAAAGTTATCCAGTTCAACGCTCGCGACGAGCGCGCAAAGACTCGCTATGCATTCATTGCTAAGGAGATTCTGCACCTCGAGGGCAACACTGAGGACGAGCTGGTAGAGGCACTTGTTCAGAAGATTCGCGACATCAACGACGCTCTTAACATCCCACAGGGCATCAAGAACTACGGCGAGGGTGGAACCAAGTCCGAGACCTCCATCATCGACGAGAAGGAGTTCTTCGAGAAGGCTCCAGAGGTTGCTCGCCTTGCTATCGAGGACGCTTGCACCCTTTCCAACCCACGCAAGCCTACCCAGGAGGAGATGGAGCAGCTGCTTAAGTGCGTCTACTTCGACCTTCCTGTCGAGTTCTAAGATCTAGCTTAGACGTTTAGCTTCGCTAAAAGCCTGGTAGCTTTCCGCTGCCAGGCTTTTTTGTGCGCACCGGCGCGAGCGTACGGCAAGCTTGCAGGTGGGCAAGTGCGGGCTGGCATGACGACGTGCTGGTAACGTGTGCAGACGTGCGCGGATGGGCACGACGACGTGCTGGCAACATGCGCGGATGGGCATTTCGGTGTCGAAAGTTCCTCGAGTAGGGCCCGAGTGGTAAAAAATGCGTTTAGTTGGAAATTTCATTTTTCTGCATACAACGTTTGCCCAGATAAAAGTTTTTGAGGCGGTAAAAAATCGTCTTAGTTGGAGATAAAACGTCTAATTTTCAATTTTCATTTCCAACTAAACGGGTTTTTTACCTTTTTCGGCACATAATTTTGAGTGCAAAAATTACGTATTCATGGAAATGAATTTAATTGCAAAATTATTCAGATTTTTGAAACCAAGCCAGAGAGGTTACATGATGAACTCCCGCAGGGTGCCAAACGACAAATCTTGCACAGATTTCCTGTGTGATTTCAAATCGGTCAGATTACTTGCGCCATTTCCGGGTATGGAATTCATACTTTTTTGCGAAGGAGTGCTATGGATTACTGTCTTTCGTACTTTTCAGCGTTTAATTTACTAATGAGTTCCTCTAGGCCATTTGATTTGTCGCCGGCATCAAATGCTATGGTCAGAGCGCCATTTGTTCCCGAGTCTACACCTGGAGCGGCCATGGAACGAGAGCTTGCTGTCTACTATGGACACCTACCGGAGATACAGGGCATGCGCCACCACCAAGAGCCTATAAGTAAGGTTGACCTGCTAATTCGTGATCTGAATTCCGCGTCTACAAGAAAAAATGTTGCGCTTCACATCTGTAATACGAAGGTTTTACCATCGTCATTGCTACCCATAGGTACTGACTTGAAAGGATTTATTACATCTCCAGAATTCACTTATTTGCAGATTGCGTCAAAACTTGATTTCATTGGAACAATTCTTGCAGGCAGCGCGCTGTGTTCCGATTATTTTTTAAACCAGGATGGCCATGGTGGAGTTTCACAACGCCAAAATGGCCCTCTGACAAATCGAGCTGCAATTGCAAAGTTTCTTGCCACACAAGGAAGAAAGCGTGGCATCATTCCAGCTAAACGAGCGCTTCAGCACATCGTAGAGAAAGCTCGGTCGCCCCGAGAGGCCTCGCTTGCGCTGCTCCTCTGCCTCCCGTATAACCTTGGTGGCTTTAATCTAGGAGCCGTTGAGCTCAATAAGCCAATCGAGCTGGAAAATCGATATGGCGAGAAAATCACTCGAATTCCTGACCTGGCCATTCAGCTCAAGGATAAGAGGCAGAAGCGGGCTATGGTGTTGCTAGATTATGATCCTGCGGTAACGCACTCTGGCAATCAAAAAATCTTGCGAGACCTGGATAGGGAAAACGAGCTGGTAACGGGCGTACAATGTCCGCACTTTTCGGTATCTGGCGAGATGCTTAAAAGCTTTGAAAGCGTTCAGGGCCTGGTTCGCCAGATTCGCGAGTCTACCGGAATAACTGCACGTGACACGACTATGTCAGATCTTGAAGAGCGTCAGCGGGCACTATGGACACGGTTATTCAAATCCAGATAGCAAAACCAGGTAGCAAAACCAGGTAGCAAAACAAGGCAGCCACATCTTTTATGCGTCGCTTGCCGTACAATAGAGGGGCACAAAACGTTCATAATCGCACAGCCAGAAGGAGATAATCGTGGAAGTCAACGGCCTTATCGACCATACAAATTTGAAGCAAAACGCAACCGCTGAGGACATCAAGAAGCTTTGCGCCGAGGCAAAGCAGTACAAGTTTGCAACTGTCGCCATCAATTCTTGCTGGGTTTCCCTGGCTCACGCCGAGCTCGAGGGCTCTGGAGTTGGCATTACTTCCTGCATCGGTTTCCCTCTGGGCGCCGCTTCAACTGCAGCTAAGGTCGCCGAGGCCAAGCAGAGCGTTGCCGACGGTACTACCGAGATTGACATGGTCATCAACGGTGGCCATCTGGTCGCTGGCGATGACGACTACGTTATCGCTGATATCAAGGCTGTTGTCGAGGCCGCCGGCTCCGTGCCAGTAAAGGTAATCTTGGAGTGCTGCCTGCTTGATGACGAGCAAATCGTTCGTGCTTGCAAGGATTGTATGGCTGCTGGAGCTGCGTTTGTTAAGACAAGCACCGGCTTTAGCACCGGTGGCGCAACTGTTCACGACGTTGCTCTGATGAAGCAGACTGTCGGCGACACTTGCAAGGTTAAGGCTGCTGGCGGCATCCACAATAAGGCTGACGCTGAGGCAATGGTCGCAGCGGGCGCAGATCGTCTGGGCTGCTCCAGCGGAATCGCTATCGTCACCGAGTAGCTCGCTGATCAGGAGCTTGTCGAACCGACACTCTGTTGATAAGTAAATGAAAACAACCTCGTAGCATGTGCTGCGAGGTTGTTCTTTGTTGCAGTGAAAAGGGCACAAAAGCTGGCGAGAAACCCGTGCGAGCTGCGGCTTGAATTGTGGCGAGAAACCCGTGCGAGCTGTGGTTTGTGCTGGGCGAGCCATGTGCTGCTGGTATCGCGGTTCACGCCGCGTCTGCTGCGGCTGGCACCGCGCGCCCGCTGTGGCAACTAGCTGACGACAACCTCGCCAAAGCCCAGACTGCGGGCTTGCAGTTCAATCGCCTGCATGCGCTCATCGCTTGGAGAAGGAGAGTTCTCCATAGGTCCGCGAACGCCAAAATGCCTGAACTTCATGAGTCGAATGCGCGTCTGACCGACCTTCTCGCCAAGTGTTGCGGCAATGCCGTCAACTGCAGCTTCGGCATCGTTCCAGCCTTCGGTTACGATGACGCGAACCTCTTCCAGCTTGTTTTGCTCGGCCAAAAACGCAAGGTTTTTGCGGACCGTAACGCCATTTTCGCCGGTCAGATGCTCAAACCACTGATCGTCCCAAGCCTTGACGTCAAGCATGACGCCACTTGAGAGATCCAGCAGATCGCGGTATTCGGTGAAGTCGATGGCGCCGTTTGAGTCGATGAGGCAGTTCAGACCAGCGGCATTGCAGTAGGTGAAGAGCTCGTAGAGGAAGTCGGGACGGAGCATGCATTCGCCGCCTGAGGTGGTAATTCCGCGGATGAACGGCATGTTGGAAATGCAGCGGTCGGCCACCTCTCGTGCGCTGAGCAGCTCGATTTTTGGCGTGGACTTGTGCTGACACACCTTGATGCAGTTGTCGCAGTTGATGCAAATGGAGTTGTCCCACACAACCTTGCCGTCAGCCACGGACAGGGCGTGAGCTGGGCATGGTTTGACGCACGCCTGGCAGGAGATGCATTCAACCTGGGTCTCGGGGTTGTGGCAGTAGGCGCAGCGAATGTTGCAGCCTTGGAGGAAGACGGCAGTTCGGCTTCCTGGGCCATCTACCAGCGAGAAGGGAATGATCTTGTTGACAGGAGCAACACATCCGGTTGGATGTGTTGCTCCCAAAGTTGTTTCTGTTGCAGTGCAGGTCACGATTACGCAGCTCTTCTCGCTAGTCGCTCATGCGAACCTTGCGCTCGCCAAGGTGGTTGGCGGTGAAGTTGCCCAGGCCGTCGTGAGCAGTGTCCTGCAGGACAACGTCGCCGGACTGGAACTTCTTCATCTCGGAACGCTTTGCCAAAAAGCCGGTGATGCGGACCAGGTCACCCTCGGAGCTGTAGAACGAGAGGTACTTGTCGTCGATGGAGAATGCGGCCTTGACCACGTCAACGACAGCGTCTGGATTGCGCTCAGCAGTTGGCTCAGCTGGGAAAATGTCGGAGACGCCACTGTTAAAGAAGCGGTGCATGCGAGCGCTGTGGCGAATGTGGTCGTAGAGATTTGCAGGCTCGTCGCCAACCTTGATGCGGACACCAGGGGTAACACCCTGCTGGTCAGAGAAGCCAGCCTGTGCGTGCAGAGTGAAGCGGCCGCCAAAGACCTCGGAGTAGACGGCGTCAAAGCTGTTGACCTGGTCGGCAATCTTGACCATGATCTTGTCGGCCAGCTCGTTTGCCTCATCATCCTTGCCGTAGGTGCGGCTGCTATCAAGGTGTAGCAGCTCAGCGACGCACTCGCTCATGCCGGCAACACCAAACATGCCGCAGAAGCGCTCGCGAGAAATGAGGCCTTCCTTAGCCAGGAAGCTGGTCTCAAAGAAGTTGGAATCTTCAACAATGAAGCGGACGCGCTCGTTCATGAAGTTCAGAACCTCGCCAGTTGCGGTTGGCAGCAGGTTGTTCATGAAGTCGTCAACGTTGGTTGCAAGCTTTGCGAGGCCAGGGAGAAGCACGCGGCTCAAGGTGTAAGCGCCGCCGCCCATAGGAAGAACGTTGTAGCAGCTTACGACGGTGTACTCGCCAGGGTAGGTCTCTTTGTGGATGCGGTGGTTAGCAAAAGCAGGGTTGGAGCAGACCATGGTGGTCTTGACTGCCAGGCGCATGAACTCGTCGGACGTAATCTCTGGATCGTACTTGAGAGTGAAGTTTGGAACGGCGTTCATGAGCTCGCGGTCAACCTCAAGCAGCAGTCTACCTGCGCGAGTGTCCTCTGGACCAATGTTTGCGTGGCAGTAACCACTAGCAACGGTGCGGTCGATATGGTTTAGGAAGCGGCGTAGACGAGGCTTAATCTCTGCGTCGGTCATACCCTCCAGGAATGGATCAATGATCTTGTCCAGCTGGCCAACGTAGACAGGGCGGCTGGTAACGGAAGGAACGTTGTCGTAGAGAGCAGCAAGGCCCCAGAGCAGGTCATCAAGGGTCTCTGGCTTGTCAAAGCGCAAAAACTCGGAACCGTTCTGAGCAAATACCTGGTAGTCAGGGCAGATGTAACGAGGGCGGTAAGGAGCATTGCCCTCACACATGTCGTCAAGCGCGTGAGCTGCAAAAAGACGATCAAACTCAGCGGTCGTCTTGATAGGATGCTCGGAGTTCTCGGCAGCCTGTGCCAGGTGCAGAACCTTCTGCTTGTACGAGAGGTTGTCGGAAGTGATGATGTCCATGAACTCGCTCATTAGTGCTCCTTACGTTTATCCTGCAAAAACAGGTTTGTGATTGCGACGGGTACGTCGGTCGTTCCAAGTTATGGTGCACCGCGTTGCGCGGCGCGCTGCCTGGGGCGAGAAGAACGGTCTTGCCCAAGCGTTGTGCCAGGTACAGAGGTTAGTCCAGAAGGTGGGATTCTCCCTCGTGTTTCATTGCGTCGTCGAGGCGCTGGAACTGCCTCTCGGTAATGACAATCTTGCCGTGCTGAACAGAAACCATGCCCCTCTCCTTAAGCTCGTCGATTCCGCGGGCAACAGTTTTTGTGCTGGTACCAATCTTGTCTGCCAGCTCTTGCCTGGTCAGACGCACCGTAAACGGCCACTCAACAACGCCGCGGTGAATCTGATCGCGTGTCAGCTCGCTAAGCATGTACATCAGACGCTTGGTGCCGCTCCAGGTCAGCAGGCTGCGCTCGTAACCAGACTGACGTGTCAGATTCTTGATAATCCAGCGCGAGCGGGTGAGAAGTGCCTCAGGGTCCGAACGAATCCACTGCAGGTAGTCCTCGCGTGGAACCGAAATAAACTCGCAGCCGGAAGTTGCGGTGAGAGATCCCAGGTAAAACGGGCTCTCGCTGATAACTTCCATCTCACCAAAAGCAACGGGCGCACGATACTCGTCAATAACATACGTGCTACCTGAGGAATTATGCGACGTAGTGCGCACGGTACCGCGGCACAGAATGTACACGTTATCAACGCGGTCTAGCATGTGGACAAGGGTCTGTCCGGAATTAAGACGAATCTGCCTACAATGAGAAAGACGATTAGCGGGAACGCGAGAAGCCCATTTAATGATCTTCTTGCGAACGTCGGAGTCAAGACTGTCAAGGTAGGTTAAAACGTTCACACGAGACCTCGCTGTTCTTGCTTCGTAAGTCCTCATTACAGGACAGTTTTGGCTTAAGTTTGAGTAATTGTACCTGCTCCCTAAAATAAAAATAAGGACTTTTGTCCACTTTTTGAGACAATTTTCTTGAACGGTATCGGGCTGCGATCGGGCTGCGATTAGGTTGCGGCCAACCGGCGGTCAGCCTGGGGTCAACCCACGGTTAACTTGCGGTCAAGCTGCCGCAAGATAGAAAAAGCCTCCACATCAAATGAACTGCCTCCCATTTCTTGGACACGAGAAATAGGAGTCAGTTCAAAACACACCTAAGTCAGATAATCTGTTAAAAAGACGTATACATGACGCTGAAAATACCTCAATCATGCAGATTATCTTCATTAGATGTGTAATATGCCCCCATCTGAGCAGAATATCTGACTTAAGTGTGTTCCTTAGGTACGGAATTTATCGATAGTTAAATTTCTTATATTAGTCTATTCATGTTTAAGCATATTAGGTGAAGTTTATGCATAGAGATGCATATCGGGTAGTGCGACCGCCTAGCTGCTTGGCTATCTTGATTAGGAACATGTCGATTCTTCAGCGAGACCTACCAAAGCTGCGCTATTTTGCACGCCAGGCCCAAAAGCCGACGCTAACACGCTGCAGAATCATAATCACCTGCATATGAACTGCCCCCATTTCTTATGTCCAAGAAATGGGGGCAGTTCAAAACGACGTAGGGGCCAAAAGAAATGCGATGCTTACGCGGTGCTTGCATGTGTACTTATGTGCGCTTGCACGTTTGAGCGCGTGCGAGCACTTACTTGCGGTTGCAAACCTCTGCAGCAACCTTTGCGCCAAGAGCAACGTTGTTGAAGACCAGCTGAATGTTGGACTCAAGGGAGTTGTTACCAGTAATCTCAGCAACCTTTGCCAGCAAGAATGGTGTGGACTCCTTGCCGTGGATACCGTTTGTCTCTGCTTCTGCAAGGGCCTTCTCGATAGCTGCGTCAATGGTGTCCTTATCCATTGCATACTGCTCAGGAATTGGGTTGGTGACTAGAAGGCCGCTGTTCATGCCAATCTGCTGCTGGGTAGTAAAGATCTCTGCCAGCTCAGCAGGGGAGTCAACGCGGTAGTCAACGCTAAAGCCGCTCTTGCGGGTGTAGAACGCAGGAAGCTCCTCGGTCTGGTAACCAAGTACAGGAACGCCCTTAGTCTCCAGGTACTCAAGGGTAAGGCCAAGGTCAAGAATGGACTTTGCACCAGCGCAAATGACCATAACAGGAGTCTGTGCAAGCTCCTCGAGGTCAGCGGAGATGTCCATGGTGGTCTCAGCGCCACGGTGAACGCCACCAATGCCGCCTGTTGCAAAGACGTCGATGCCTGCCATGTGAGCAATCATCATGGTAGTGGTGACGGTGGTTGCGCCGTCCTTCTTCTCAGCGATGATAACAGGGAGGTCGCGGCGGCTAACCTTAGCAACCTCGCGGCCCTTCTTGCCCAGGTAATCAATCTCGTCAGCGGAAAGACCGGCACGCATCTGGCCGTTAATAATTGCGATGGTTGCAGGAATAGCACCATTGTCACGGATGATCTGCTCAACCTTTAGAGCGGTCTCAACATTTTGTGGGTAAGGCATACCGTGAGAAATGATGGTGGACTCCAGAGCTACAACAGGCTTGTTCTGCTCAAGAGCCTCTTTGACCTCGTCAGATACAACGAGAAAATCCTTCAGGTTAGACATATATACTCCAATCGTAAACGACTAATGGAACCGAAAGTAGTGCTGTGCAGACGCGCTGTGCCGTGCAGACGCGCTGTGCCGCGCAGACGCGCTGTGCCGTGCAGACGCGCTAAATACCTGCGCGCTTGATAACCTCATCAACGTTGAGCTCACCGTTGATGGTGTCCTCACCCTCAATGGCCATGCTGGAAGCAGCCATGCCTACCAGGCCGGTTTGCTCAAGCGTCATACCTTGAGTGTATGCCCAGGTAATTCCTGCCATCATGGCATCGCCTGCGCCTGTCATGTTGACCAGCTTTGCAGGAAGCAGTGGCAAGTGGACGGTCTTCTCGTGATCAGCACAAAGAAGGCCCTTCTTGCCAAGGGAGATAAACACACGCTTGAGACCTGTTGCAAGTAGCTCATGAGCTGCGGCTTCAAGGGAGGTATCGTCAGTGATCTTGATGCCCGAGAGCATCTCGGCCTCAAGGCGATTTGGCTTGAGCGTGTGAATCTTGCCCAGAACCTTCTTGAGCTTCTGTGCCTTGATGGAAGAAACGGGATCGCAGAAGATAGGGCAGGTCACGTTCTTGGCAATGAACTCGATGGTCTGCTGAGGCAGGTTGGTATCAATTACGCAAGCTGCGGCGTGCTGGATAACATCCAGGCGCTCTTCGATGCGCTCAGGGGTGACATACTCGTAAATCTGCATGTCATTGATGGCTTCCTGCATCTCACCGTGCTCGTCCATGATGAAGAGGTAGGTGGATGTGGAAGCGCCCGGCACGGTAATGGAAGCGTCGATGTCAATGCCGCAGTCCAGGCAGCCCTCTTTGAGCTCTCTAGCACGATAGTCCTCGCCAAAAGCAGTAAGCAGACGAACGTCGCTGTCGAGAAGGGCCAGGTTGTGGGCAACATTTCTACCAACGCCACCAAAGGACATGGTGACCTTGCCAGGGTTTGAATCTCCAGCCACAAGGGAAGTGTCTGGGCGGCCAGCAATATCCATGTTGGCAGCACCAATCACAATAAAGTAGGGACGCTCGCTCAGAATGTAGCGGCGGCCCAAAATTGCGCCCTTTGCGGTAAGGTTGGAGATGTGAACCGAAACAGAAGAACGCGATATACCTGCGCGCTCTGCAATTTCCTTCTGAGTAATGGAAGGCTGCTCTTTAATCCAGTTGAAAATCATCTGTTCTCGATTGGTGAGCATCAGGCCTCCTAGCAGCAAAAATAGAATCCGACTAAACAGGTGCTTATATAAAACTTCTAAACAGGTGCTTATCTTATTTAAGCTAGTGCTTAAACCTTGCTTTGGACAACGATAAGACAGCAGCTAGAGTCTGTAAAGAATGAATTCATTAAATTTTTCCCTGGTGAGCTCAACGATTTTCTCGTTACATTGGTTTTACCTGCTTGATTTTTCTAAGCATTTGCTGCGTACCGTTTACAGAATTTTAGTATCTGCAAACGGTTGTATCGAGAAAATCTCTCTAAATTGGGCGTCGGTGTTATGCAACTGTAATAATATATTTAATGAATAGTAATGACTCGTCCACATAAGTTAGTTTGCGTATGTATCGTGCGCAAATGCTTGTTTCGGGCGTTTTAGGAGGTAGTATGCCTAAGCGCGTTTTTGTAGTTGTTTTGGATAGTTTTGGCATCGGCGAAGAGCCTGATGCAGCGGCATACGGAGATGAGGGCAGCAATACCCTTTGCGCCTGCGCAACAAGTGGCGTTCTTAATATCCCAAATATGACAAAGTTGGGCCTTCTTAATATTGATGGAGCACTTGATACCGTTTATGACGTTGATCTGAAGCCAATTGAGTCTCCTGAGGGCGCATATGCTCGCATGCAGGAGAAATCCGCTGGTAAAGACACTACGGTTGGTCACTGGGAGATGGCAGGCGTCATTTCTCCAAAGAAGTTCCCAACCTATCCTGATGGTTTTCCACAGGAGGTCATTGAGGAGTTTGAGCAGAAGACGGGCCGCAAGGTTCTCTGCAACAAACCTTACTCCGGAACCGCTGTTATTAGAGACTTTGGTAAAGAGCACGTAGAGACTGGTGCTCTGATTGTCTACACCTCAGCAGACTCTGTTTTCCAGATTGCTGCACATGAGGACGTGGTAAGTCCCGAAAAACTCTATGAGTATTGTCGCATTGCGCGCGAGATTCTTCAGGGTGAGCACGGTGTTGCTCGCGTTATTGCTCGTCCTTTTGAGGGAGAGTGGCCATACCAGCGCACTTCTCGCCGTCATGACTTCTCGCTGGAGCCAACAGGTCCAACTATGCTTGATCGCCTTAAAGAGAACGGCTTTGATGTTCTTTCCATTGGCAAGATTTATGACATCTTTGCTCACCGTGGCATGACTGAGTTTGAGTTTACTACCTGCAACGCTGATGGAATTCAGAAAACTATTGAGGCTACTAGCAAAGACTTTAATGGTTTGTGCTTCACCAATCTTGTTGACACTGACATGATTTACGGTCACCGCAATGATCCTGTGGGATACTCCAACGCTCTTTCTTACTTTGACGAGCGCATTCCTCAAATTATTGAGGGCCTTCGTGAGGATGACCTGTTCATTATTACTGCAGACCATGGCTGTGATCCGGTAACACCATCTACTGATCACTCTCGTGAGTATGTGCCGCTGCTTATCACGGGTCCAAAGGTCAAGCCAAACACCAACCTTGGTACAACCACTACATTTGCCGATATGGCCGAGACAATCCTTGATTATTTTGGCGTTGAGCAACTTGGTGTTGGAACTTCTCATCTGTCAGAGATTCTTAAGGAGAACTAATGGCTACTACCCCAACTCCCCATAACGCTGCTGTTGAGGGCCAGATTGCTAAGACTGTCCTCATGCCAGGAGACCCTCTGCGCGCAAAGCTTCTTGCAGACACGTACCTGGAGAACGTTGAGCAGTTCAACACCGTTCGTAATATGTTTGGCTACACCGGCACCTACAAGGGACAGCCAGTCTCCGTTATGGGTTCTGGTATGGGTATGCCTTCCATTGGTATTTATTCTTACGAGCTCTTTAATTTCTATGGAGTTGACAACATTCTCCGCATTGGTAGCGCTGGCGGCCTTGCTCCTGAGGTAAAGCTTAGAGACATTGTTATTGGCATGTCTTCCAGCACTGATTCTAATTATCCATCACAGTACGGAATGCCTGGAACTATTGCACCTACCGCAGACTTTGACCTGTTGAGCAAGGCTGTTGCTGGTGCAGAAAAGCTGGGTTATCCCGTTCGCGTTGGTAATATCCTGGCAAGCGACGTGTTCTATACCGTAGACAACTCGCTTACAAAATGGGCAAGTATGGATGTTCTTGCCGTTGAGATGGAGTCGGCAGCCTTGTATCTCAACGCCATGCACGCTCATAAGCATGCGCTCACGCTGCTAACTATCTCTGACCTTCCGCTTACAGGAGAAGCCCTTTCTGCTGAGGAGCGTCAGACTAGTTTCACGCAGATGATGGAGGTTGCTCTTTCTGTTGTTGCTTAAGGCACTTGTTGCGTAAAGCATTGCAGATTAGCAGCTTGCCATTGCTGTTTGTTTTGGAACCATGCGGATTTTCCGCTTAAGTTAGGGGAGTTTGGTCAACTTCTCATAAAGATCCAGCGCTAAAGCTGGACGTTCCCGTCACATGAGGTAAGGAGAGCACGGAATGAACAAGAACGTTTCTCGTCGTAGTTTTGTGACCGGCGCAACCGGCGCTGGCGCATTTGCAGCACTTGCAGGTCTTGCAGGCTGCAACCAGAAGAAGGACGACGGCGGCCAGAAGGCATCAGGTGAGAAGAAAAAGAAGCTCACCATGGTTACCGATACTGGTGGTGTTAACGACCAGTCCTTTAACCAGTCCGCTTGGGAGGGCATGACCGAGCTCAAGGACAAGAACGGCTGGGATGTCAGCTACCTTGAGTCCAAGCAGGATTCCGATTACGCAACCAACCTTGATAAGGCTGTTGACGCTGAGTCCGACCTTGTTTGGGGCGTTGGCTTTGCTATGGCTGATGCAACTCTTAAGGCTGCTAAGGACAATCCAAACACCCAGTTTGCCATCATCGACAACGGCAATGATTCTCAGGTTTCTAACTTCACTGGCGTTATGTTCCGCGCTCAGGAGCCTTCCTTTGTTGTAGGCTACATTGCCGCTCGTACCACAAAGACTGGTAAGGTTGGCTTTGTTGGTGGCATTTCTTCCGCACTTATCGACCAGTTTGAGTACGGTTACCGCGGTGGCGTTGCTTATGCAAATAAGGAGAAGGGTACCAACGTTGAGATTTCTGCACAGTACGCAGAGTCCTTCTCCGATGCTGCAAAGGGCAAGGCAATTGCTAACTCCATGTACTCCGATGGTTGCGATGTTGTCTTCCACGCTGCTGGTGGCGTAGGAACTGGCGTTATTGAGGCAGCTAAGGACGCAAACAAGCTTGCAATTGGCGTTGACCGTGACCAGGCATATCTTGCTCCAGAGAACGTTCTGACCTCCGCTCTTAAGCGCGTCAACGTTGCTATCGTTGAGATTTCCGAGAAGATCCTGAAGGACGGCCAGAAGGGTGGCACCACCATTTCTCTGGGCGCTTCCGAGGACGCCGTCGGAATTTCTGAGGAGCACCACCTCATGGGTGAGGACACCTACAAGGCTGCTACTGATCTTCTTGACAAGATCAAGGCTGGCTCTGTTGTTCCTCCTACAAACAAGGATGAGTTGGACAAATACGTCAAGTCTTTGAGCTAAGTTCTGGCTTAGTATCTAAGCCTTAGGGTTTCTCGCCAGATGGTTTTGCCGTCTGACAGGCCCAAGAGGTTGATGAGTTTGGATTTGCTGGTGAGGGGTGCTTTTTGGCACTCCTCACCTCTAGCAAGTGTGTAAAGGAGGTGGCTCGTGGAAGTCAGTTCGGATTACGCTGTTCAGATGCATGGCATTACCAAAGTTTTTGGATCGTTTAAAGCTCTTGACGCCGTAGACCTTAACGTGCGCAAGCAAACTGTCCACGCCATTTTAGGAGAGAACGGCGCAGGTAAAAGTACGCTTATGAACGTACTGTATGGCCTGTATTCTGCCGATGAGGGCGAGGTTTACCTCAACGGAGAGCGTGTATCCATATCTGGCCCAACCGATGCTATCGCTCACGGTATTGGTATGGTTCACCAGCACTTTATGTTGGTCGAGAACTTTACTGTTACAGAAAATATTGTTTTGGGCAACGAGGTCACCAAGGCTGGTGGCGTCCTTGATCCAAAGCGAGCTCGCGAGAAAGTCCTTGAGATTGTTGAGGAATACGGCTTTGACGTAGATCCTGATGCCAAGATTGAGGACATTTCTGTTGGTATGCAGCAGCGTGTTGAGATCCTAAAGGCTCTGTATCGCGGTGCTGATACGCTGATTCTTGATGAGCCTACGGCAGTACTTACGCCGCAGGAGATTGAGAAGCTTATTCAGATCATGCATGACCTGGTAAGCAAAGGTAAAACCATCATTGTTATTACCCACAAGCTTAAAGAGATTATGTCTTCTGCTGATGAGTGCACTATTATTCGTCGCGGTAAGTATATGAGCACCGTTGATGTCTCCAAGACATCCGAGACTGAGCTTGCAACACTTATGGTGGGTAGAAACGTTAACCTGCATGTCGAGAAGAAACCTGCAACTCCTGGTGAGGTTGTTCTTTCTATTAAAGACCTTCATGTTAAGGATGAGCGCGGTATTGAGCAGGTAAACGGCTTTAATTTGGACATTCGTGCCGGCGAGATTGTTGGTCTTGCAGGTATTGACGGCAACGGCCAGAAAGAACTTGCCGATGCCATAGATGCACTGGTCAAACCTGAGTCGGGTACCATTACCGTGAAGGGTGAAGAGATTCAAGGTACAACCCCTAAGACGGTCATTGATCATGCAGTTGCAACTATTCCTTCAGACCGCCATCGTTGGGGTCTGGTTCTGCCTTTTACGGTTGCCGAAAACATGGTGCTTGAGCGCCATAATGAAGAGACCTTTGGCAAAGGCATTGCACTTGACCTGGCAAAGATAAAGGAATTCTCTCAGAAGCTGATTGACGAGTTTGATATTCGTCCTGCAGAGTGCGCAGATCATCAGGCAGTGGGACTTTCCGGCGGTAACCAGCAGAAGGTTATTATCGCCCGAGAGGTTTCTTCCAACCCAGACGTCCTCATTGCCATCCAGCCAACTCGCGGTCTTGACGTTGGTGCTATTGAGTTTGTTCACAAAGCGCTTATTCGCGAGAGGGACCGCGGAGCAGCAATTTTGCTGATTTCCTTTGAGCTGGACGAGATTATGGACGTTGCCGATAAGATGGCAATTATTTACGCCGGCAAGAATGTTGGCGAGTTTGACCAAGGTACTATCACTGAAGAGCAGGCTGGCCTGCTGATGGCAGGAGGTGACGCCGAGTGAGTACGCTTACAAAGATAATGAGAAAACCAATTACGTCAGCAATTGTTGCAATTTTTGTTGGCCTGTTGGTTGCTTCAATTATTTTGGTTGTTGCAGGTTATGACCCTATCAGCTCGTTTGAGGCTCTTATTGGCGGCATGGTAGGTAAGCCAAAATACATTTCTAACGTCATTATTAAGGCAACACCTTTGCTCTTTACGGGTATTGCTGTTGCTTTTGCATTCCGCGTTGGCCTCTTTAACATTGGCGCTGAGGGTCAGTACATTGTAGGTACCATCCTTGCTGTTATTGTTGGCTACAGTCTTGATCTTCCTCCTGTGCTGCAGATTCCTGTAGTTGTTTTGGTTGGTACCGCAGGCGGCGCAGGTATTGGTGCCATTATTGGATGGCTTAAGGCTCAGTTTGGTATCAACGAGGTTATTACCAGCATTATGTTTAACTGGATCAGCCTTTACCTCTGCAACTTTGTGGTTTCTCTTCCTCAGTTCCACCAGCCAAACTCAACTTCTTCGTACTCCATTAACGAGTCCGGCTACACCACACTGTTCTATGGCATGAAAAATTCCGAGGACGGTGCTGAGGCAATTCGCAATATTCCTATTATTGGCGACGCTATTATGCGTACCGATGTCAACATTGGTATTTTTGTTGCTATTATCGCAGCTATCTTTATTGGTTGGCTGCTTATGCGCACCAAGATTGGCTATGAGATGCGCGCTGTTGGTTTTAACCGTGACGCCGCACAGTTTACTGGCATCAACGTTAAGAAAAACCTCACGCTCTGCATGGCTATTTCTGGTGCACTCTGCGGTCTTGCAGGTGCTCTGACCATCACCGGTATTGCTCCTCACAGTATTGCAACGCTGGCAGCATTTGAGAATAACGGCTTTAACGGTCTGTCCGTTGCGTTTATCGCCAACTGCAATCCTGTGGCATGTATTCCTGCGTCTTTCCTGTTCGCTGGTCTTCTTTATGGTGGCCAGACTGTTCAGCAGACGGTCGGTGCACCTTCCGAGATTATCAACATTGTTATTGGTACCATCGTGTTCTTTATGGCTCTGGGTGGCGTTATTCCAATGCTTGCCGACCGTCTTGATCACAAGCGTGCCCAGAAGGCTAAGGAAGAAGAAGCAAAGCTTGCTGCTCAAGTGAGTGATGCGTCCGACCCTTCTCAGGAGGAGGCAAACAATGCTCACTAACCTGATTCTTCTTGTTTCTGTTACCCTCATGTACTCGACACCTCTTATTTTTGGTGCTCTGGGCGGCGTTGTCTCCGAGCGCTCCGGTGTTGTCAACATTGGTATTGAGGGCATGATGGGTGTTGGTGCCTTTGCAGGCGTTGCGGGCAGCTACCTCACCGGAAACCCTTGGATTGGCTTCCTTTGTGCAGGTATTGCAGGCGGTCTTATTGCGCTTTTGCACGCCATGGCATCTATTACGTTTAACGCTGACCAGACAGTTTCTGGTGTTGCAATTAACCTGCTGGCACCTGGCATTGCTTTGTTTGCCTGCCGTCTTTTGTTTGATGGCGCTGCAATGTCTCCAGCAGTCACTAAGCTCCCAAAGCTCTTTGGTGAGGGTGCCTTTAACGATACACCTTATTCTAGCTTGAACGTAGACATTACCGTGGTACTTGCACTTTTGACCGCTCTTCTCGTCTGGTTTGTGCTTTACCGTACCAAGTGGGGCCTGCGTATTCGCTCCGTTGGTGAGCATCCACACGCATCTGAGACGCTGGGCATTAGCGTTCGTAAGACTCGCTACCTCTGCGTTATTGTTTCTGGTGTTCTTGCAGGATTTGGTGGCGCTTCTGTAACGCTGGCAATTATTTCTCAGTTCACTCAGACCGCTATTTCTGGTCAGGGCTTTATTGCACTGGCTGCGGTTATCTTTGGTAAGTGGAAGCCTCTGAACACCTATGCAGCTTGTCTGCTCTTTGGCTTTACTCAGGCGCTGGCAATTCTTCTTGGCGGTGGTGCAACTCCAATCCCAAGCCAGATCATCGCAATGCTTCCATACTTCATCACTATCATTACGCTGGTCCTCTTTGTTGGTAAGTCCGTTGCGCCTAAGGCAGACGGCGTGCCATACATCAAGGGAAGTCGTGCATAATGGCAGAGGTAGAGGGTTCTTGCCACGTTTCTAACGAGGCTCTTGTTCAGCTTGCCATTGAGGCGCGTAACCATGCCTATGTACCGTACTCTCACTATGCTGTTGGAGCTGCGCTTTTGTGCTCCGACGGCACGGTGTATGGCGGCGCCAACCTAGAAAACGCTGCGTATACGCCTTCTAACTGCGCCGAGCGCACGGCGTTTTTCCGCGCGGTGTTTGAGGGTCGCAGGGATTTTGTGGCCATTGCGGTTGTTGGTGGTCCTGAGGGAGAAGCCCCAACAGCTTGGTGCACTCCTTGTGGTGTGTGCAGGCAGGTTATTCGCGAGTGGTGCGATCCTGCAACATTCCGCATTGTGCTGGGCAAGGCAGATGCAGCTCCTCGCGAGTATCTGCTCCAGGACATCTTGCCTATGGGATTTGGTCCCGAGGATCTGGGCGAGTCCAGTCCTGCCGGCGCATCGTGCGACGATGTCGTGAAGGGTGCCGACGGTGGTCACGAGCACGGTTGTGGCTGCGGGTGCAGCGAGCACGGCGGAGGCAACCAGTAAGCTGTGGCATCAAGCAGTCTGCGCTTTCGGGTGCAAATAACCTGGTAGGTTGCATGAAATTGCGAGCCGGTAGAGTTTCTCGCTACCGGCTCTTTTACTAGAGAGTTAACGCTAACGGTGACGAACGCGCCTGACGGCGCCGCGAACGGCAACGAACGCGAACAGCGAAAAGAGGTTCAACTATGCGCATGTACGACGTGATTGAAAAGAAGCGCGATGGCGGCGAACTTACCGACGCCGAGATTGACTACTTTGTCTCGGGCTATGTAGCTGGGGATATTCCCGATTACCAGGCCTCCGCGCTGGCGATGGCCATTTTCTACAAGGGCATGACCGCGCACGAGACGGCTCATCTGACCATGGCAATGGCAGAGTCCGGCGACATGATGGACCTCTCGGCAATCCCTGGTATTAAGGTTGACAAGCACTCTACCGGCGGCGTTGGCGATAAAACTACGCTGGTTGTTGGCCCACTTGTTGCATCTCTGGGCGTGAAGGTTGCCAAGATGAGCGGTCGCGGCCTGGGCCACACGGGCGGTACGCTGGACAAACTTGAGGCGATCCCAGGACTTTCCATTGAGATTTCCGAGCCCGACTTCTTCAAGCAGGTCTCCGAGATTGGCGTTGCTGTTGCAGGTCAGACGGGTAATCTTGTTCCAGCCGATAAAAAACTTTATGCGCTTCGCGACGTTACCGCAACAGTTGACTCGGTACCTCTGATTGCGTCGAGTATCATGAGCAAGAAGATTGCTTCCGGCTCAGATTGTATTTTGCTGGACGTTAAGTGCGGCTCCGGCGCCTTTATGAAGGACGTTGATTCTGCAATTGAGCTGGCAGATGCTATGGTTTCCATCGGCGAGCACGTTGGCCGTACTACTGCCGCCCTGATTACCGGCATGGATCGTCCTCTGGGCAAAAACGTCGGTAACTCCCTCGAGGTTATTGAGGCAGTGGCCACGCTCAAGGGTGAGGGTCCTGAGGATCTGACCGATGTTTGCGTTGAGCTTGCTGCAAACATGCTTAACCTCGCAGGTAAGGGAAGTGTTGAGGACTGCCGTAAGCTGGCTCGTCAGCAGATTGCAAACGGCGAGGGTCTGGCTAAACTGGCACAGATGGTCAAGGCTCAGGGTGGCACCGACGAGGTCATCTTCGACACCACCAAGTTTGAGGCTGCACCATTCCGCCGCGATATTGTGGCCGAGACCAGCGGATATATTACATCCATGAACGCTGAGCTGGTGGGCATTTCCTCTGTTGCTCTGGGCGCCGGTCGCGAGAAGAAGGGTGATCCGATTGACCCTGCGGCTGGTATTATCCTTGAGCGCAAGACCGGCGATTATGTCGAGATGGGCGATGTTATTGCAACGCTTCTGACCGGCGACGAAAGCCGTCTTGACGAGGGCGAGCGCATCTTCCGTGAGGCTCTGGTCTTTGGCGAGAGCGCTCCCGAGCTGGAGCCGCTGTTCTTCGCGCGCGTCTCCAAGGACGGCGTCGAGCGTTTCGCGTAAGTGTACGGGGTCCGAGCTCCACAAAACATGCAGGTGAAGGGCGCGCGAGCTGGGAGCTCCACATAACATGCAGGTTAAACCGGTGTTCACGCAGGTGGGCACCGGCTTTTTGTGTGGCAACAGCGTCGTGTGCGGGCAAACTTGCAGGTCAAGCGCGCGAAGCGCCGGCGGGGAGTGCACGGGGTTTCTCGCCAGGTGGGCCATAACAGCATGCGCGCCTAAAAAGTGCAAAGAATCTGTATTTGAGGCACCGATTCTTTGCAGAAATCAGGCAAATCCACAGTTTCTTTTACCTTTTTAGGCAAAATTTACAGATTCTTTGCAGAAATCAGGCGCGTGAAAGATAGACTAAGTGGCCCTAAATTTTGAGCCTGAAAAGGGCATCATGTCTGAGTAAATTTACTCAGACATGGCGAGAAAAACCGGCAAACAGCTCAGACATGGTGAACTTTTCCGGCAAATTGTTCAGACATGATGATAACATCAGGCTCCCTGAAAGGGTGAGCTCGGACACGCTTTAAACCCCGCCTGAAAAGTGCAAAGAATCTGTATTTGAGACACCGATTCTTTGATGAAATCAGGCAAAAGTTACAGATTCTTTGAAGAAATCAGGCGCGCTAGCAGGCCAAGATAGAAAACTTAATCGGCAGAGCAGACTTGGCGAGAAAATCGGTCTTCTCGCGGTTGCAGTTATTGCACAGAGTGTGTAATAATACTCAGTATGTGCAATAAGTCGGGTGATACGGTGTTGTTGCGCTGCCGCGCCACCCGCGCCACCCGTGCCGTTCACGCGCGCTAGCACCCTCAGCGCACCCGATGCGCGCTCGCGTACCTGCAACCAGGAGAGGCTTCAGAAACGTATGACGCAAACATTGTCTGCACCTGCTGTTTTGTCAGCTTGCAAGCTTGATCGACGCACCGCCAGAACTCGCGCGGCGCTCAGAAAAGCCCTGGCAGAAGAGATAGACGCTACCGGCGATCTTACTTATGTGACTGTCACAGGTGTGACGGAGCGCGCTGGCCTCACGCGTCGAACTTTTTATTCCCACTACAAAGATATCCCTGACCTGGTCCTTCACATTGAGAAGGAAGCTTTGGCAGAGCTGCGACCTGCTGTTGAGCAGCTTGCTCGTGTCAATCTTGTTGAGCTCAGAGAGGCCATTGACTCCTACAAGCCATGTCCTGGCGCAACTGAGATGATCCAAAGCATCCGCAAACACGGCTTCTACCTGCGCCCCTTGCTGGGTAACGGTGGCGATCCTGCGTTTCAGGACAAGCTAAAGCACCTGGTACACGATGTTATCGCCCAGCGCGCCCTGCATGATCTTGATCCGCGCGCACTTGGTCCCTTCTTTGACTACTATCTAACCTTTGCAATTTCTGCCGAGGTCGGCGTCCTTATACGCTGGTTAATCGGCGGTATGCGCGAGAGCGACGAGCAGATGGCAGGCCTTATGACCGGCCTTATGTTTGTCGCACCTGGCGATCTGTACGGCAAGCCAATCAAGCTAGACGTTCCACGATTTGCGCTTGCAACTCTTGTTCTCGGAGAGGAAAACAATGATTAGTCCAAAGTTTGAGCTGGTAGAAAATGGTGCAGAGCTTGCACCAAACGTTCCGCTTGACCTGTCTCAGGCCCACCTTATGCTGGGCATCGACGTTGGTTCCACAACCGTAAAGCTGTCCGTCATCGATGAGGACGGCACGCTGGTTTACGCTAACTACGAGCGTCACCACACCGACGTCCGCGCCACGGCTCGCTCTCTGTTTGTCAAAGCTCAGAAGTACATTGGCGAGACACCCATGTACGCCGCAATCACCGGTTCCGGCGGAATGCTTTTGGCACAATGGCTTGACCTGGAGTTTGTCCAGGAGGTTATCGCTTCCAAGCGCGCTGTTGAGACGCTGATCCCTCAGACCGACGTTGCCATTGAGCTGGGCGGCGAGGACGCAAAGATTATCTACTTTGATAACGGCATTGAGCAGCGCATGAATGGTACCTGTGCTGGTGGTACTGGTGCGTTCATCGACCAGATGGCATCTCTCCTTAAGACTGACGCAACCGGCCTCAACGAGCTGGCAAAAGACGTCAAGCAGATCTACCCAATTGCATCTCGCTGCGGCGTTTTTGCTAAGTCCGACGTTCAGCCACTGCTCAACGAAGGCGCCGCTCCTGCCGACATCGCTGCTTCCATCTTCCAGGCCGTTGCAAACCAGACTGTCTCTGGCCTGGCTTGTGGTCACCCTATCCGCGGCCACGTTGCGTTTCTCGGCGGCCCTTTGCAGTACCTCTCTGAGCTGCGCCGCCGCTTCTACATCACGCTTAACCTGGACGACGAGCACATCGTCTTGCCAAAGAACGCCCACCTCTTTGTTGCAACGGGCGCTGCTCTGGCGGGCGAGTCCGACCGACCAGTCACCTTTACGCAGGTCATGGAGGCGCTGGACAACCTCAAAGACATCCAGGGCTCAGAGGTTGCTCGTCTTGACCCACTTTTTGCAACTCAGCAGGATTTTGACGACTTCAAGGCCCGCCATGACCAGGAGGTAGTCCCCAAAGGCCAGCTGGCCAACTACCACGGCCGCGTGTTTATCGGTATTGACGCAGGTTCTACCACCATGAAGGCTGCTGTTGTTGGCGAGAAGGGCGAGCTGCTGTACACCTGGTACGACAATAACAACGGCGATATCCTGGGCACTGCTCGCAAGATCATGGACTCCATCTACGACGAGATGCCTTCCGACTGCATTATTGGCCACGTCACAACCACCGGTTATGGTGAGGGCATCTTGATTGAGGCTCTGCGAGCAGACTCCGGCGAGATTGAGACCGTTGCTCACCTGCGTGGCGCTAAGGCATTTGTCCCAGACGTTGATTTCATTCTTGATATTGGCGGCCAGGACATGAAGTGTCTGCAGGTCAAAGACGGCGTCATTGAGCACATTATGCTGAACGAGGCTTGCTCTGCAGGCTGCGGTTCCTTTATTGCGTCCTTTGCAGACTCCATGAAAATGGACGTTCGCGAGTTTGCAACCGCAGCAACTAAGGCAAAACTCCCAGTTGACCTGGGTTCTCGTTGTACCGTCTTTATGAACTCCCGCGTTAAGCAGGCACAGAAGGAGGGCGCAACCATCGGCGACGTTGCTGCTGGTCTTTCGTACTCCGTCATCAAGAATGCCCTGTTCAAGGTCATCAAGCTCCGCGACTTCAGCGAGATTGGCGAGCACTGCATTGTCCAGGGCGGTACCTTCATGTCCGACGCAACGCTTCGCGCCTTTGAGCTGCTCACCGGCAGAGACGTTATCCGTCCCGACATCGCAGGCGTCATGGGTGCCTACGGCGCCGCTCTTCTCGCCCGCGACCGCGCAGGTATTGACGGCGTATCCACCCTGCTTGACCGCGAGTCCATCGACAACCTGCAGGTCAAGCTTACCAACACACACTGCCGCATCTGCCCTAACAGTTGCATGCTTACCATCAATGACTTTGGCAGCGGACACAGGTTTATCACCGGTAACCGTTGCGAGAAAGGCGCTGGTAAGAAGCGTGGTGCCAAGAAGAACGAGGCGCCAAACCTCTTTGCATTCAAGAATAAGCTGCTGTTTGATCGCGAAACGCTTCCCGCAGACGAGGCTCCACGCGGCACGGTTGGCATTCCTCGTGCGCTCAACATGTACGAGAACTATCCGTTCTGGCACACGTTTTTCACTAAGCTGGGCTTCTCGGTCATTTTGTCCGATCAGACCACCGCAAAGACGTACGACATGGGCATTGAGTCCATGCCATCCGAGTCCGCGTGCTATCCTGCAAAGCTTTCTCACGGCCACATCATGAACTTGCTGGCCAAGGACCCAGATTTTATTTGGATGCCGTGTATTCGTTGGGAGCGCAAGGAGGACGACTCCGCAACCAACCACTACAACTGCCCAATTGTCATGAGCTACCCTCAGGCGCTGGGCCTCAACGTGGACGAGCTCTCCGATCCGTCCATCCAGTACATGGCTCCGTTCATTCCGTATGACAAGAAGAACGAGCTCAAGCGCCGTTTGTACGAGCTCATCAGTGAACAGCGCGAGAAGGACGCCCAGGTAGGCAAGGGTCGCTTCCGCGGCGAGCACATCACGCGCGCCGAAATTGACGCCGCTGTTGAGGCTGCATGGCAGGAAGATATCAACGTCAAGGACCAGATGCACCGTGCAGGTGACGAGGCTCTTACGTGGATTGAAGAGCACGATGCCCACGGTATTGTTCTTGCAGGTCGCCCATACCATAACGACCCAGAGATTAACCACGCCATCCCTGAGCTGGTCTCTTCCTTTGGCTTTGCCGTTCTCACCGAGGATTCCATTGCTCATAAGATGATGCCTGAGCGCCCAATCCGTATTGTTGACCAGTGGATGTATCACTCGCGTCTGTACCGTGCGGCTCGCTTTGTTGCATCCCGAAACGACCTGGACCTCATTCAGCTCTTCTCGTTTGGTTGCGGTCTTGATGCACTGACCACCGACCAGGTCCAGGAGATTCTTGAGGCTTCGGGCAAGATCTACACTATGCTCAAGGTTGACCAGGTTTCCAACTTGGGCGCCGCTCGTATTCGTATCCGTTCCCTGATGGCTGCCCTGAACGAGCAGCAGGCAGAGCTGGAGCGACTTGCAGCTGCTGGCCTGGTTACCGAGGCCATTCCACAGGGCGTTCGCATGGCAGATGGCTCTCTGGAAAAGGCCAGAAGCGCAAGTTCTTCTCGCCGTGCGCCAGTGTACCGCGAGGCAGAATCCGCAGCTTACGAGAAGGTCCGCTACACCAAGGAGATGCAGGAAGCAGGCTATACCATCCTGGCTCCGCAGATGGCGCCGATCCACTTTGAGCTGGTAGAGGAGCTACTGAAGGGTGCGGGCTACAACGTTGTGCTGCTGCCTTCGGTTGACCAGGGTGCCGTTGACATGGGCCTTCGCTACGTCAATAACGACATCTGCTACCCATCCATCCTGGTCACAGGCCAGATTATGGAGGCAGTGCTTTCGGGCAAGTACGATCTGACCAAGACCGCGGTTCTGATTTCGCAGACCGGCGGTGGCTGCCGTGCAACCAACTACATTGCGCTGATTCGTAAGGCGCTCAAAGACGCAGGTCACCCAGAGATTCCGGTCATTTCTATCTCCGCCGCTTCCGGCCTTGACGAGGACAACCCAGGATTCAAGCTGTTCAAGCCCGATTTGCTGATTAAGGCGGTTTATGCGTTGCTTTACGGTGACTTGATTATGCAGCTGCTGTATCGTGTGCGTCCCTACGAGGCCGTCAAGGGTTCCGCAAATGAGCTGTATGACCAGCTCATGGCCGATACACGCTCCAAAATCAACGGAATTTCTCGCAAGGAATTCTACAAGCAGTGCCAACGTACCATTGAGCTGTTTGACAGCCTGCCCGTGGTTAACGATCGTCAGAAACCACGCGTCGGCGTCGTCGGTGAGATTCTGGTTAAGTTCCACCCAACGGCCAACAATGAGCTGGTCAAGGTTATCGAGTCCGAAGGCTGCGAGGCCAACGTTCCGGGCCTGGTCGACTTCTTCCTGTTTGGCCTCTCCAACGCGATCAACACGCACAAGGAGCTGGGCACTTCGCTTAAGAGCCGCATGACGCACATCGCGGGCATCAAGATGGTCCAGGGCCTGCGCGCGCCAATCAACAAGATGCTGGAGAAGTCCGAGCGCTTTGAGCCGTACCCCAACATCGATGAGCTGGCCGAAAAAGCTGGTCAGATTCTTTCGCTCTGCAACACGATGGGCGAGGGTTGGCTGCTCACCGCAGAGATGTGCGACCTCATTGAGACGGGTACACCAAACATTGTCTGCGCTCAGCCGTTTGCTTGCCTACCTAACCACGTCGTTGGTAAGGCAGTCATCAAGCGCCTGCGCCAGATGCACCCCGAGTCCAACATTGTTGCTGTCGACTATGATCCAGGTGCATCCGAGGTTAACCAGCTCAACCGTATCAAGCTGATGATTTCGGTGGCTAAGGAGAACTATAAGAACGGCGTAAATGGCGAGTTCAAGCTAGAAAACGCCGACGATCCAGTCACCAACGACGCAACCATGCCATATACCGGCCGCGACAAGTTTGGCCTGGATTCCGTTGTCCGTGAGGGCGGCCATTCTTGCTCTTCGCACCACATGTCTGCGCTGGAAGCAACTGGCGCTAACCTGGGCGATCTTGGTCGCACCGCGCCTGACCACGGAAAAGATTACGGTTCCATTAGGCTTTCCGAGGAGCAGATGGCTGCTATCGAGCGCGCCAAGAAGAAGGTCGGCGTCAAGTAGTGCGGTCGACGTGGTCTGTGTGCCGAGGCGCGTGGCTGCGAGCGCGCACCCCGCGCCGACCGGCCGCGCAACCAGCGTAATCGGCTGCGAAGTTGGTGCGCAACCAGCTACAAAGTTGTAATTTGCACGTTAATGAGCCCCAAACTTTGGTTTGGGGCTCATTTTTGGCGATTTTGGGCACAAAAAAGGTAAAAAATGCGTTTAGTTGGTGTATTCATTTTGAAAATGAGGTGTTTTGACTCAATTAGTAAAAGAAATAGTTAAAACTTTTTCGCTTATCCTGGGCAAACATGAATATAAAAAGTTGAACTAAATTTCTTCATCCCCAACTAAACGCATTTTTTACCACTTGAAGCCTTAAAAAAGGTGATTTTTCACGTCATCGAATTATTTTGTGTATATAGCGTAACGAATATGCAATTTCATGCATAACGGCTTCAATCCGTGCCTGCAAACAGTATTCCC
>CALLVW010000022.1:0-21789 GCA_938015835.1 uncultured Atopobium sp. | reverse complement strand
CTATTTTGTGCGCCAGGCCTAAAAGCCGACGCTAACACGCTGCAGAATCATAATCCCCCGCATATGAACTGCCTCCCAAAACTTGGACATAAGAAATGGGGGGGCAGTTCACTTTGACTTAGAGCGCAGTTCTCAATTGTTTTGGTAAGAATTTAGATTCTGCAAATAATTTATGATTCAGCGTATGCAAGCATGCAATGAGGGTATAGTATGCCGTAGTTAACAAATTGAGGAGTGTCTGTATGAGTCCTATTGATATTTTGGTTGTCCTTATCGTCATTGCTCTTGTTGCTCTTTGCGTCCGCTCTCAACTTAAGAGCGCAAAAGAGGGTTCTTGTTCTGGCTGTTCTTCATCCAGCAGCTGTGGCACTCATCACGGTGGAGACGGTCACTGTGGTGTTGCTCAGAAAATGATTTCTGACGTCGATAAGGCTTTTGACGCTCAATAGGTCAATTGTCACAATTTCATTAACAATTTTTACCATTCGCCCGGTTTCAGGGAAGTGGAAACATAGCCGTAACAAGAATGTGTCATGGTAGTTACGATTCCAGTTTTCTGACCCGGGAGGACCGTATGAGTACGGATAAGAAAATTGACTATATTCTTCGCACGGTAGAGGAGCGAGACGTTCGCTACCTGCGTCTTTGTTTTACCGATGTACTCGGCGGATTAAAGGCTCTCTCCATTTCCCCCGAGGAGCTAGAAGAGGCTTTTGTTGAGGGCATTGGTTTTGACGGCTCCAACGTTGACGGCTTTGCTTCCCAGGAGCAGTCCGATCTTCTCGCGTTCCCCGATGCAGATACGTTCCAGATTCTTCCATGGAAGACAGATGATGGTGTAGTTGCAAACGTATTCTGCGATATTCAAACTCCTCGACGTGAGGCTTTTACAGGCGATCCACGCCTTGTACTGAGAAATGCTTTTATCAAGGCAGAAGACCTTGGCTATGTCGCAAATGTTGGCCCTAAGCTTGAGTATTTTTATTTTGTGAGCGGGACTGAGCCAAAGCCTATTGATCAGGCTGGATACCTTGATTTGAATTCTGCTGATCTCAGCCATAGTCTTCGATACTCCACGTCTCGTGCACTTGAGAATCTTTCTATTCCTGTTCAGTATTCTTTCCATGCAGCTGGCCCTGCTCAAAACGGCGTTGAGCTCCGTTATGCAGAAGCACTAACTTGCGCGGATAACATTGTTACTGCTCGTCTGGTTATCAGACATATTGCAACACTTCACGGTGTGTTTGCTTCGTTTATGCCAAAGCCTCTTCAGGGAGTTCCTGGCTCAGCCATGCTTTTGAATCAGTCGCTTCTTGACCACGATGGCGAGTCTCTGTTCTGGGCTCCAAAGACTGAGAGCGAAGCCCACCTTTCTGAGCTTGCTCAACACTACATTGCAGGTCTTATTAAGTACGCTCCCGAGTACATGCTTATTACTAACCCAACGGTTAATTCCTATAAGCGCTTTGATCGTGATGCTATTCCTGCCTATGCAACCTGGGGTCGTAAAAACCGTTCTGCTATGGTTCGTATTCCTACGCATAAGCCAGGAAAGCATGTTGCCACCCGTGCTGAACTGCGTATTCCTGATCCAACTGCAAACCCTTATTTGGCTAATGCTGTCACGCTTATGGCTGGACTTAAGGGTATTGAAGAAGGCCTCTTGCTTCCTGAGGAGTTTGTAGGCGGAAATCCTGCCGATTATGGCGAGAAGCTCCCAATTAATCTTGGAGAGGCACTTGAGCGCTTCAAGCAGTCAGAGCTTCTTAAAGATGTTCTTGGTGAGCACATCTTCTCGTACCTGTGCGAGCGCAAGGCAGAGGAGTGGCGTGAGTATTGCCTGGCAGTTACTGACTGGGATACGCAAAAGTATTACGCTGGTTGCTAAGCAACTATTTCTCTTGCTGTTATATGTTTCTTTGAACCCTGCTCTGATTTATTCAGAGCAGGGTTTTTTGACGAGAAACCCTTGTTTCACGCAAAGAATGTAGCCTTCTTACTCGAATTGTTACCGTTTTATGAACTGAAAAAATTACTTTTACCTGGTCTTTATTGGATAGAATGACTAAATAGTAGTCATTTATGCAAAGAAGTTGTTCTTCTCGTCATTTTTATGCAATAAAAACGAGAAATATGATGAAAATTATAAGTAGATTTTTCATATTTGCTTCCTATAATTCATTCCAATGAATTTCAGCTCAGAATTATTCAGGAAGAGGCAAATATGAAATCGTCAATGGTTACTACCGTAAAAAAGAATGTCCTAAAGGGCGTAGCTGCTGTTTTTATGGTATGTGCACTTGTTGGTCTTATGGCTTGCTCGTCATCTAAGCAAGAAAATGCGCAACAGGGTACTACTTCATCCTCTGATTCAAGCTATACGCTGGTAACTAAGGGTCATCTGACCGTTGTAGCAGAGCTTGGTTTCCAGCCTTTTGAGTACTTTGAAGGTAACTCAACCACTCCTGTTGGTTTTGACGTTGATCTTATTACCGAGATTGCAAAAAGACTCAATCTTGAGGTTACGTACCTGCCAAACCAGAAGTTTGACACCCTTGTTCCAACTATTAAGCAGGGTGGCAAAGCAGACGTTGCTATCGCAGGTATTACTATCACTGACGATCGCTCACAGGAGGTAGACTTCACTACTTCTTACCTCGACTCCAATCAGTCCTTGGTTGTTAAGTCAGGCAGCACCGAGACCGAGCAGACGCTCAACGACGCCTCTAAGAAGGTTGTTGTTCAGACAGGTACTTCCGGCGAGGATTGGGCAAAGGAGAATCTTCCAAAGGCAACTATCGTTTCTGTCGACGATGTTGCTGCAGCAATGGCAGGAGTCCAAACTGGTTTGTACGATGCTATGGTCATTGACTTGCCTGTTGCTTCCAATCTGATTAGCACTTCATATTCTGATCTGACTATTGCAAAAGAAATTCCAACAGGTGAGCAGTACGGCATTGTAGTTTCCAAGGACAATCCTGCGCTGACCGAGGCAATCAACAAGGTTCTTGCAGACATGGAGAAGGACGGCACTATGACTGCTCTCAAGACCAAATGGTTTGGCTCTAACATCTAGTTTTACCAGCTCAGCAATAGTGCTTGAAGTCAGATTTGGCTTCAAGCACTCACTGTTTTCATCAGGATTTATTGCAACTAAGCTCTAAAGGAGTATCACGTGATTGCACTTTTGCACAAAACTATGTCAGGACAGCAACTGTCCTTGTGTATGTCATCTGCGAGTTTTGACGACAAACCTACGACCCAGGATACGGCTGAGTCAAAGGGTTTGCATACACGTGTGCACTCCACGCTGCTTGTAGTTCTTCTCGCCACGCTTCTTTTGAGTGGGCTGTTCTTTATGTCTCTGAGCGCGTTTTCTGTTCAGAGTGCTTTTGCTCTCACCACAAATAAGGCAACAGCTAAGTCAAATCAGACAGAAGGCAATGGCGTTATCGGTGGCAAAGAGACTCGTTTAACCTGGGAGGGAACAGTTGAGGACGAGCAGGTCTCTCAGCTTACTTTGCAGTTTCCTGAGGGCTCCAATCTGCAGAGCGCAACCACTAAGGTGACCGTTCTTTCAGGTCTTACGCGCGAGAAGATCGAGGCAACTGCAAGCGTCCAGGGAACGCAGGTTGTGATCTCTTTTGCAACACCCGTGGACGCTCAAAAGCTTATTCGTGTAGAGATTTCCGGCATGAAGTTTCCTGCTGACGGAGGTTCGTACACTGTTGAGGGAACATATACCACTGAGCAGGGAACTCAAAAGCTTGCCTCTTCTCCCGAAATCACCATTATTCCTAACACGCCAGTTCAGGCTCTGGTGAATTGGCTTGATGCTCAGCCTTGGGTGGAAGCGTGGAACTCCAATCACTTTTTGGGCATGTTCTTAAAGCCTCAACTGATTGTTTCTTCAGTTGTGATGCTCTTTCCTGGATGGCTGGTTTGCCTTGCAATTGTAATTTGCGCTTATCCTGTAGCTATTGTGCTGGGAATGGGCTTTGCGCTGCTGAAGATTTCCAAGAATCCGTTCCTGCGTGCACTTGCGGTGGTATATATCAATTTGTTGCGTGGAACCCCATTCTTTCTGCAGATTTATATTCTGTTCTTTGGTCTTCCTATGCTAAATATCAATCTGGACGCCAATTTGCTTGGCTTTATTGTGGTCGCCATTAACTCATCTGCGTATCTTTCAGAGATCTTCCGCGCGGGCATTCAATCAATTCCGCAGGGTCAGTATGAGGCAGCAAGCTCTCTTGGTATGAATCGTTTCCAGACCATGACGTTTATCATCATTCCTCAAACTATCCGCCGTGTTATTCCACCTCTTACCAGCGACTTTATTACTTCCTACAAAGATACCTCGCTGCTTTCTTCTGTAGGTGTTATGGAGCTGATGATGTTTGCTAAAAACCTCACCACCTCAACGGGAAACATGACGCCATATATGACGGCCGCTCTGTTCTATTTGGCAATTACTCTGCCACTTATTAAGGTAGTTGGCACTATCGAGAAACGCATGGAGCAGTCAGAAACTGGTAAAACAGCAAGTTCCGTAGCTAGTAAGACTCAAGCTCTTTCCAAGGAGGAAAACTAATGTCTTTCTTTTCTTTCAAAAAGAAGTCGAACACAGAACATCCTGCCTTGGATGCTGAAGTTGCTGCACAAGAGGCATTTGAGCGCGATAAGCCGCTTACTAACCATGCTTTCGAGTCAGGTGAACATCCTATTGTTCGTATTGAGCACCTCAATAAGTCGTTTGGATCAACGCATGTCTTAAATGACGTTAACCTGACTGTTTGGCCAGGTGAGGTTGTGGTTGTACTTGGTCCTTCTGGCTCTGGTAAGTCCACCATGCTTCGTTGTATCAATCTACTGGAGACTCCTTCTGCAGGTCATATTCTTATTGAGGACCAAGAGATTACAAGTACCAACGAAGCTGAGGTCAACGCTCTTCGTAGAGATGTCGGAATGGTCTTTCAGCAGTTCAATCTGTTTGGTCATTTAACCGTCAAAGAGAACGTAATGATTGGTCAGATTAAGGTTCTAGGAAAGTCAAAAGAAGAGGCAGAGGTAGAGGCACTAAAGCAGCTTGAGGCTGTCGGCCTTGCCGATAGAGCAGACTTTAAGCCTAGTGCGCTTTCCGGTGGACAGCAGCAGCGTGTAGCAATCGCTCGCGCCGTTGCTATGCACCCAAATGTGCTTCTTTTTGACGAGCCTACATCCGCGCTTGATCCCGAGCTTGTCCGTGGTGTTTTGGATGTTATGCGTGATTTGGCAAAGAACTCTGGTATGACCATGATTGTAGTAACGCACGAGATGGGATTTGCAAAAGACGTGGCAGATCGCGTGGTCTTTATGGAAGAGGGAGTGGTAGTTGAGCAAGGAACACCTGATGTCATCTTCAACAATCCACAAAACCCTCGAACAGCTGAGTTTATTGGCGCTATTGCGTAAAACCCATACTTTTTAGAATTAATATGCAAATGTAAAAAATAAATCAGGGCGAGAAATTCTTCTCGCCCTAATTGCAGATAATAAGGTATATCTGCTCTTTATTCGCAGCTTGTGGTATGCTTTATAAGATTAAGCTTATCCTAGGGGGAATCGATGCATCACAAGAATATTCTTCTTGTATCTGCAACGACACGCTTACATGAACGTATGCGTGAACTTTCGCATGTCATTGATGTGTCTATTGCTCTTGCAAACGCTGCTTCTTTCTCGCAGGCTGCGGCTTCTGGTCATACCTTTGACCTGATTATTCTTGATCAAAAAGAACTTTCCCAGGATGTTATTAGCACGGTAGAGAATTATTCTGCGCAAAATGGCGGAATTGCTCGCCTGTTTGTTGCTGACCTTGATAATCTTTCTAAGTTTGTTCTGCCTGTTCAGGGCAAGAGCGATTTTATTTTGTCTACTGCAACTATCCAGGAGTTTAGCCTTAGGTGCTCGCTGCTTTTGTGGCCAGGTACCGAGAGCACTTCTAGAGATTTGGTTATTGTTGACAACATAAAGATTAACCTGGCAACGTATCAGGTTTATATTGATGAATCTCCTGTTGATCTTACGTATATGGAGTATCTGCTGCTGTCATTCTTGGCAACACATCCGTCTCGTGCATACTCACGTGAGGCTCTTTTGCAGCGCGTTTGGGGCTTTGAGTACTGTGGTGGCACTAGAACAGTAGACGTTCATGTAAGGCGTGTTCGCTCAAAGATTGGTCCTCAAGCAGCTGCTCATCTTGAGACGGTTCGCGGCGTAGGCTATCTGTTTAGAGCATAATCGCAGGTACAAACTGCATTTAATGGGATCTGCAAACTTCTTTCTTACTAGTAGGACTCCCGCGCGTCTTTCTCATAATGAGAAACGAATTTTTGTCCGGTATAACGGGTAGAATACACATATTGAAAAATTGGTGTTTAGCGCAGAATTATTTGCGTTAGCTGTTTGCATCAAAGTGATGTTAAGGAGGATGTCTATGGAGAACCAAGCACATGGTTTAACCACAGATTCCACTGTAAATAAGCGTTTTTCGTCAGTTAAGCAGGCTGGATTTATGTCTATGTTCAAAAGCTCAAGTGTAAAAAGAACAGCTTGTGCAATTGCTTTTGCCGTTGCTTGTGTTCCTACCATTGCTTTGGGAGAGGGAATTTCTAAGCTTCCTGCAGTATCTGGTCAGGCAACTATTTCTCAAGCAGCAACATCTCGTCCTGCTGCAGAACCAACTGATACTAAGACGGCAGAAACGGTAGCTTCTAAGGTTTTGCCTTCGGTTGTGTCCGTTAAGGCTACCAGTGATTCATCAGGCTCAACCGGTTCTGGCGTTGTATTGAACACAAATGGAGACATTCTTACCAATTACCACGTCATTGAGGGCATGGATACATTTTCTATCTCCGTTAATGACAAAGAGTATGAGTGCACTGTCGTAGGAACAGACCCTACCTCTGACCTTGCTGTTCTTCATGCTGACCTTAAGGGAGATAGCCTAACCCCAATTGAGATTGGTAACTCCGATAACCTGGCTCCTGGTAGTTGGGTTATGAGTGTTGGTAGCCCATTTGGTCTTGATCACTCTGTTTCCGCAGGTATTGTTTCTGCTCTTTCTCGTGGAGATATGCTTGAGACAGAGGGTGGAGAAACCACTATTTATGCAAACCTCATCCAGGTTGATGCAGCTATTAACCCAGGTAATTCTGGCGGAGCTCTGGTTGACTCTAATGGTCAGCTTGTGGGTATTTGTACGTTGTTCTCGTCAGATACCAAGTCATTTGCGGGTATTGGCTTTGCAATTCCTTCTAACTATGCCATTGATATTGCAAATCAGATTCTTTCTGGCCAACAAGTTAAGCATGCCTATATTGGCCTTTCTATGCAGACCGTTACTCCTCGAGTTGCAAAGCGCAATGATCTCTCGGTAGATTACGGTGCGTATGTAGCAGGCCTTCTTGATGATAGTCCTGCAGAGGGTGCTGGTATTAAAAAGGGTGATGTTATTGTCTCTATTGGTGGAGAGCGCGTAGTTTCTGCTGATGCAGCTATTATTGCCGTTCGCTCTCACAAGATTGGAGAGACCGTTCCTGTAGAGGTCGTACGTGGAGAAGACCGCCTTACTATCAACGTCACGCTTGGTTCTGATGAGACGCTTTCTTCTATGAAAGAGAAAGAAAAGAACAGCAAGAACGAAACAAACAACGATACTGATGATAAGCAGGATCGTACTGAAGATGATGGTGATTCCTATAGGTATTATCGTCAGCAAAACTATTGGGAAGAGTTCTGGGATTACTTCACTAATCCTTATGGAGATAAAGACGTTGATTCCGATAATCCATTTGTGAATTTCGTAGAGAGCATTACCAATAGCATTGCAGAAGTAATCTACGGAATTTTTGGTTAACACTCAGATTGCGTTTGCTGTGTTTGCGTTTGTTTGTTCTGCTATGAGTTAGGGGAGTCTTGTGGATTTGCTTGTGCTGTTAGTTTTGGCTGTAGTTGTCATTGTGCTTATCGTGAGCCTTGTCACACTTTCCTCTAAGCTTTCGCAAGTAAAGACGCTGCAAGAGCAAAGTCAAACATCATCTGCAGAGCTTATAAGAAGCTCAACAGAGCTAGACCGTCGTGTTACGGATAACATGGCAAAAATGCAAGAGCTTATGGATACAAAGCTTGAGCAGGTAAGAGAAGTAGTTGGTCAGAAGCTCACCACAACACTGCAAGATCAGACGAAGCAGACTGATCAGCGTATTGCTCAGCTTGATGCTCGCTTTGATGCTTTTCAGCGTCGCGTGGATGACAACATGAAAGCAATTTCCCAGGCTTCAACTGAGCAGCTTGGTAAGGTTAGAGAGACTGTTGACAAACAGCTCAGCGACATGCGTAAAGAGAATGAAGCAAAGCTTGAGCTTATGCGTCAGACCGTTGACGAGAAACTCCAGAAAACGCTTGATGAGCGTATGACCCAATCGTTCCAGCGCGTATCTACGCAACTTGAGCAAGTTCATCAAGGCTTGGGAGAAATGCGCGGCCTTGCAGAGGGTGTTGGAGACTTAAAGAAAGTTCTCTCTGGCGTTAAGACTCGCGGAATTGTTGGAGAGATTCAACTTGGCGCAATTCTAAGAGACATTCTTTCTCCAGAGCAGTATGAAGAGAATGTTGCCACTGTTTCTGGTTCAACTGAGCGTGTTGAGTTTGCCGTTAAGTTGCCTGGAGAGTCAGGGGAGACTGTTTGGCTTCCTATTGATTCTAAGTTCCCAGGAGATACATACGAGCATTTAGTGGATGCAATCAATGCAGGTAATGAGGAGGCGATTGCTGCTGCTAAAAAGAGTCTAGAGACTCGAATTAAGGCAGAGGCAAAAGATATCTCTACAAAGTATATTGCTCCACCAGAGACAACTAACTTTGCTATTTTGTTCCTTCCTTTTGAGGGACTTTATGCAGAGGTAGTCAGTCAGACGGGTTTGCTTGAGCAGCTACAGAGAGAGTATCGCGTTAATGTGTGTGGACCTTCCACTATGGCTGCGCTTCTTAACAGTCTTCAAATGGGATTCCAATCTGTTGCTATTCAGAAGCATGCCGACGAAATTCAAAAGGTACTCTCTGCGGTTAAGACAGAGTTTGAGACGTATCAGGCGCAGCTTGAGAAGGCTCAAAAACAAATTAGAACTGCAGAAACCACTATTGATAAGATTCTTACTACTAGAACAAAGGCTATGAACCGCAAGCTCAGAGGTGTTACTGCCTTAGAGAGCCTTGAAGATGCGCAGAGTACTTTAGGTCTTGCTGAGGGAAGTGTAGAAGATCAAGAGGACGATGAGTAGCACGTATTTTGAGTGCTGACATTCTCTTTTATGGGCAGATAAAAACAGCGGCTTCAATCGCTGTTTTTTTGTTGCATAAAAATACCTTATGGGGGTATACTGTTTACAGAAACTAATACCCCCTTAGGGTATGAAAAGGAGGACAGATGGCTCAGAAAGACAGCCAACCACAGGAAACTTGTTGTCATTGTGATCACAAGGCCACCCCTCGCTCAAGCGAGCTTAAAAGTGGGGTTTCTCGCCGTATCAACCGTGCAATCGGCCAGCTCAATGGCATTAAAACAATGATCGATGAGGATCGTTATTGCGGAGACGTCCTTATTCAGCTTGCAGCAGTTGAGTCTGCGGTTAAGGCCATCTCAAGAGAAGTAATGCAGGATCACCTGGAGTCTTGCGTGGTTGACCGCATCCAGTCGGGTGATACAGAAGTTATTGATGAGGTCATGGACCTCTTTAAGCGTTTTATGTAAGGTGGCGTTATGGATCAGAAAGTTTTTGATGTACAAGGAATGACGTGTGCAAGTTGTTCTGCGCACGTAGAGAAGGCGGCAAACTCTGTTTCTGGTGTCTCTGAGGCTCGCGTTAATCTGCTTAAGAATTCTATGGAAGTTGATTACGACGGTAATCCAGATACCCTCAAGCAGATTTCTGACGCAGTAAGCAAAGCAGGCTATGAGGCAACACCTCGTAGCGACAAAAAAGATTCTGCTGCAACTACTAAGGCAGATGCTACCGATGCTTCAGAAAAGGCGGTAAAGCAAAAGAGGATTGAACTTATCTCCTCAATGGCGTTTGCCATTCCACTGTTCTATCTTGCCATGGGTGAGATGATGGGAGCACCTGTTCCGCCTGCTGTTTCTGGTATGAATGGCATGATGAACTTGGCTCTTACTGAGCTTTTGCTTTGCATTCCTATTCTGTTCATTTGTCGTCACTATTTTATTGGCGGATTCCGCTCGCTTTTGCATGGCTCGCCTAATATGGATTCACTCATTGCGCTAGGTTCAGCAGCGTCGTTTGCTTACAGTGTTGTTAGCCTGTACCAGATGGCAAATGCTTTTGTTGCAGGAGATATTACTGCAGCTCATCAGGCAATGCACGGTATGTACTTTGAGTCCGCAGGTTTGATTCTTGCTCTGATTACCCTGGGCAAGTTCTTTGAGGCTCGTGCAAAAGGTCATACCACAGGTGCAATTAGCGCACTTATGAACCTTGCTCCAAAGACGGCTATTCTCGTCAAAGACGGTATTGAGCAGGAAGTTCCTGCAGAGACCGTTGTGGTGGGAGACGTTCTTGTGGTAAGGGCAGGTCAGTCAATCCCTGTTGATGGCCAGGTCATCGAGGGAGAGGGATCTGTCGATGAGTCCGCTATTACCGGAGAGCCTGTTCCTGTAAGCAAGACCGTTGGCGATTCCGTGACAGGTGCTACGGTATCTACCGGCGGCTGGTTTAAGATGCGTGCCACCGCTGTTGGCGATGACACTACACTTGCAGGCATTATCCGCCTGGTTGACGAGGCAACAAGCTCCAAAGCACCTATCGAGCGTCTTGCTGACAGCATTGCTGGCGTTTTTGTCCCCGTTGTCATTGGAATTGCATTGGTAACGTTTGCCGCATGGTTTGTCTTTGTAGCTCCTGGTGACTTTGCGGTTGCTCTCTCGCACGCTGTTGCTGTTCTGGTTATTTCCTGCCCTTGTGCACTTGGCCTGGCAACACCTACCGCCATCATGGTAGGCACTGGTCTGGGCGCTTCAAATGGCATTTTGGTCAAGTCTGCCGAGGCGCTTGAGGGTGCGGTCCGAGCAACCGTGGTTGTTCTTGATAAGACCGGAACGCTCACTGAGGGCAAGCCGAGCGTAACTGACGTACTTTGTGCAGGTGGAACTTCCGAGCAGCAGCTGCTTGAGTACGCATATGCGCTTGAGCAAAAGAGCGAACATCCACTTGCGCAGGCAATTGTTACGTACGCTCAAGAGAAGCTTGGAGAGTCTGCAGGCAGTTTTGTTGACATACAGGAGTTCTCACAGGTTGCTGGTGGTGGCCTTACGGCAAAGGTTGGCGAGAAACGCCTTGTAGCAGGAAACGCTCGTCTTATGGAGCAGGAGGGCATCAGCACACAAGAGCTGACTTCTCAGGCTCAGCAGCTAGCTGAACAGGCAAAAACACCGCTGTACTTTGCACTTGAGGGTAAGCTTCTTGGTGTTATTGCTGTAGCCGACAAGGTAAAGCAAACTAGCGCTTCCACCATTGCTCGTCTTCGTGCTATGGGCGTTAAGTCCGTCATGCTTACCGGAGATCAGGCGACAACGGCAAACGTCATTGGTAAGGAGCTTGGTGTTGATCAGGTTATTTCTGACGTCTTGCCAAGCCAAAAAGAGTCTTACATTAGGCAGTTCCAGGATGCTGGAGAAAACGTTGTCATGGTAGGCGATGGCATCAACGATGCTCCAGCACTCGCGCGAGCAAACGTGGGAATTGCAATTGGTGCAGGTACCGATGTTGCTATTGAGTCCGCTGACATTGTTTTGATGAAGTCTGATCCAGCTGATGTTGCAACTTCAATTGAGCTTTCTCGTGCCACTATGACCAATATCAAGGAGAACCTGTTCTGGGCTCTGTTCTATAACACCATTTGTATCCCTGTAGCTATGGGCCTGTTGTATCCATTTGGCATTTCGCTGAACCCTATGATTGGTGCAGCCGCCATGGGCTTCTCGTCAGTCTTTGTTGTATGCAATGCACTGCGCCTGCGTACCTGGAAGCCAAAGAATACCAGCTCAGCAACTCGCCAAGACGCTCATGACACAAAACCAGTCATTGACGTTCAAACTAAGTCCATAAACGACGCATCCGCGTCACAGAAGGAGGAATCTTATATGGAGAAGAAACTAAACGTAGAGGGCATGTCTTGCCAGCACTGTGTTGCACACGTCACACAGGCTCTTGAGGCTGTCGAGGGTGTTTCTAAGGCAACCGTTTCACTTGACGAGAAGAGCGCTGTAGTTGAGCTATCTTCTGATGTCGCTGATAGCGCATTGGTTGAAGCTGTTGTTCAGGCAGGATATGAGGCTACTATTGCCTAAGGTGGGCAAGTAGGCGGTCCTTCTCGCTAGAATCACTAAATACCGCACGTGCAGCATTTTTTGCAAGCTCACGTGCGGTATTTTTGTCTAGACCGCAGTGCTGCTGCAAAAGCTCAAACTCGCGCGAGAGGGTAGTGTTGGAGACAGTCATGTTGTCCGTGTTGATAGTGACCGTCAGGCCAGCATCAAGCAGTTGCTCAAGAGGGAAGCACTCTATTGACTCAAAGATGTGCGTCTGAAGGTTGCTGGTAGGGCAAATCTCAAGCGCAACATTTGCAGCTTTAAGGTCCTGGATAACGCCTGTGTCCTCCAAAGAGCGAACACCGTGGCCAATACGTTGTGCGCCAAGTCGAAGTGCAGCCTTGATGCTTTCTGGGCCAGCTGCTTCTCCCGCGTGGATAGTAAAAGGAACGTCTTTTCTTTGTGCTTCAGCAAAAAGTGACGAGAAAATCTCTGTGGCAAAGAGCGCTTCTGCTCCTGCTAAGTCTGCTGCTACGACGCCATTTCCAAGGTACGCTGCAGCCAGATCAATTGACTCTTCATTTTTGTGCTTAAGCTCTTCACCTGTGCCACGCATAGCGCAAATAATGTATGCCGTGTGAAGCGCTGACTGTGGATGCTCTGCATAGAAGTCAGCTCTACCAGCAAGAGCAGCTTCAAGAATTTCTTGCTGAGAAAGACCTCCTGTAGTAAGACTTCCTGGTGCAAAGCGGGGTTCAGCGTAGAGAATGCCCTCTGCGTCAAGTTGCTCGTGAAATGCCTTTGCAACCGTACGAATGCCCTGTGCTGACTGCATAAGCTTGAGCGGCAGCTCAAATGTAGCAAGATACTGGTTAAGATCCTGGCAATGAGCTGGGACTTGCATCTTTTCTTGGAGTTCAGCCAAAGAAAAATCAAGTCCCGCTTCTGCTGCAAGTTGAGCTGCGGCAGGAAGTGGGATTGATCCATCAAGATGGACATGCAAATCGATAAGAGCACAGGAGCTCATGGCGCCTCCTACAAGAAACGTATGCTATGGCGCAAAGAGCGCAAACTAGATAGCTACATCATACGGTAGGGAGGTGGCGGTTTCCAAATCGTTTGCAAGTTTTTCAAACTGGTATCCATTGACGCGCTCAAGCAGACGTACTTCATCAGGCAAAACGTCATAGTGAATCTGAGAGCAAATGGCGCAAGCAATAGATCCAATGGTGTCTGTATCTCCACCCATCTCCGCAGTTATTCTCGCTGCTTTAGAGACTTTTCCTTGTGAGAGCTTTACCACTGCAAGAACTGCAGGGATGGTCTCTATGGTTTCGTAACCACAGCCACAGTAGTCGTAGATGTCTCTTGATGCTGCTAGGGGAGCCTCAAAGTTTTTGGCACCCTCGCAAAACTCCAGCGCCATGATGCACTTTTGGTACATGCTAGGCATAGGCATTTGTGTACCAATTTTTGTGTAGAGAGCTCGGTGTCCGTAACTTAAAGCAGTTTCAAGAGCGTCTTCTACCGTAAACGAGTTTTCAGAAAGACCTCTGCTTATGGCGGCAACAATCATTGATGCGCCCATGATGGCTACGTTGGTTCCGTGCGTAGGAAGCGCAAGCTCAGTAACACTGTTAATGAGCGCATGTTTGTCTTTCCAGCTCACAATTGAAGCCATCGGCGCACATTTCATGGCACATCCGTTAGTGGTTCCAAGGCGACCACACGTTTTAAGCGAGTGGCCAGAAAGTCGATTGGCTAACGCAGCTCTTGTGGAAGGGCCAACTACCTGAGCAGCGTTTGGCTCTGTTGCCACATAATTTTCTAGTGCATCAAAGTAGCGGGATTGGTTAAAAACTCCCTGGTTATCAATGATGTTTTTAGTCAAAATAATTGCATTTGCTGTGTCATCTGTAGTTTGACCTGCGGTAAAAGGTCTTCCAAAAAAGTCATTTTTAGGTGGACTTGAAAGACTTTGAACTCCATCAGGAAATGCAAAATCGATTTGGTGTGGTGACATCATCTCTGTTGGCATGCCATAGGCGTCGCCATAGGCAAGGGCCGTAAGCATCCTATAGAGTTTGATTTTTCTTGCCGTATTCATGTTACTCACGCTTCTTTATGTCAGAAGAACGTGATGTTTTGACTCTGCAGAGACTCTTGTTACCTGCAGAGATAAGCTTCTCATAGCAGCTTGCCATGATTGCTCCCCTCAATTAGATATTCTCTGTCTTTGCAGGTTTTTTCTTTACTGTACCGTAAGGAATGCCTCACTCCTTAGATCCTTACTTTCCCAGCTTGTAGTCGCAATACAAGCTAGATGGCTCAGACAGAAAATATCTCCCCCAAGTATGTTTAAAGATATCAAATATTTAAGTATTACTACAGGGGGTAAGGCGTATTAATCGGTAGGCGGTAGCTGAAGAGAGCTTAGAGGTAACTTGCTCACAATAGTGACTACATGCTGTTTTATATTCTCTCTAACGCACTGAGCCATTGCTGGGTAAAATGGATGGTAGCAATCTGAAAGGAATGGACATGCCCGCAATTTTGACTCATGACTTCTTTGGCAAGGATGCCTTTGATATAGCTGCAGGCAAACTTGGTTTTTCTACGATGGAAGAGCGAGAAGCTTTTCTGTTGGGCAACCAAGGTCCAGATCCGCTGTTTTATTTAGCAGCAGATCCGCTGCTGCATCGCTACGCTAAATATGCGTCGATCATGCATAAAGAAAAAACGCCTGAACTTCTTCTTTCTATGCGAGACGCAATTGCGCCTCTGCCACTTAAAGACGTTGCGGTTGCTCGCGCCTATATTGCGGGATTTCTCTGCCACTATATGCTTGATTCCACTGCTCATCCCTTTGTCTATTACTGGCAAAACATGCTTATCTCTCAAGGCGTAGAGGGCTTGGATGAATCTGCTAAAAATCAAGTACATGCAGAAATCGAGAAGGACCTTGATGAGGCAATTCTTTACGCTCATCTTGGTAAAACGGTAGCTGCCTATAGGCCTTATAGCGAGGTTTTGAAGGCATCGCTGCATACGCTTTACGTTTTGGATAGAGTGTTTTTCTTTGCGTTGCTATGGACGTATGAAAAACCTACCGATACCAGGATTTTCTCGTCAGCTGCTGTTGATTTTAGGATTATCCAACATCTAGCATATTCGCCAACAGGTAAGAAGAGAAAGCTACTTGGTCATCTTGAGCGTACCTTTGGTACAAATAGGTTCTCTTTGATTGAGGCGCTCTCTCACGGGGCAAGAGAATCTTCTGATTCTGATTTTGATAACAGAGCAGGAAATGAGTGGACTGATCCTTTTACGGGAGAGATTCGCAAAGAAAGCTTCTGGGATTTGTATGACCATGCATTGGCAAATGTGCCGTATGCACTTGACGTTTTCTTCTCGCCAGACTTTAATCTTGATACTGCAAAAGAGCTTACGCAAAATCTGAACTTTGATGGTCAGACGCTTGCAAATGAAGGTTCGACAGAATAGGTTTTTGTGGCAACGTACGTTTTTTCTGATATTCACGGTCATGTGGAGCCGCTTAGGCGTGCTCTAGAGCGTATTAATCCAACTGAGTCAGACGTGTTCTATTGTCTTGGCGACATGATTGACCGTGGCCCTAGCTCGCTTGCCACTATAAAGACAATTCGCGAGCTTCCTAACTGTACGGTTTTAATGGGCAATCATGAGCAGCTTGCGCTGCAAGCGTTGGACCCAGAAGCCGATATTGAAGCTCAGTTTATGTGGCAGATTAACGGGGGAGAGGCAACGCTTGCTGAGCTCAAGACGCTTTCTGAAGAGGAATATAGTGAGCTGATTGACTGGCTGCAGGCACTTCCTTTGTACGCCACCGTTGAGGTCCAAGGCAGAGATTTTGTTCTGGTACATGCGGGCATAAAGTCTAATGGCGTTCCCTTGCCAACTGCCTGGGATAAGGCTTCTTTGGAGCAGTATTTAAGCAAGCAGTCTCAAAACGATCTTTTGTGGATTCGTGAAGAGTTTTGGCAATATCCTACGGATTTCCGCACGTCAGAAGCAGAGTATCCCGTTGTAATTTGTGGCCATACACCCACTCCTTTGTTAGCAAGTTTTGGTGCAAAAAACTTGAATCGCAGTGCCACCACTCCTGATGGCCTTGCGCAATGGGTTCAGTCAGATGGCGATAAGTGGGGAATTGACACAGGCACTACAGGTGGAGCCGGCTACGGTCAAGTAACTGTACTGCGCCTTGATGATTTGCAGGAGTTTGTTGAGCCGCTGCAAGAAGGCGAGTAGCTGTGGCTGCAAACAGACCTCATCTTGCTGGCGATGCTGCCACAACTGCGCTTACGCATGTTGAGAACACGCTTGATCCCATTATTTTCCCGGACTCTCGCGTGCTGCTCTTGGGATCAATGCCTAGTCCCAAGTCTCGAGAAATTGGCTTTTATTTTGGCAATCCTCAGAATAGATTCTGGCGCGTAGTTGCCACGTTATATGGCGAGAAACCCCTCAAGTCCATACCTGAAAAGATTGACTTCTGCAAAAGACATCATCTTGCTCTTTGTGATGTTCTTAAGGCTTGTGATATTAAGGGTGCTAGTGACGCTTCTATTGCAAATCCGATTCCACACAATATTGGCGCTCTTATTCAAGATTCATCAATCTGTGCTATTTTTACGCTAGGCGGCACCGCAACAAAATTTTACAGGCGTTATACTGAGCAACAAACTGGTATTTCTGCACGTCAACTACCTTCTACAAGTCCTGCTAACGCACGTATGTCAGTTGAGGATTTGGTGGAGGAATTTTCCATTATCAAAAAATTTACCAATTGTGAGTTGACAATATCCTAGTTGCGGCTAGGATTATACGCATGCGAATTATGGCTACGACATACACTGCACTTTGTGCATGCACCGCGATGTGTCTGGTGCCCGGGTCACATACGACCAGGGTGTAATTGTCGCTGAGCAAAATTTTCCTGGTACAGACTCGGGCGTAAAGCTATTTTGTAACTCTTGTGTGAGTATTCGCACATCCCGAGAGGATTTATTCGCATGGACTGGAGCTTCATAGGGGAACACCTCCCACTGTATGCAGAAGCTGCAAAAATAACGCTTACTATCTCTTTCTTTGGAGTTCTCTTCTCGCTTATCGTTGGTTTGATAAGTGCTCAGATTTCGCTGACAAAAATTCCTGTTTTAAGTCAGCTTAATGCTGTTTACGTTGAGCTTTCCAGAGGAACACCCCTGCTTATTCAGCTGTTTCTTATCTACTTTGGTCTGACTAAAGTTGGTCTCAAAATGGATGCAGAAGTAGCTGCTATTGTGGGTCTAACGTTTCTTGGTGGCTCCTATATGGCAGAAGTGTTTCGTGCAGGTTTTGAATCAGTTGCAGCCATTCAGTTTGAATCTGCACAGGTTTTGGGCCTCTCAAAGATTCAAGCTCTCCAGCACGTTATTCTTCCACAGGCACTTTCTGTAGCAATTCCAGGCCTCGTTGCTAACATCATTTTCTTAATCAAGGAATCTTCCGTTGTTTCCGGCATTGCTCTTGCAGATTTGATGTACGTAACCAAGGACATTATTGGCATGCAATACGACACTACAGAAGCCCTCTTTATGCTGGTAATTGCCTATGTGATTATCCTTGTTCCTATTTCTTTGCTTGGCAGCTGGCTGGAGAGGAGGCTTGACTATGCCCGTCGATAACATTTTGCTGCAGGAAGGAGTGATAACGCGCCTTCTTGGAGGTCTTGCAACAACGGTGCACATTGGCCTTATCTCTGTGGCACTTTCCATTCCTCTTGGTATTCTTGTTGGACTTTTTATGACATCCAACAACAAGGTTGTTCGTGCAATTCTTCGCGTTTACCTCGAGATTGTTCGTGTTATGCCGCAGCTGGTGCTGCTCTTTGTGGTGTTCTTTGGTACTTCTGAATGGTTTGATGTCAACTTTGATGGCATTGAAGCTTCAATTGTGGTCTTTACCTTCTGGGGAGCAGCCGAGCTTGGAGACCTGGTACGAGGGTCATTGGAGTCAATTCCAGCATCTCAGTATGACAGCGCGTTTGTACTTGGCCTTTCTCGCCAGCAGACGTTCTTTAAGGTCATCCTGCCTCAGGCTTTCAAGCGTCTTTTACCACCAGCCATTAATCTGATTACGCGCATGATTAAGACAACGTCACTGTGTAATCTGATTGGCGTGGTTGAACTGCTCAGAGTTGGAAGTCAGATCACCGATTTTTATCGCTTTAAGTTCCCAACCGACGGAGCACTTTGGATTTACGGAGCTATTTTCTTCCTGTATTTTGCTGCCTGCTTCCCACTTTCGTATCTTTCACGCAGGCTTGAGAGGAGCGCCTCACATGAGTAACACCGTTTTAGCAGTTAAGGACCTCACTAAGGTATATCCCTCAAGCCAGAAACCCGTGCTTGATAAGATCTCGCTCTCCATCAATAAAGGCGAGGTAGTCGTGGTGTTGGGACCTTCCGGTTGCGGTAAGTCTACGCTGCTTCGCGCCATTGTTGGCTTGGAAGATATCCAAGGGGGAGAAGTGCTTCTCCACGATCAGGTTATTTCTGGTCAGAAGAGGGAAAGCGCCGCAGCAGGCATTGGTATGGTTTTTCAAAGCTATGACTTGTTCCCTAACATGACGGTTTTGAAAAACGTAACTCTGGCTCCTCTGGTAGTGCAGAAGCGCTCAGAGGATGAGGTTTTGGCACAGGCAGAAGAACTGCTGCGTCGTGTGGGACTGTGGGAGAAGAAAGACTCCTACCCATCAGCTCTTTCCGGCGGTCAAAAACAGCGTGTGGCAATTGTACGTGCTCTGATGACTAATCCTGAGGTGCTTTTGCTGGACGAGATTACCGCAGCTCTTGACCCCGAGATGGTCCACGAGGTTTTGCAGGTGGTTATGGAGTTGGCAGAGCAGGGAATGACCATGCTGGTGGTAACTCACGAGATGCGCTTTGCTCAAGCAGTTGCTGATCGAGTCATTTTGATTGATCAGGGACACATCGTAGAAGAGTCATCTGATGCACAAGAGTTTTTCTCGGCACCTAAAACAGAAAGGGCACAAGAGTTTTTGCGTACCTTTGAATTTGAACGTGTACATAAGTAAACAACGTGTTTTTGCACGTAGATGATGTAGTAATTGATACAACTTGTTAGGATTTGAAATGAACTTCTTTGAAAATACTTCCGCTTCTCTTTCTCGCCGTGCTTTCCTTGGTGCAAGCGCACTTTCTGCTGCAGCTCTTCTGGCAGCTTGCAAGAAAAAGGATTCAGACGGAGCTCAGGGTGGATCTTCTGATACAGACTCAAAGTTTAGAACCCTTGATGACATCAAGAAGGCAGGCACGGTAAATATCGGTGTCTTCAGCGATAAAGCTCCTTTTGGGTACGTTGATGCAAACGGTAATTACGCTGGTTACGACATTGTTTTTGCTGAGCGTCTTGCAAAGGATATGGGCGTCAAGATCAACTACATTGCCACTGACGGACAAAATCGCGTGCCTTTCTTGCAGTCCAATAAGGCAGATATCATGTTGGCAAACTTTACGGTAACTGATGACCGTAAAGAAAAGGTTGATTTCTCCCTGCCATACATGAAGATTAAGCTGGGCGTTGTTTCTCCATCCTCTGCGCCAATCACAGATGTTTCGCAGCTTGACGGCAAGAAGCTTATTGTTTCTAAGGGAACCACAGCTGAGGTTTGGTTTGCTAAGAACGCTCCTAAGGTTGAGCTGGTCAAATTTGATAGCTATGCTGATGCGTATAACGCACTGCTCGACGGCCGCGGCGATGCTTTCTCAACCGATAATACCGAGGTACTTGCATGGATCAAGTCTAACCCTGGCTTTGTTGTTGGCATTGATGACCTGGGCGACTCCGATACTATTGCCGCTGCAGTTCACAAGGGTAACTCTTCGCTGTTGGAGTTTATCAACAACGAGATTACCGGTCCTCTTGCAGAGGAGAACTTCTTCCACAAGGCTTATGAAGAGACACTTGCTCCAATTTACGGCGACGAGGTAGATCCAAATACTATGGTCGTCGAGGGCGGCAAAATCTAAGTTCTGGGTTTAGTCCGTCTTTACAGCTCAATTACACCCATTTCGCGAGAAGACCTTGCAGCTTGTAAGGTCTTCTCGCGTTTGTAGCCAAATTGTTAATTTGTACAGTACTTTTTAAAAAAGATTCTTTGTGCTGATAAAGTAGGTCAACTATTTTTTGACCAACCAGGGCAAAGGAGCTGATAATGGCAGCTGAACAGCAAAAGACAACTCGTAAGATTGGCGTCCCTAGGTTCCCCGGCGATATTATGCTGTATCCGCTTTCTGTAGGCCTACTTCTTCACTCATTTGTTCCTCAGGTTCTAGAAATTGGTAGCTTCACCACTGCTGTTGCTAAGGGCGCTCCTGCTATTGTTGGCATTGTTCTGCTGTTTGTTGGCGCCTCTATTGACCTTAAGACGGTTCCCAAGGTTCTGAAGACTGGTCTGACCATCCTTATTCCAAAACTTGCTATTGCTATTGCCTTTGGTCTCTTTGTTGCTAAATTTATGGGCGATAACTTCTTTGGTCTTAATGCACTTTCTATCATTGGTGGCATTACCTTCTGTAATGTTGCCCTGTACATTGGTATTACTGCTGAGTACGGGACTCCTGATGAGCAAGGCGCAGCTGCAGTTTTGTCCCTTGTTGCGGGTCCTGCAGTTACCATGATTGCCCTAGGTGCAGCAGGCGTTGCAGCAATTTCTCCTACCGCACTTGCGGGCACCCTTCTTCCTCTAGTCCTTGGTGTTGTTCTTGGTAATCTCAGTTCTTTTATCAGGGGGCTTTTGGTTCCTGGTATTAACCCCTGTATTGCCGTTGTTGGCTTTGCGCTTGGCTGCGGCATGAGTGTTGAGAATCTTATTACTGGTGGTCCATCAGGCATTCTTTTGGCGGTACTTTGTATTATTACCGGTGTTCTTACCATGCTTGTTGAGCGTCTTCTTGGCGGTTCTGGTAAGGCAAGTCTTGCGAGCGCAACTATTGCTGGTACCGCAACAACCACTCCTGCCGCAGTTGCTTCTGTTGATCCAACGTATACAGCTCAGGTTGTTGCGAATGCAAACGCTCAGCTTGCAGCTGCGGTAGTTATTACTGCACTGGTAGCCCCTGCATTTACGGGTTGGCTTGATAAGAAGCTCAAAAAGAAAAATGACACTACTGAGGCTCAGGCTCCAGAAGAAGCACCTGCTACTGAGTAATTAAGTAAGCCTTATATAATGCATATGAAAAACCCTCTTCTGTGCAGGTAGTTCATATGCAGGTGATTATGATTCTGCAGCGTGTTAGCGCCAGCTTTTAGGTCTGGCGCACAAAATAGCGCAGCTTTGGTAGGTTTTGCTGAAGAATTGACATGTTCCTAATCAA
>CALLVW010000021.1:0-10328 GCA_938015835.1 uncultured Atopobium sp. | reverse complement strand
ATGGCATTTCAAATATTGTTGAAGCCAACGATGCTTGTGTGACGTGTAATAAGGGTTGCCTTTTGGTACAGCTCTGGAACTAAGTCGTTTGATGAATTGTGTTGGGGCTACGTTTGCATAACAAAGCCCCAACAAGCGGCTGTAAGTCCAGCAAGAAGTATTAGATGTTGCTGTCAGATAATCGAGCTAAGAAAAAAGGTCGCCGAAGCGACCTTTTTAAGTTTGAGGTAAGACGAACTAAGTTGCTTAGTTGCGAGCAATCTTGCCGGACTTGAGGCAACGGGAGCAAACATTCATCTTCTTGCGCTGGCCATCGACAACGACAGTAACACGCTGGATGTTTGGCTTAAAGGTGCGGGCCACAGTACGGTGAGAGTGGGAGATGGAGCGACCGGCAACGGCGTGCTTACCGCAGAAATCACAGACCTTCGACATGAGTAAGACCTCCATAGGATAGGCGCCCTCTGCGCCTAAAATTTCCAAATAGCCGAATAAATATAGCACAATATATTGTGTTGTCAAAGCATGAATATAACATTCACAATTAGATAGCTTTTAGACAACTTTTGAATGTTTTTCATTTATTACACCAAGATTAAATAACAAGAAAAAGATTTGTCAATTGCAAGGTTATCAACTTGTATATATAAGCCGCTTTAATAATAAATGTGCTCTGCGGTATACTAAATAACAATGACTAACCCTGGTTCTTGCGAGAGGAGTTATGTAATGACTACCGCTGTTCCCGGAACACTAAGAGTTTCTAATGATTGCCTTGCTGACCTAGCGGGCTATGCAGCTATGGAATGTTATGGCGTTGTTGGCATGGCAGAGATTGATGAGGCAGCAGGTGTTGCTCGTCTTCTTCCAACGTACCGACTTCGTAAGGGTATTGATGTGACCCCAACTCCTAAGGGAGTTCAGGTTGACCTTCACATTGTTGTTGAGCAGGGCGTTAACATGGCGTCTGTTGTCGACAATCTTGAGAGCTCAGTTAAGTTTTTGCTCAAGCAAATTGCAGAGCTTTCATGTGTTGATGTAACTGTACATATCGAGGCCATGCGTAATTCTCGCTAAGCTTTTTGCTTCAAATGAGTAGGAACTGAGGTCTAACGTGATTTCAAATGTCATTCGTACATGCTTCCCTGTAGCAGCTCTTGCCGTTGCAGACAAAGCAGAAGAGATCAACAAGCTCAACGTTTTCCCTGTACCAGATGGGGACACCGGCACTAACATGTCCCTTACCCTGGGCACCGTTGTTCGTGAGGTTCAAGATCTTCCTCAAGATGCAAGCATGCAGGATATTGCAAAGGCAATCACTCACGGTTCTTTGATGGGAGCTCGTGGTAACTCTGGTGTTATTACGTCTCAGATTCTTCGTGGTATTGCCGAGGGTCTGTGTGACGTTAAAAATCCTGAGGCAGTAACTCCAAAGGATATTGCTCACGCATTCCGCCGCGGTAAAGAGGTTGCTTTTAAGGCTGTTAGAAAGCCTGTCGAGGGTACTATTCTTACCGTCCTTAAAGACGTTTCTGCTAAGGCAGACTCCCTTGAGAAGTCTCAGCTCACCCCAGTTGAGGTCTTAGACGCTCTGGTTGTTGAGGCATATGAGTCCGTTGCTCGCACTCCTGAGCTTCTTCCTGTTCTTAAGGAGAATGGTGTTGTTGACTCTGGTGCGTTTGGTTTTGCAACCTTCCTTGAGGGCTTTGTAAACGCTGTTACTGGCAAGACTGAGACTACTGATTTCCAGACAACCGTTTCTGTTTCTGACGCTAAGGCTGCTACCAGTGCAAAGGTTGAGATTGAGCTCAACGATGACTGGGAGGGTTCTGAGTATCGCTACTGCAACGAGTTCCTCTTTAAGGCAGATAGCCCAGACTTTGACGAGGAAGCAGCTCTGAACTTCCTGGCAACCATGGGTGATTGCGAGCTTCTTGTTGGTGCAAACCCAGACTACAAGATTCACGTTCACTCAAATACTCCTAACAAGGTTCTTGAGTACATGCTTCAGTACGGCCAGATTTTTGAGGTCTTCATCCATAACATGGACCTTGAGGCTAAGGAGCGTACCGAGAAGATCGCTGAAGATAAGAAGGCTGCCGCAACACCTAAAAAGGAGCTTGGCTTTGTTGCCGTAACCGCTGGTTCTGGCGCTGCATCAATCTTGAAGTCTCTTGGCGTGGACGTTGTTGTTTCTGGTGGTCAGACTATGAATCCTTCAACTGCGGATATCCTTGCTGCAATTGAAGAGGCCAATGCAGACCAGGTCATTGTTATGCCAAATAACTCCAACATTCGTATGGCAGCAGAGGCTGCTGCCAGCGCATGCGAGGATGTAAAAGTTGCTGTCATTCCAACCAAGTCTGTTCTTCAGGCATTTGCTGCAATGTTTGTTGTTGCAGATGGCGTTCCATTTGAAGAGCTTGTAGAAGAGATGACTGACGCTATCTCTGGCGTTCGCTACGGTGAGGTAACCACTGCAGTCCGTGATTCCTCTGCAGCTAACGGCACCCCTATTCACGATGGTGATGTCATGGGTATTCAGGGCGGCTCCATTGATGTTGTCGGCTCTGATGTTATGCAGGTCACGCTTGACCTTATTGCCAAGATGCAAGAGGAGGAAGAGGGCGACAACCTCACCATTCTTGCAGGTGAAGATTTCTCTGACGAGCAGCTCGATCTTCTCGCCAGCAAGATTGAGGACACCTATCCAGACCTTGAGGTTGACGCTCAGCGCGGCGAGCAGCCACTCTATCCAGTCATCTTCTCTATTGAGTAGGACATGTCTGAGTCCAAGGTAAGCATCGCTCCCGCATCAGAGCGAGTAGCACATACCTGCTCACTTGTTGATAGTGTGACCAGGTTAAGGTATGTCAATGCAAATCGTGCCGAGGCGCTTGAGCGTCTCGGCATTCTGCGTGTACGAGACCTTTTGCTCAATGTTCCTCACCGCTACCTCGATTTTTCTCACCGCGTGCAGATTGCTTTTGCGCAGATAGGTGAGGACGCTACCATTACGGGTCGCGTTGCTTCGGTAAAGACTAAGCGTCCACGTCCTAAAATGGTCATTGTAGAGATTGAGGTTGTGGATGATACGGGCGTGCTCACGGCTTCGTTTTTTAGGCAGCCTTGGATAGCTGAGCAAATCCACGTTGACGATGAAGTGGCGCTAAGCGGTAAGGTTCTCTTTGCCTACGGTTACCGCCAGATGAAGTCACCGTTTTACGAGGTACTCAGCACCGCAAAGTCTGATTCAAGTGATGAAGCACGCTCCAAAGAGACACCTTCAAAAGCTGCAATTCTTCCTGTTCACCCAGCTACCGAGGGCGTGAGTCCTGCATGGATGCGTCGCATTATGTCGGCGGCTTTGGCGGACACGGGAAGCGTGTGTGATTGGCTGCCTTCAGAGCTTGTCACCAAACACCACCTCATGTCGCTCTCATCGGCGCTTCGTGAGGTTCATTTTCCCTCCAGTTTGGACGCAGCTGAACAGGCCCGTCGCCGTCTTGCTTTTGATGAACTCTTAAGTTTGCAGCTTGCTCTTTTGGCGAGAAGAAACTTGGAGCTTGCGGGTCATAGGCCTTTTGAACACGTTATAGATGGACCTAAAGTTAAGGCTCTGATTGAGGCTTTGCCCTTTGCTCTGACTGACGAGCAGAACCATGCTGCTCAAGAGATTCTTTCTGACATGACTGCACCACGCATTATGAATCGCTTGCTTTTGGGTGATGTTGGTACTGGTAAAACAGCCGTTGCTGCCGTTGCCTTGGCTGCAGCCGCAGATTCTTCAACTCAGGCTGCCGTGATGGCTCCTACCTCGGTTCTTGCTCAGCAGTACGCTCAAAAGATTGGGCCTTTGCTTTCGCTTGCGGGAATTACGTGGGCGCTTATTACTGGTTCTACTTCAGAAGAGGAGAGGCAACAGATTGAGCTTTGCCTAGCTGACGGTTCTTTGTCCGTTGTCTTTGGCACTACGGCGCTTCTTTCTGACCGTGTAGTATTTAAGCAGCTCACCATTGCTGTTGTTGACGAGCAGCATCGTTTTGGCGTTGATCAAAGAACAGCGTTGCGCAAAAAAGGACAAGGCGTAGATCTTCTCGCCATGAGTGCAACGCCTATTCCGCGTACGCTGGCACTTTCTTTGTACGGAGATGTTGATACGTCTCGCATTACCAAAAGACCAAAAGCAGGAGCTGGCGTTACCACCAAGTTGTGTGTGCCAGAAAACCTTGACCAAGCATATGCCGCTGTCGCCGAAGCTGTTCAGGCTGGTCATCAGGCGTATTTGGTCTGTCCTTTAATTGACCCAAGCGATTCTGAAGAAGAGCTTGAAGATGTTCCTGAGGCCGCTCGTACAAACGGTAAGCTTTACAGTGCAACTCGCGTATATGAGGAGCTCTCAAAGACCGTCTTCAAAGACTTCACCTGTGATCTTTTGACCGGCAGACTGCCTGAGACACAAAAAGATCAGGTAATGGAAAAGTTCCGCGCAAATAAGACGCAGATTCTGGTCTCTACTACCGTCATTGAGGTTGGCGTTGACGTTCCTAACGCTACGGTCATGATTGTCTTTAATGCAGATCGTTTTGGTTTGGCTACACTTCACCAGCTCAGAGGCCGTGTTGGTCGAGGAGACTTCCCAGGAACCGTCTATCTTGCCAGTAACGCCAAGCGAGGCTCTACCGCAAGAAAACGCTTAGCCGCCCTTGAGCAAACCTCCGACGGTGCGCGCTTGGCAGAGCTTGACCTTGAGCTTAGGCACGAGGGAGAAACCTTGGGATACCGTCAGTCGGGCGGCACCACGCTCAAGATTTCTGACCTTTATGCAGACGCAGATCTAATTGAGGCGGCCCATATAGATGCCCTGACAATTACTGCACAGGACCCAAATCTTACCAGCGACGCCTATGCTACGCTGGGAATTGAGGCAAAAGATCGCTTTGGTATCTACTTTGAAGAGCTTGGCTATAAGTAATAACCCGCAGGTAAACTGCAGTACAAGATAGGTTTGGTGGCGAGAAACCCATGAGGATTGTTGGCGGAAAATGGAAAGGTCGTGCAATTGAGGCCCCTGATGGCAAGGGGACTACGCGACCAACCACTGATCGTACGCGTGAGGCTATTGCAAGCTCTATCTTGGCTTCTCGCGGTCTTGACCTCAGTGAGTCCAGAGTGCTTGACGCTTTTGCAGGTTCAGGCGCTATGGGTTTTGAGCTTCTTTCTAGAGGAGCCCTGTACGCTGCCTTTATTGATAAAGATAGAAAGACATGTGATCGCATTAAGCGTACGGCTAAATCTCTTGGCGTAAGCACCTCTGAGATGAGTGTTATCTGTGGAGATACAGCTCGCTTAGCTGAGTCATCCCAGCTGTTTGGAGGTCCTTTTGACGTGGTATTTTTGGACCCTCCTTATGCCGTTGAGGCAGAGGTAGTATCCAAGCTGCTCAAAGACTTGACTCAGGCGGGAAGTCTGACAAAAGACGCTGTAGTAGTCTATGAGCATAGCCATAAATCTGATTCAGTTTCTCTTGATAACTTTGAGCTTTCTAAGAGTAAGCGTTATGGTATTGCTCAAGTTGATTTACTTGTTCGTTGTGAGGGATAGGAGATACGTTGAACAGCATCACTCACGTAGTTGTACCTGGTACTTTTGATCCCGTCACAAACGGACACCTTGATGTCATCAAGCGAGCTTCTCGTCTTTTTGCAAAGGTAACCGTGGCCGTTGCAGCATCAAAGCAAAAACACGGTAGAGGCACCACTTTTTCTTTGGATGAGCGTGTTCAGATGCTTAAAGAGGCGCTGGTAGATGAGGGTCTTGCGGATGTTGCCGTTGAGCCAATGGAGGGCTTGTTGGTTGATTTCTGCAATGCTTATGGAGCGGGTGGCGTTGTTAAGGGTTTACGAGCAATGACAGACTTTGAGTATGAGCTGCAGCAGGCAGATCTTAACGCTCATATGGCTCCTGAGCTGGAGAGCGTCTTTGTTATGTCCAGTCCAGAGTACGGCTATATTTCTTCCTCAATTGTGAGAGAAATTTCAGCTATGGGCGCAGATGTATCATTTTTGGTACCAAAGAACGTCATTAAAAAGCTTGAAGCTCTGCATAATTGCGGTAATTAAGTATATTTGCCCTGCATTTTCATTATATTCTGCTAACATTCTTAAAAAGGTGTTTTATGCGTCGTGCTCATAAGGGCTAAAACTGCATATAACACAGCTTATGTATTGGATTGAAAGGAGCCCTGGATGCAGCCAGGCGAGGAAATTGAGAGCCTTGTATCTGAGATTGAGCAGATGGTAACTGAGGCTAAGTCACCTTTTATGGATGGCGGTAACAAGAAGATTATTGATGCCCAGGACTTCTACGAGCTGCTTGACGAGATTCGTCGTGTCTTCCCAGAAGAGTTTGCAACCGCTCGTCGCATCATCAAGGAAGAGGATGAGACCCTTGAGCGCGCACGTGCTCAGGCAGAATCCATCATTGCTGACGCACAGCAGCAGGCTATGATTCTTGCTGGTGACCAGGAGGTTGTCCGCCTTGCTCAGCAGCAGGCAGATGGCATTCGTGACCAGGCAGAGCAGTATGAGCGTGATACTCGCTACAACGCTGAGGAGTATGCAGATACCGTTCTTGCTCACCTTGAGGAGAACCTCAAGAGCCTGACAAACTCAGTCTCTCGTGTTCGTCAGACACTTGATGAGAACTCTGGTCCTCGTAACACCAGCAATAACGTTGCCTGGTAATTCCAATGCAACCAGTTCTTTATGCACTAGATGATCGTCTTGCAAATGCAGGCGATACCGTTTCTTATGCGGGTCATCTCAATGAAGATTCGTATGAGCTAGGGGAGCATGAATTTTCTCTTCCTATGGGAATTGATTTTGATCTAGTGCTTACCAACGCGGGTGAGGGCATTTTGGTTACCGGAATGCTTCGTGCTGACGCAGTTGGTACGTGTGACCGTTGTCTTGAGGACGCACATCTCTCTTTAAACGCAGAGGTAGATGAGTATTATCTCTTTGAAGAGCCTGTAATTTCTGCAGATGATGAAGATGAGGCAGATTACGTTTTAGTAAATGCCGATAAAACCATCGATCTTGCAGAGGCTCTTTTGCCTTCGCTTGTTATGGAGACGCCTTATGTTGTACTGTGCAAGTCCGACTGCAAGGGACTTTGCCCAGTATGCGGTTGCAATCTGAATGAAGAGGATTGCGGTCATGCAGCTCAGATTGAGCAGAAGCGAGAAGAAGAAAAGCTTGCTTCAAACCCGTTTGCGGCTCTCAAAAATCTTGTGATTGAGCCGGATTCGGGAGAGTAAAATAAAATTTCTTCTCCTAAATGGTGAAGAAATGCTGTATCTACGTACAAAATGTGTCAGTACGTGGTATAGTATCCAACGCATTATGTGAATGGGTCGCGCCCTCATATGTTTTAGGGGCGCTAGCAAGAGCAAAAGAGGTTTAAGATGGCAGTACCTAAACAAAAGAAGGGCCGCGGCGCAACCCACACCCGTCGTTCGGCAAACAGCAAGCTTAACGCAGCAGCTCGCTCTGTATGCCCACAGTGCGGCGCTCCAAAGCTTCCTCACCACGTATGCCCTAACTGTGGCTTCTACAAGGACCGTGAGGTTGTTGTTACTGAGTAACACTCATACATCGTATGGCCAAGAAGGCTGGTTCTTTAGGGGCCAGCCTTCTTTTTTATAGCACTAAGGAGTTATCATGCCCGTTATTTGTGTAGATGTTATGGGATCTGACCAAAGCCCTGAGGTTGTTCTTGAGGGAGTTCGTATGGCTCTTGAGAAGGACAAAGAGCTAGAGGTTCTTCTCGCCGGAGCTGATGAGTTTGTTACTCCTTTTGCAAGCAAGCATGAGCGCGCAAAGGCTTTGGTAACCACTGAAGTTATTGCAATGAGTGAGCATCCTGCTAATGCGGTTAGGCAGAAGAAAGACGCAAGTATTGTAAGGGCTGCCCAGGCAGTCAAGGCAGGAGAGGCTGACGGTCTTTTCTCGGCAGGCTCCACAGGAGCAGTGCTTACTGCAGCTACCTTTGGTATTGGTCGCATTAAAGGCGTAAAGCGCCCTGCGCTTACCCTGATTCTTCCTGGACTTGGCGGCCATAAAACAGTCTTTTTGGATACTGGTGCTAACGCTGATGTGCGTCCAGAAGTTTTGGTGCAATTTGCACAAATGGGCAAGGCTTTTGCCAATGCATCGCTTGGAATTGAAAACCCAACCATAGGACTTCTCTGCAATGGTTCTGAAGAGACCAAAGGTTCTGAGCTTGCTCTTTCATATCACGCAGCTCTTGCAGAAGCGGCTATCAATTTTGGTGGAAATGCTGAGGGAACTGATATTTTAGGAAGCCGCTTTGATGTTATTGTGACAGACGGCTTTACAGGAAATGTGGCCTTAAAATCCATTGAGAGCACAGGCAAGTTTATTATGTCTAGCCTTAAAGACGCAATTAATTCCTCCAAGAAGGCCGCGTTTGGTGCACTTCTTTTGAAGGATGCTCTGAAGGCTACAGCAGCGGAACTTTCAGGAGATTCTGTTGGCGGCGCCTTCTTGCTAGGTGTTTCTGCTCCTGTACTTAAAGGACATGGTGCAACCAGTTCTTCTGCTGTGTGCGCAGGAACACTTTCTGCAGCAAATGCAGTACGTGCCAACCTTATCGAGAAAATTTCTTCGTCAATTCAGCTGTAGTAAAAGCGCCTGTACATAAAAATTTTTATAAGTTATGGTGGAGCCCATGGACAATTCTGTGGGCTTTACTTTTTTAAAGATTGTTTGTTTCAGCTTTAGTAATGTCATCATACAGACGCCCATCACGGGGTAAAATTATAAGCATCATTGTTGTGTGCAAGGAGGATGTATGGATCGCACAGAAACACTTGAAAAGGTAATTGACGTTGTTAGAGAGACACTGGACCTTGACGATTCCGTTGAGCTCACAGAGGGTACCTCATTTAAAGATCTTGGTGCAGACTCATTTGATCTTTTGCAGCTTGTCACAGACCTTGAGCAAGAGTTTGATATGACCTTTGATGCAGAAAACATCGATGAGATTGCTACCGTTGGTGACGCAGTAGATGCTATTCTTGCTGCTTAAGTAGGTTTTATACGTGAAATTGCACGAACGAGTAGCTGCTGCAGAAGCTATTTGCGGTCACACATTTACCAATAAAGAACTTATCGAGGCTGCCCTCACACACCCTTCGGCGGTGGAGGGCAAGCCTGTTTCTGCTTCGTATGAGCGCCTGGAGTTTCTGGGTGACTCAATTCTTGGTGCCATTATTGCAACGGAGCTGTTTGAGCGTTATCCAGATATGGATGAAGGCCAGCTTACTAGGTTGAAAATCTCTCTGGTATCCGGTCACACGCTCTCCATTGTCTCTGATGCTCTAGGAATTTCTCCCTTAATTGTTATGGGAATTTCCGAGAAGGGCACGGGAAAGCGTGGCATGAAGTCTGCTCTGGAGAACGTCTACGAGTCCATTGTTGGCGCGCTCTACCTTGATGCGGGTTTTGATCCAACGCACGATTTTGTTATTCGTACGCTCGGACCTCACATTTCTCCAGCGCTGGCAGTTCGTTCGGTAAGCCCTAAATCTCGTTTGCAAGAAGCGGTACAGGCTAAAGGCAAGGCTACTCCTGAATATAAGCTTATTGGCGAGAGTGGACCTGCTCATACACCAACGTTTACCGCTGTGGTATTTGTCGACGGCCTTAAGGTGGGTCGTGGACAGGGACCATCAAAGAAAGCCGCAGAGTCAGAAGCCGCTCAAGACGCACTGGTACGTCTTGGTGTGGATGACGCTCCGCTTGATGCTGATGCAGAAATGCACCTAAGGTAGAAAGGTACCCTGTACCCGTGTATCTAAAATCGCTGACACTTAAGGGTTTTAAGTCATTCGCTGATAAAACTCAGATGGTTTTTGACCCCGGTCTTACCGTTGTCGTTGGTCCTAACGGCTCGGGTAAGTCCAATGTCTCTGACGCAATTCTCTGGGTATTGGGCGAGCAGAGCGCAAAGATGCTCAGCACGCGACTATAGATGCTAGTTTTGATGCGCCAGCCGACACGACCGCGCTTCCCGATGCACAATTAGAAGCTGATGAGCGACTCGCTTGGGTGCGACGCTCTTTTGAAACGCTGCCTGAGAAACAGCGCACCGCCTTGCAGTTGCGCGACATCGATGGACACAGTTACCAAGAAGTGGCAACGGCGATGGAAATCTCGGAAAGCGATGTGAAGGTTACCCTCCACCGCGCCAGACAAGCACTCAAAGAAAAGCTCAGCCATCTGAGATTTCACCTCTAATTC
>CALLVW010000020.1:0-5976 GCA_938015835.1 uncultured Atopobium sp. | reverse complement strand
GATGATAAATACAATTTTCTTCATGAGCAGACCTCTCCGTGAATGCTGCGTGGATATAAAAATCATGCACGAGCAAACTCGCCCGTACATGATTCGTGTACCCAAATGTTAGTTCTCTAGTCGTATTTAGCGGCGACCAGACGTATTTAACAGAATTCCAAGTTGCACTTAACAGAAGCACAAGTCGTTCTTAACAAGGGGCCGAGAAATTCGTGCAGCTCTCAAGCGCTTTTACCACCTGTTCAAGACCCGCAAGGTCTTCCTGGGTAAATCGCGCCACATTAGGGCTATCAATGTCCAGCACGCCAACTACCTGGCCATCCTTGAAGATAGGAACAACCACCTCGGAGTTAGATGCTGAGTCGCACGCGATGTGCCCAGGGAACTGGTGCACGTCCTCTACCAGCTGACTTGTCTTTGTTGCCGCAGCCGTGCCACATACTCCCCGACCAAACGGAATGCGCACGCAGGCAACTTTGCCCTGGAACGGTCCTAGGCGCAGCTCGGGAGTGCGCGGCTCGTGGTCGCTCGGAGCTACGTCCGGCTCCGCACCCATGGCCGCGACCAGCTCCGCTCCCGACACCGTAGCAGGATCTACCAGGTAGAACCCTGCCCAGTTGATGTCGTCAAGCGCGTCCCATAGAAGAGCTGCAGCGTTAGACAACACCGGCAGCCAGTGAGCGTCAACCTCGGCAAGCGAGACAATCTGTTTTGCAAGTAAACCGTAGTCAGTCATGTTTACTTCTCTGGCAGAATCTCAATCCAGCATCCATCAGGATCTGCGATGAAGTAGAGACCCATCTTTGGGTTCTCTTTAACAATGCAGCCCATCTCCTCGTGAAGTGCGTGGAACGCATCAAAATCGTCAACGCGGAACGCAATGTGAGTGTCTTTTCCGCCGTTATCGTAAGGGTCTACCCAACCGCGGTTCCACGTGAGCTCCAGCTCAAAAGGAGACCAGTCGTTTACCAAAAACGTGTTGGTCCAAGAACCGTCCTCTGGTCCCTTAACACGGTCAACGCGAAATCCCAAAGCCTTCTTGTAGAACTCGACGGTTTTCTCGTTATCCAAAACATGAGTGCAGCGGTGAACAAAACGTGCCTGCATAAATCCTCCTTTGATATCGAGAAACCCCGCAACTAGACGGGGTTTCTCGCCATGTGAACTACGTGCTGGTAGAGCGCTTGCGTGCGGAAATCGCGCTTGGTCCGCGGCCGCCCGGCCGTGCGCCCGACTGCGTGCGCCGACTCCCCGCTAGTTGAGCTCCTGCTCAAGCTGATCGACAAGCTCGCCAAAGTACTTGAGCGCAGCGTTAACGGGGTCTGGAGTGGCCATATCAACGCCAGCGCCGCGAAGCAGCTCAATTGGGGTCTTGGAGCAGCCGCCGGAGAGGTAGCCAATGTAGTCCTTGACCGCAGGCTCACCCTCGGAAAGGATGCGCTGGGACAGGGCAATAGCTGCCGAGAAACCAATGCAGTACTGGTAGACGTAGAAGTTGTAGTAGAAGTGAGGGATGCGCGACCACTCTAGCTTGATCTCTTCGTCCAGCTCAATGCCAGGTCCAAAGTACTCTGCGCAAAGCTTGCCGTAGCGCTCGGAGAGAACCTCGGCGTTCAGAGCAACGCCGTCAGCATTCATCTGGCTGATGTCGCGCTCAAACTCGGCAAACATGCACTGGCGATAGATGGTGCCGCGGAAGCCCTCAAGGAAGTGGTTGAGGATGTACGCGTGGCGCGCAGGATCGGTCTCGTGCTCAAGCAGGTAGTGCGAGAGCAGCGCCTCGTTGCAGGTAGATGCAACCTCTGCAACAAAGATGGAGTAGTCAGAGTAGGTAATCTCCTGGTTGTGGGACGAGAAATACGTGTGCAGGGAGTGGCCCATCTCGTGAATAAGGGTATAGACGTCGTCGAGGCCGCCCTGGAAGTTGAGGAGCATAACAGGGTTCATACCTTTGCCGCCTGCGGAATAAGCACCGGAGCGTTTACCTGGAGTTTCGTACACGTCAACCCAACGGCTCTCCAGGCCCTTCTTGACCAGGCTGACGTACTCCTCGCCCATAGGTGCCAGCGCCTTAACAATAAGGTCGCAAGCCTCCTCGTAGGTGAACTTCATGTCAACATCGTCAACAAGAGGAGTGTAGACGTCCCAGAAGTGCAGCTCATCCAAGCCCATGACACGCTTGCGCAGGTCAACGTACTTGTAGAACGCTGGGAAATTCTGGTGAACAGCGTCAATCAGGTTGTTGTAGACCTCAACAGGAATCTCGTTCTCTGCAAGAGCGGCCTCAAGGGAGCTTGCATATTTTCTAGATGACGAGAAGAACTGCAGGTTCTTAACCTGGCTGGTCAGAATTGCAGCGGAGGTGTTGCGGAACTCGCCAAAGCGGCTGTAGAGCTGCTTGAATGCAGACTCACGCAGGACGCGGTCAGCATCCATCAGCAGAGGAACAAATGAACCGCTGGTCAGCTTATGGGTTTTACCCTCAGAATCAACTGCGTCATCGAAGGTAAGGTCCGCGTCATCAAACATGGAGAAGATATTGGTTGGCTGAACAGCAAGCTCTTCAGCGCGTGCCAAAAGAGCCTCTTCCTCAGCAGAAAGGGTGTGCTCGCGCTGGTTCAAGATCTTGTTGAGCTTACGACGATAAAACTCAAGAGCTGGAACCTCTGCATAGAACTTCTCGACAGATTCTGCTGGAATGGCCAGAAGCTCTGCGGCAAACCAAGAAGTTGCCTCGCCAACCTGCGTATATGCACTGGTAGCGTTTGCGACGTATGCCTGGTACTTGGCAACGCGGGTATCCTCGTCGCTCTTGCGCTCGGCGTAGTTGATAATCTTGTAGAGCAGAAGGTTCATCTGGTCCTCAAGCTGCAGGAACTCCAGGAGAGCCTGAGCAGAGGTGGAAATCTTACCCTTGAACGCAAGTAGCTTTGGACAGTAATCCTTGAGCTCCTCGAGCCCAGCCTCAAATGCCTCATCGCTAGGGAACATTGAGGACAGGTCCCACTTATATTTGCTGTCAATTTCTTCGCGAGACTCGTATGCCATGAGCCGTCCTTTCTTGGCTGGTCAGTATGCTGTCCTGTTGTCATCAGTGGAGAAGTTACGTCCACAAAATGTGAGCGTTCAAACTTCACATAATCCTGAGTATACAGCACGACTATTTAACGCTACTTAGTGTCTCATATCAGCAAGATTTTATATAGCGAGGACAGGCTATGTACATCTGTACGTAACTTTGCAGGAGTATGGCACTCATGCGGCAAGTTAAGTGGGTAATACACTGGACAGTTAAAAGTTCGTCTCCTATTAAACTTGCTGAAAGTTGAGTCACAGATTGGATTTAATGTGCACAGGTAGAAGACCGCATTAAGTAATTGTTGTTTTGACTCAAGTGAGTTCACTGTTTGGGAGACGTCTATGTCTGTACAGAACTTAACAGATTTAGCTGGCTGGTTCCTTGCAACAACTAATTCCTGGTCTGGGCATTTTGTTGAACTGCACGATTTCTGCGATTACAACGACAACAACGTAAGCTTATTTGATATACCGTTTGACATACCCCATTATCAAATTCCTGGAGTGCTTGAAGAATTTGCGTGTTTATTTAAGTCCGAAATACGCGAACAAGAGAATGCTTATAACTATCAAAAAATTCTTGATAGTTATGGCATAGATATTACAGACGATGCTGAATTACTTTCTAGTATTAACGAGCATGTTTTAAACAAAGAATGCATCTATGCAATCATCACCAAATGCATTACCGAAGATCCTAAAGGAGTTGGACTTCTCTATACTGCAGCGGAAAGTTCACTTCTTGATAGATGTCTATTCAAATTGGATCATATCAAGAAAATGTTCAGACCAGACTATGACTTTGGCCGTAGAAAAAAGAAAACTTCTCCGAGCACAGAAGGAGATTACTGGGATTTTGTAGAAACAAATAAACTCCCAGAATGGATTTGGTGTCTGGTTGGTAACGTAATTGACGAACATCCTTTTGGAGAAGATCATACCGTTGTTCATGGGACGCGACATTTTTCTCCTGGAACAAAGGTTTATTGTCTTCCAGTTCAATGGGGCGATGGATACGAAAAAATCGCTGTACTAGGCAAACATAGAGGTTCACGAGGGCTCATTAGAATTGTAATGAGTAGAGAGTTGATTCATAACTTTAGATGTCAAAAGGTTTTCTCACCATATGTAATTAAGCGCATGTATACACGCAGCAACCATGGCATGAACTTTAAGGGCTGGGGGCAATCTGAGGCAGAGCATGAGACCATCTTGTCACTACTTCCATGGCTTAATACGACTCCTGAAGAAGAAAAACAAAGGACACTGCTACTTACTAGTTCGCAACTGTCATTCTTGATACATGTTGGCGATACGCCAAACCAGAAAATTCGTTTGAGGATTGAACGACACAGTCGCAGAGATGATTGTTGTGGTGCAGGGTGGTATGGATTCTATAGAATTGGCGAGAAACCAGAACAGTCTATTGGTCTCCTTGATTGGTATGGATATTGGCCAGATGATGTGTCCTACGAAGAATGTAGATCAAACTACAAACCATCATGTGAATTATTAGGTGGATTTTTAGATGCCGGAATTCTTAACTGGGAGAATACCTATGAGTCTATTCCTACTAATGGTAGACCTCCATTTACGTGGGAATTTGAGGCGGTTTTAGAGCATGGCTTTCTATCGAATGCTGGACATAATGCATACCCAGAGAACTTTCCATCAGTTATGAGACTTCTGACAGCATGGGGTTTTCCAAAGATTTGGAATTCAACCAGCAATGCACCTGATGCATTTCTTGATTTGATGCGGGAGCAGAAATAAATCTCAAGCCTCCCTCTCGGTCATCCCTCGCAGCTCCATCTCTACCGTTCGCGGAAAATGTCAGCTTTGGTGAACAAACAGCAAATCCGTGTGCCCAGCAGGGATATAATCGCAGGTGAACAACAGAGGGAGAACTGCCATGAAGATGCACCTCATTGAGCCCAAGACTTGTACTCAAAGCACACCTACCGTGTTGCTAATTCATCCCATGCTCTCATCTGCAGAGGGAATGAAAACAGTTCTTGTGAAAAACATGGGTGATGACCTGCGCTATCTGGTTCCAGATCTTGCTGCCCACGGAGAAGAAGACGCAACGGAATATGTCTCAGCGTCCCAAGAAGCTGCGCAGATTCATGACTGGATGCTGAAGCACGACATAACCCATCTCTCCCTGGGTTTTGGTGCCTCTTTAGGTGGAGTAGTTCTATCTGAGCTTCTCAAGTTCCCAGACCTATCCTTTGACCACCTCTTCTTTGAGGGAACAAGCTTTTGGACGGGTGGATTCCTGGCTTCCACGCTTGAGTTTGTGCTCAAGAAAGTGTTTCTTGCTAAGCACCGCACAGCCATTGCAGACCCCAAGCTCTCCGTGCAAAAGATGGAACAACTTTACGGAAAAGTTGCAGCTAAGCCTATGGCAGAACACTTTATTGCGATGAGCGACCAAAGTATCCAGAACATCATTCACGACTGCAGTAACGTTGACCTTCCCGCCCTTAGCTCCGAGGTACAACGCCGCTGCATCTTCACGTATGGCGAGAAGGACTTTGACTTGAAACGCGCAAGGAAGGTTCTGCCTAAGGTGTATCCCACGGCCACGTTAACTATCTGGAAAGGCTATGACCACTGCGAGCGCATGACCAGCGACTCGACAGCGTATGGGCAGATGCTAAGGGAACTTGTGGTTTAATATTCTCCACTCGCATAGCGGGTGGTTTTGTGTTTCGCGCGTTGCACGCGCTCAACAGGCTAAAGCCTCGAACAAAAAAGACCCAAGTTTTTAACCTTGGGTCTTATCAACGCTTTAACTAATTTACGAAGCCGCTAATTTACTTAGTTGCTTATTTACTTAAGCACTTCTTAATTTCTTGCTTAAAAACAATGAATCGAGCAAGAAACGCAGCAGCT
>CALLVW010000019.1:0-13319 GCA_938015835.1 uncultured Atopobium sp. | reverse complement strand
CGTACGTCGAATCGGAGAGATTCTTTCCGAAGAACCTGCTATTGAGTCTCCAGAGTACGGCTTGACTGACGTTAAGAATGGCGCAGTCCGCTTTGAAAACGTGTCCTTCAAGTACAGTCAGAGCGCTGAAGAGGACGTTCTTGAAGACATTAACCTCTCGTTTGCGCCAGGCTCTACCGTTGGTATTCTCGGCGGCACCGGTTCCGGAAAAACCACTCTTATCCAGCTGATTGCACGCTTGTACGATGCTACTGAAGGCACCGTATTTGTTGGCGAGAATGACGTCCGCTCCTACAATCTTGTTTCACTTCGTGATGCAGTATCTGTTGTCCTTCAGAAAAATGTGCTGTTCAGCGGTACCGTCCGTGACAACCTGCTCTGGGGAGATCCCAACGCTACTGACGAGGAGCTGCTTCACGCCTGCTCTATTGCATGTGTTGATGAGTTTCTTGACAGGATTGGTGGCTTGGACGGAGACCTTGGTCAGGGTGGCGTTAATGTCTCCGGTGGCCAGAAGCAGCGTCTTTGTATTGCACGTGCGCTTTTGAAGAAGCCAAAAATTATCATTTTTGATGACTCTACCAGCGCGGTTGATACCGCAACCGACGCAAAGATTCGTGCAGGGCTTGCCGAACTTGCTGACATGACAAAAATCATCATTGCCCAGCGTGTGAACTCAGTTATGGACTCAGATCAGATTGTCGTTCTTGATAACGGTAGGGTTCATATGACTGGCACCCACACAGAACTTCTCGCCAAGAGCCCTATCTATAGAGAGCTGTATGAGTCGCAGACTGGCGGTAGTCAGTCGGACATTGACGCTGCTGGTAAGGAGGTGTCACATGGCTAATCGCGCAGGAGGAGCACGTCCTCAAAACATCGGACATACCATTAGAGTGTTTGTCTCGTACTTAGGTCATGCTAAGAAGCGCCTTATGTTGGTGGCACTCCTTGTTTCTATCAGTGGTTTAGCGGCGCTTCTGGGCACCTATATGATTAAGCCTGTTGTTGCGGCAGTGGGCAGGGGAGATGTAAGTGGCTTTACCAACCTTGTTGTGTTCACAGCGGTTGTGTATGCAATTGGCGCTCTTACCAGTGTTGGTTACACGCAAATTATGGTTCGTGCTGCTCAGAGGATTGTTTTTGACATCAGACGAGACCTTTTTGAGCACATTGAATCGCTGCCCCTAAGATTCTTTGACCAGCGTACCCGCGGCGATATTATGAGCTTCTTTACCAACGACGTGGATACCATCTCGGAAGCGCTCAACAATAGCTTTGCCAACCTTGTTCTGGCGTTTATTCAGATGGTTGGTACGCTTGTGCTGCTCATTGTTCTTAACTGGCAGTTAACACTTATTACCGTTCTCTTTGACGTTTTGATTGTGGTTTATGCACGTTACGCAAGTAAACGCTCTGCCAAGCATTACTCGGTGCAGCAAAAGAGTCTTGGTGTTCTCAACGGTTTTGCAGAAGAAACAATCTCTGGCCTCAAGGTGGTTAAAGTTTTTAATCACGAAGATGCCAACTTTGCTGACTTCCAAAAGGTCAATGAAGAGCTCAGACACTCTGGAACAAACGCTCAGGCGTATGCAGCAACTATGGTTCCTATCACGGTTTCATTGACGTATATCAATTACGCCGTGGTCACCGTGGTTGGCGCTCTGCTTGCCGTAAACGGACACGCAGACGTTGCAAGTCTTGCGTCCTACCTGGTCTTTGTTCGCCAGGCAGCCATGCCGTTTAACCAGTTCACCCAGCTTTCCAACTTCCTGCTCACTGCTCTTGCTGGTGCCGAGCGTATCTTTGCAGTTATGGAAATGGCTCCCGAGGTTGACGAGGGCAAGGTTGACCTGGTCCGCGTTAGTGGTTATGAGTCAGGAGAAGAGTCCTGGGCTTGGGTCACACCATCTGGCGAGAAAACCCCTCTTGCCGGAGACGTTCGCTTTGATGACGTAACCTTCGGATACGACGATGATCAGACGGTTCTTGCAAACCTCACGCTGTTTGCAAAGCCTGGCCAAAAGATTGCGTTTGTCGGCTCAACTGGTGCTGGCAAAACAACTATTACCAACCTTATTAACCGCTTCTACGATGTTCGTAGCGGAACCATCACCTACGACGGCATTCCTATCAACGACATCAAGAAATCTGCGCTGAGGTCTTCTCTTGGTATTGTTCTGCAGGATACACATCTGTTTACGGGTACCATTGCGGACAATATTCGCTTTGGCAAGCTAGATGCCACTGATGATGAGGTTATTGCTGCGGCAAAGATTGCAAACGCAGATAAGTTTATCCGCCGTATGCCTCGTGGTTACAACACCGTACTTACCTCAGATGGCGCTAACCTTTCCCAAGGTCAGAGACAGCTTCTGGCAATTGCGCGTGCTGCTATTGCCGATCCTCCCGTGCTTATCTTGGACGAGGCAACTTCCAGTATTGATACGCGTACTGAGGCACTTATCGAGAAGGGCATGGATGCCCTAATGGCAGGTCGTACTGTCTTTGTAATTGCTCACAGACTGTCTACAGTTCGCAACTCTGATGCCATTATGGTTCTGGAGCACGGTCGCATTATTGAGCGCGGTACTCACGATGAGCTTATTGCCAAGCGTGGGGAGTATTACCAGCTGTATACAGGCTCGCGAGAACTGGAGTAGGGGCATTTTATGTTTGAAGTGTTAGCTGTGGCTCTTGGTGGAGCTCTGGGTAGTTTAGGTCGCTGGCAGTTGGGAATCCTCTTTAAACAGTGGATTCCTAACCTGCCAGTTGGTACGTTTGCTGCAAATGTTGTTGCAGGTTTGATTATTGGTTTTGTGACGGGATTTGACCTTGCAAGTCCACTTCAGCCGCAGGTAAAGTTATTCTTAGCTGTGGGCCTTTGCGGAGGACTTTCGACTTTCTCGACCTTTTCAAATGAAACGTTGACCTTCATTCAAGCAGGTAACTGGACCGCTGCAGGAGTGAACATTGCGGTTAACGTTGTTACTTGCCTGGTTGCTGTATTCATTGGATTGAAATTATCAGCTTTTGTGTCGTAGCTTGATTATTCGATCGTCTAAATCAAAAGCTAGTTATCCGTTGTTGGATAACTAGCTTTTTAATTTGCTTTCTTTTAAATGCCGTTGCCGCGTCTTTATTTTGTCATCTTAGGTAGTACAAAGAGCACGATTCCCATAGTAACAAGAGGAATACAAGCTACGCATACAAGCACAAAGAGTGCGTTTTGAGCTCCTGCGAGGGTGCTCGTAGCCAAGTTTGTAGCTCCAAGCTGAGAAGCCGCTACTACACCAGAAATAACGCTGGTGCCCATAGCGCCAAAGAGCTGCTGCATTGTGTTAATAACAGCATTTCCATCTGCCTTGCGGTCTTCTGGCAGATGTCCCAAGGCTACCGTAAAATTGTTTCCCATCTGAAGCGCCTGGCCAATGGCAAAGATAGCAAAAATATACGTAATCATTTCTACGGTAAGTTGGTGAACAAAGAGCAGCAAAAGGAGCATGCTGGTAAGACAGCAAAGAATGCCTGTAACAATAGGTTTTTTAGCTCCTAGTTTGTCTAAAATCTGACCAGAAATTGGTGCCATGACTGCGCCAATAGCACATCCTGGCAGCATTTGAGCTCCTGCTGCGGTAGCGCCTGCACCTAGTACTAGCTGGGAGAAGTTAGGCAGAAGATATGACTGACCAAGAATAATAAATTGCAGAGCAACAATAGCAAAGAGCGAGAGCACAAAGCCCTTCTCGCTAAATACCTCAAGGTTAATGATAGGAATTTTTGGAGATGCTTCAGATGGCTCCTGGTGTTTAAAGGAGTTCTCGTGACGTACAAAGAGCGTAAGTGAGCCCACAAAAATCATAATTGCGAGCAAAACAGGAATACTAAACAGGCCAAACGCGCTGGACTCGTCAATAACAAAGATGAGTGCAATAAAACTTATGGTAAGAAGTAGCCAGCCAAAGACATCAAAAGAAATCACTTCAGTCTCATGGCTCTGTTGGATTGAACTAATTCCCAGTACAAATGCCACAATCAAGAAGGGGAGAAGACCGGCAAAAATCATTCGCCAGCCAAGATGTTCTGCAATCCAGCCACCAGCCGAAGGTCCTACTGCAGGCGCAACGGCAGTAACAAGCATGCCAATGCCCATCATGACGCCCATGTTTTTAAGTGGGGCTTGCTCGGTGATGATGTTGAACATCAGTGGTAACGCTAGACCGGTGCCAATGCCTTCTAAAATACGGCCAAGCAGCAATAACATAAACGTTGGAGCAGCAAATCCGCAGAGAATGCCACTGATATAGAAGATCATGGCCACGGTAAAGATACTTTTAGTTTTGAATCGTCTGTTTAAATACGACGACATAGGCATGATAATGGCAAGAATCAAAAGGTACGAGGTGGTCATCCATTGTACCGTTGAGGTGCCAATAGAGAATTCCTCCATTAACGTTGGAAACGTCACGTTCATGGCGGTTTCTACGACAACTCCCGAGAAGGACATAATTCCTGTTGCAATTACAGAAAGAACAAGTTTTGCGTTGAGCTCTCTTTTAAACATTTAATCCCTTCTTTTCTCGGCGGTACATCGTAACACTATTCAAAGCAGGTTTTATAGCTGTTGGCGTATTCGTCACGGTTCTATAAGTAGGCAAAAAAGAACGGGGTGGCTTAAACCACCCCGTTCTGCTTAACAATATTGCGTGTTAGCAAGCTGTTTATTTAGCTTTGCCCTGGTTAGCAACAGCGTTAATCTTTGCCTCGATGACAGCTGGATCGCCAATATAGTGCTTGTCAACAATGTTCCAATCCTTGTCAAAGGTGTATGCGCAAGGAATGCCAGTTGGGATGTTAACCTCAAGAATTTCTTCTGGAGTGAGGTGCTCAAACTGCATAACAAGAGCGCGAAGGCTGTTGCCGTGTGCAGCAATAAGAACACGCTTACCTGCCTCAAGCTGTGGCTTGATCTCCTGCTCGAAGTAAGGCCATGCACGTGCAATGGTGTCCTTCAGGCACTCGGTGTAAGGAAGATCCTCTGCTGGAACATCGCGGAACATTTCCTGAACGTGAGGATCGCGCTCGTCGCCTGGCTCAAGAGCTGGTGGCTGGACATCAAAGGAACGACGCCAAATCTTTACCTGCTCCTCGCCGTGCTCAGCAGCTGCATCAGCCTTGTTGAGGCCCTGAAGTGCACCATAGTGGCGCTCGTTCAGACGCCAAGTCTTATGAACAGGAAGCCAGTTACGGTCAAGCTCATCAAGAACATGATTCAGAGTGTGAATAGCACGCTTGAGCAGAGAAGTGTAGCAAACATCAAAGTCATAGCCAGCCTCTTTAAGAGCACGGCCGCCAGCTGCTGCCTCCTCGTGACCAGTCTCGGTAAGGTCAACGTCGGTCCAACCAGTGAACAGGTTGAGCTTGTTCCACTCAGACTCACCGTGGCGAACAATAACAAGGTGCATGTACTGATCTTCAGCCATTAGGCTTCCTTTCTACGCGTCAAACTTTGTGCGCCATACGTGGCAAACACCAAGCTTTTAGCAATACTTCACATACAGATGTAAGACAAAACGCTTACGTCTCATATTCTACCGCACACCGAAAAATACGTGCGAATCAATGTCTAAAAGATTTTGCATATCGCGTGCACCAACTTTGAACTGCCTCCCATTTCTTGGACATAAGAAATGGGAGGCAGTTCAAAACACACCTATGTCGGATAATCTGTTAAAAAGACGTATACATTACGCTGAAAATACCTCAATCATGCAGATTATCGTCATTAGGTGTGTAAAATGCCCTCATTTGAGCAGAATATCCGACTTAGGTGTGTTCCGTAGATACAGAATTTATCGATAGTTAAATTCCTTATATAAGTCTATTCATGTTTAAGCATATTAGATGAAGTTTATGCATAGAGATGCATATCAGGCAGTGTGACCGCCTAGCTGCCTGGCTATCTTGATTAAGAACATGTCGATTCTTCGGCAGAACACAAGAAAGCTGCGCTATTTTGTGCGTCAGACCTCAAAGCCGACGCTAACACGCTGCAGAATCATAATCACCTGCATGTGAACTGCCTCCCATTTCTTATGTCCAAGAAATGGGAGATAGTTGACATTCGTCGGGCGCTTTTTTGTGCCGTTTACGGGAGTGCATTTGGAACGCGACGTGTGTACTGGTAAAATATTAAAAAGTTGATGAAGGAGGTACTATGTCACTGTATCGTCATCTACGTTCTAGTTTGGGTTCAGCCCAAAAAATTGCGCTTGCTGCCAGCACTTTTGTCATGACAATTGCGCTACCCGTTATCGCATTAGCTGATGTTATTTCTACGCCAAACATTGAGAGGGATTCTAGTTTCCTGGTCATGGCTGCAATTTCTATTCTTGTAGCAGTAATTGGCGTCATCATGATTATAAGGCGACCCAGGTAAAACCTTGTCTACAACACAGCAACTTCTCCCTAAAAAAGAAGTCACTACATTTGCGTATGCACTTTGTCACTTTGTAGTTGACTTTGCTTGTGTTTCTTCGATGCTCTGCGCGGTAAGCCGAGTGTTGGGAGAGTCTGGCCAGGGTTCGATGGAAGTTGTTGCGCTAAGTATTTTACTGTATGACATAGTTGCCTTTACCCTGCAGCTCCCTATAGGCATTGCGCTGGATCAGCTGGATAAGAACTCCTATGCCGCCTTACTTTCGTATGCTTTAGTGGGCGCTGGAGTTATTCTTTCGCTGGTCCCTATAGCCCTTCTCGAGTGGCCTGCGATTCTTTTGCTTGCGTTTGGAAACGCGCTCTTCCATAGTGCAGGTGGACTGAGCGTCCTTAATATCTCGCAAAAACATGCAGGACCTTCGGGAATCTTCATTGCAACTGGTGCAATTGGAGTATTTTTAGGTACACAAAGTGCTCAAATGGGAAGACTTCAGATTGCATTTTCCCTGCTTGTGCTATTGTTCTTATGCGCGCTTATTACGCTTGTAGTACAAAAGGTTAACAAGAAGTACTGGAACGTGCATAACGTTTCGTTTGATATTTCGGAGCTTTCATTCAATACCTTGCTTGCGATTGCACTGCTGAGCCTTGTGGTGGCGCTGAGAAGCTATGTCGGCATGGTTATGGCATTTCCTTGGAAGAGTGAGATGCTCTTACTGGTATTAAGTATCCTTGGCGTATTTGCAGGTAAAGCGCTTGGTGGAGTGGTTGCTGATCGTATTGGATTCAGGACTACAGCTATCTTTTCGCTCATTGTTGCAGCTACCTTGTTTGTGCCCTCATGGGAGATACCGGTTCTGGGCCTTCTGGGTGTATTTTTCTTCAACTTTACTATGTCCATTACGTTGGCATCTCTGGCAAACATCTTGCCTAACGCAAAAGGCACCGCGTTTGGACTGGCCAGTTTCTCATTAGCCGTAGGTGCATTGCCTGCGCTCGTAGGATTCCGTTTTGAACATCCTCTAATGCTCTCTGGTATCAGTTTGGTCTCAGCACTTGCGTTGGGTGTAGGTCTTACGTTAGTCAAAGATTCCGTGGCTACAGGGCCATTTGGTCATGAGCGTATGTTCCAGGCAGCACGAGTTGTTGAGGTTGTAGAGGAAGATGATCTAATCGCAGAGCTACCTGATCAGGTTGATGAGCTTGCGGTTGAAGATGAGTGTGTGGCTGAAGACTATCTTGCTGCTGAAGACAAACAGGCAGAAGGCTAATGTCATGGACGACCAAATATTTTTGTTGCCGTATTTGATGACCATTATTCCGATATTTGCGTTTTGTCTGATTCTGACTATTACTGTTGAACTTATTGTCGCAAAATCGCTGGGCGTTAAAGACAATCAAGCACTGTTGATTGTTGTTGCTGCTCAAGTGCTTACTAATCCAATTGCCGTTTTTATCACAAGCGCCCTTGTTGATGTGGTTGCTAACGACGTTCAGTACTGGGCGTGCGTCATAGCGGTTGAGCTGGTTGTTATTGCTGTTGAAGGTCTCATTTACAAGGTAAAAAGAGTAAGCAACACCCCATGGACTCTTTCAATCTTGTCCAACCTTGCGTCAGTATCCGTAGGTATTCTCGTTCAAACACTTATATAAAAATTTAGCGAGAAACCCTTTGAATAGGAGGGGTTTCTCGCCAAATCTGGGTGATTTATGAGATGAAGCATTAATGGACAATTGCGATAAGAAGAGCTCCGACCATAAGACCAATGGATGTTCTGAGAGCCGCAAAGGCTTGCCTGTGCAAGAGCTTTTGTGCACGAGTTGCGCGAGCGAACTGGGCTTTTGAGGTGTTGAGTGTATGCATTGGTCCTCCTTTCTTAGTCCTTGTCTACTATATGTCCAAAAGTAAACTTAGGTAAACTCTTTAATATAAAAATGATGCAAAAAACCACGCCGAGGGTGAGTCCAATCATTCCTCCAGAAGAGGCGTCTAAGTAATAACTGCCTGTTATTCCAATCAAAACGCTGACCGTGGCAATGAGCGGAGAAATCCAGAGCATATGGCGCATCTGATTGGTAAGAAGCCTTGCGCAGGCGCCTGGAACAATAAGGAGAGAAACGGACAGAATTACGCCAACTGCCTGGAGCGATATGACAATTGCGAGGGCTAGGTCAACAAGCAAGAATGAAGTGAGTGTTTTAGTAGAAAGACCGATTGCTTGAACCTGCGTGGGATCAAATGAAAGCAAGGTCAGGTCCTTATTTTTAAGAATAAGTAAGATTGCAATGGGCAGACCAATACAAAGAACTTGCAGCATATCGGGAGTTGTGACCCCCAAAAGGTTTCCAAAGAGTATGTGTGAGAGGTTAATCTGACTTGGAACCTTGGATATGAGAACTGTTCCTAGTGCAAAAAACGTTGTAAATACAATGCCGATAGCAGTATCGGGGCGCACAATTTGGCTCTTTTTGACCTGTCCGACCAACACCACGGTAATGAGAGCAAATATCAGTGCTCCTACCAGATAGGGAAGCCCCAGCAGGTGAGCAATGACCACGCCTGGGAGAATAGAATGCGAGATGGCGTCGCCCATAAGAGACCATCCCATGTGTGTGATCCAGCAGCTCAAAAGCCCGCAGACTATGGCGGTTGCAATTCCGGTGATGAGGGCTCGCTGCATGAATGCGTATTGGAGAATGTCTACCTCAGGCATGGAGCACCTCCTCAATGTGGGTATCTTCGGAAATACCAAGGTTCTGCAGGAGGGCGTCTCCAGAAAGAATTTCTTTTGAAAGACCCTGCGCAGTGATGGTTTTATTGATGACCAGGCAAAGCGGGAATTTTTGCTGAGCCAAATTGATGTCGTGAATTGAAACGAGCAATGTTTTGCCTTCTTTACTGAGATTATTGAGTTGTTCGGTGATAATGGCCTCAGAGCGAGCATCTACTCCCGCAAACGGTTCGTCGAGAAATACCAGCTCAGCAGCTTGTGCTATTCCACGAGCCACAAAAACACGCTTTCTTTGTCCGCCCGAGAGTTGGGCAAGTGGACGATCTGCAAGGTCGGCCAGGTTAACGCGTTCAAGCGCCTGGGCAACCAGCTCTTTGTCCTGAGCGGAAGGTATGCGCATCCAACCCTGATGAACATATCTTCCCTGCATAACAACGTCTTTTACGAGCAGCGGAAACGTCGCGTCAATTGCCTCCGTTTGAGGAACGTAGGCTACTTTGCCCTGCTTGCGAGCCTGTGAAAGAGGTTGCTGGCCCCAAGTAAGTGAACCCTCCCATGCGATGGTGTCCATCAGTGCTTTGAAGAGCGTAGATTTTCCGGCGCCATTGACGCCTACAAGTGCGCAAAGATCTCCTGTTGAGAGCGAGAAATTCACGTCATAAATGACGGGTTTCTCGCGGTCTTTTTTCTCGTACCAGGCGCAAAGTTGCGAAACACAAAGATTCATCGAACAATTACCTTCCCATGAGACCAGATACGATTGCGTCTGCGTCGTGTTGCAGCAGGTCAAGATAGGTGGGCACGGGGCCGTCAGCTTCCGAGAGGGAGTCTACGTACAATATGTTCTTCTCGTCAGTCTTGAGGACAGCACCCGTCTCGTCGGCTACCTGCTGCATTGCCTTAGGACTGACCGTTGACTCACAGAACACCGCAGGAATTTGCTGCGCCTTTACGGCTTCGACAACCTTGGCGATCTGCTGTGGAGTACCTTCGTCAGCAGCGTTGACGGGCCAGAGGTAGAGCTCCTTCATGTTGGTGTCGCGGCACAGGTACGAGAACGCTCCCTCGCAGGTCACCAGCGTGCGCTGGCTCTCTGGCAGAGTGCTAAGCTCCTCAATCAGGTGAGAGGAGATGTTGTCGAGCTCCTTTTTGTATGCGTCACCGTTGGCTTCGAAGTCTTTGGCGTGGTCAGGGACAAGGTTGCTGAGCGCGCGGACGATATTCTCGACATAGATCTTTCCGTTTGCGGGCGACATCCACGCATGCGGATTGGCCTGACCCTGGTAGTCACCCTCGGCGATGGGGATGGCGGTGATGCCTTCGCTGAGGTCGGCGCGTTGAGCAGGCGAGTCATCGACGAAGCGCTCAAACCAGCGTTCAAGCCCCAGCCCGTTGTTGAGGATGAGCTGGGCCTTTTGCGCGCGCTTGAGGTCGTCGGGCGTAGGCTCGTAGTCGTGGATTTCGGCACCAGCCTTGGTGATGGATTCTACCTGGCAGAACTCGCCCGCAACGCGAGAAGCCATGTCCTGGATCACGGTGAAGGTGGTCAAGACGAGGGGAGCCGAGGAGTTTTGGTTTTGCGCGGAGCTTGAGCTGGCTGCAGAATCGCGTGGACTACATGCGGCGAGAGAAGCGATTGCTGCCGCAGAGCTTGCGCCGAGTAAGGTGAGCGCCGACCTGCGGGATAGGAGAGGGTTGCAGGTGAGGCGCGATTGTGGGTTTGCGACTGTCGAGATATGCGTGCAGCGATGTTTCATAGCGACTTCCTTCAAAGAGTTGAGAGCAGGTAGCTACGGGACTGAAAGCAAGAAACTGATAGCGTGAAGCCAAGAGTTAGGAGTTTTGGAGCTACAAGCTCAACGGGTTTCTCGCCCTATTGTATTCCTAAAAGTTAGCTTTGTCTAACTTTTGAAATTTACGAGGAAAGAAAAGGGATTGATTTGCAGACAAATGTCCAAAAGATTGAACATGAAATTTAATGTGTCATTTATGTCGCATTTTAAGCAAATTATTTTCCTTTAGCTTATTTACCATAGGATTTGTGAAACAAAAATAATTTTTCTATAGAAAATTATGTGAAGATGGCTAGAATTTATTTGTTTTCTAATGGTTTGTGCTCGTTAAAAAAGGAGAGAGAGCATGGCATTCGATTTTACAGGCAAGTTGGTTCTGGTTACAGGCGGAAGCGCTGGTATTGGCGCTGAAATCTCTAAGGGTATTGTTGCCGGAGGTGGACACGTAATCGTTTGCTCTCGTCACGAGGACACTGGCCGCAAGTTTGTTGAGGAGCTTGGCGAGGGTAACTTCTTCTACACAATGGACATTGCAGATGCCGAGGGCGTCAAGAAGACCGTTGCTCAGATTCTTGAGGAGTGCGGCGACGTCAACGTTCTTATCAACTGCGCTGGTCGCATCAGCTCCGTTCCTTTCACCGAGGTTGACGACAAAGAGTGGAACAACACTATCAACACCAACCTCACCGGTACCTACAACGTAACTCACGCTCTGTGGCAGCACTTCATTGATCGTGGCGGCGCTCGCATTGTCAACGTTTCTTCCGTAGCAGGCAAGATTGGCGGCGGCCTCCTTGGTACCGTTGCTTATGCATCTTCCAAGGCTGGTATGAACGGCTTTACCAAGGCTATCGCTAAAGAGGGCGGCAAGTACGGCATTTCTTGTAACGCTGTTTGCCCATCTTTCACCATTACAGATATGACCACTGCACTCTCCAGTGATGAGGAGAAGTACAAGAAGGTTGTAGGCATCATTCCTCTTGGCCGTCCTGCTCAGGCATCCGAGCCTGCACAGATGGTACTGTTCTTTGCTTCCGACGCTGCTAGCTTCGTCAACGGTGAGGTTGGCGACTGCGACGGCGGCATTGTTATGGACTAGGTGATTATTGATGGCTACAAAAGAACCAATTTCTCTTCAGCATCCATTTAAGGCGCTGGGTCGCATTCCAGGCGCAAACATCCTGGTACCACTGCTTCTTGGCGTTTTCATGAACACATTTTTTCCAGATGTATTCCCAACGCTTGGTAGCTTTACTGCAGCTATGACCGTTAAGGGTACTGCTGCTCTGGTTGGTGCTTTCATGTTGTGCGTTGGTGCAACTATTTCGTTCAAGAGTGCACCAAAGGCTGCTCTACGCGGAGCAATCATCATCATTTCAAAGGTTGTGTTCTGCGTTGCTCTTGGTCTTGCAGTTCTATTCTTCCTGAACGACAACCTGCTTGGTCTTTCTTCCATGGTTATCCTTGCTGCTTGCTCTGGTGCAAACAACTCCATGTATGCAGGACTGATGGCTGATTATGGTAACGAGTATGAGCAGGGTGCAGTCGCAATTACTACGCTGGTAGTTGGTCCTCCAGTTACCATGCTTGCTCTTGGTGCAACTGGTCAGTCTCCAATTAACTGGTCTTTGCTTGGTGCAGTTCTCCCAATCATCCTGGGTATCCTGCTTGGCAACTGCTTCCCATCCATGAAGAAGATGCTCACAAGCGCTCTGCCAGCAATTATTGTCATGACCTTCTTTGCAATGGGCACAACCATGAAGTTTGATTCTCTCATTATGGCTGGTCCTGCAGGTATTCTGCTTGGTGTTATCTGCTCTGTTTGCGGTGGGTTTATCAACTACTTTGTTGATCGTGCAACTGGCGGAACCGGAATTGCAGGCGTTGCAATTTCTTCCTGCGCAGGTGCAAATGCACTTACACCTGCTGCTATGGCAGAGGCAAACCCAGCCCTGTATGGCGGCGCTGCTCTTGCAACAGCAAATGCACAGGTAGCAGCTGCAGTTATCGTTACTGCAATCCTGACTCCTTTGATTACTGGTTATGTTGCTGAGCACTTTGCTAAGAAAGACAACACTTCAGAGAAAGTTGTTGAGGCTGCTTAACAAGTTCTACAGTTCAAGTGCAAAATCCCAGCACCTAGCGGTGCTGGGATTTTTTGTGCTGCGAAACAGCACTGACTCTTTGTAAAGACGCTCGAAGAATGGCAATAGACGGCTGATAGGGGGGCGGTGGATGCAGAGATCCTTCGCGAATCACTCGAATAAGTCTCCAAGTGGTAAAAAATCCGTTTAGTTGGAGATTTCATTTTTCTGCATACAACGTTTGCCCAGATAAAAGTTTTTGAGGCGGTAAA
>CALLVW010000018.1:0-9001 GCA_938015835.1 uncultured Atopobium sp. | reverse complement strand
GTTTCTTGAAGCGCAAGAGCAAGAGCTGCCGAGAAGACCGATCTGCCTCCGTTTTTGAACTGGGAAGCCATATCAACTACCTGGACCTGCGGAAGCACTGCCACACCAGGCCTCTCGGTCATGGCAACGCGCGTCCAGTTAGTACCGCGCCAGCTTCCTTGAGCTGTTCGATAGAGGCTTTCAAGCGATGGTGTTGCAGAGCCAAGTACCAGCGCGGCCCCGCGCAGGCGAGCCATCTGAGCAGCAACTTCTCTTGCGTGATAGCGCGGAAGCGAATCCTGTTTGTACGAAGCCTCGTGTTCCTCGTCAATGATGTAAAGCCCTGGGTTTTGGATGGGTGCAAATAAGGCAGAACGTGCGCCTACTATCACGCGAGCCCTACCCTGCCTGATTAAATCCCACTGGTCAAAGCGCTCGCCAAGCGAAAGCTTTGAGTGAAGAACGGCCACCTGCTCACCAAAACGTGAACGGAATCGGCCTACTGTTTGCGCGGTAAGAGAAATCTCTGGGACAAGCACCACAGCACCCTTGCCAGCCGCTAAGGTCTTCTCAATAGCGGAGAGATACACCTCAGTTTTACCTGAGCCCGTTACACCATCAATAAGCACAACATCGCCCTGAGCAGCAGTTTGCGCAGCCTCGATTGCTGCAAGAGCAGACTCTTGCCCCTCAGTAAGTTGCTGAGGACGAGGTGCTACACCGCTTGAAAGCGTGGTTCCCAGACCCTCCTGGCTTCCACGAATTTGTCGCTGTGTGCGAATCTCAACGATGTCTTTTTTCTGCAGTGCAGTTACTGCACTGCGAGCTCCTGGGATTGTGGCCGAGAGCTCGGATAACCTCATGGCACCTTGCGCCAGAGCCTCAAGCACCGATCGCTGCTTGCTTGCATTTACCGCAGGCGTAAAGTCAGCCGCCTTTTCTGTCAGCTCAACCCATCGCTCATCAACAGGACCGGACTTCTCACACACAAGCTGCCAGGGAGATTCTGTATCTTTTCTGGTGACTTTAACCTTTTGGCCAGGCGCTAAAAATGGATGCAAAGCGTCTGCGTAACTACAGGCGTATTCTTTGCTCATCCATTCTGCTACTTGCGCAGATTGCTCATCAAATGCTGAATCTGCTAGAACTTGTGTTATTGGAAGGACGCGAGAAACATCTAAACCTAAAGACACACGGTCTGAGACACCCACAATGTAGCCAACAACCTGCCTGTGAGAAAACGGCACCAAGACTGTTGTTCCTACAACCGCAGTTTCTTCCAAAGATTCTGGAATGGCGTAATCAAACGTGCCAGAAAGAGCACGAGTTGGTATGTCTAAAACAACATGTGCAAAAGGCACGTTCTTGCCTCCTTAAAGCCGTGGTTGATGGTTTACATCAAACGTGTAACGAGCAACGTGTGGCTGACCAGCTTCTTCAACCTCAACACAAACAAATGCGCACTCAACCTTAGTAAATCCGTGCTGCATCAAGACGTAGGCATAGAAGTTTGCCTGCATCTGATGATGCTCATAAATCTGAGTTGCACTAAGGCCCTTATCGCCTGTTTTATAGTCAACTACCAGCGCATCTTTGCTTCCCTTATTATAAGCGAGAAGATCGATGGCTCCTTCTACATAGTTCCCATATTCAGAATCAACCTGCAGCGTAAAAGGAGACTCCGCAATAACCACATCATGAGCTAAAGCTTCTTGCCTGATTGCAGAATTGCTCCACAGTTCAAGTGCTTGTTTGACTCGTGATATCGCGCGCTGAGGAACGCTATTCTTTAAGCACAATTTATCAATAGTTTGTTCATCAACCTTAGACTGAGTCTCAACCATAATCTGAGCAAGCTCGTGGAAGGCTGAACCGAGGCTTGTTGGATCTACTCCATCGTCAGCTAATGTGTCAGACAACATAACGGAAGTCTCAGCCACTGGTTGAGGGTTATTCTCGCCCTTAAAGTTCTCTGCCATTTGTTGGTGAGCTGATGAGTAACTAAAGAAATCTTTTCGCTGATCATATATAGTTTCTGAGATAACACTTAGTCTTACCTTCTCATAGAGGTCAAACGTTTCAACAGCCTGCGAGTTTTCCTCTTCACTTGGCTTGCCATCAGAGGGTTCGGACTTGTCGCCAAAAGGTTCAACCAACTCTAAACCTTCAACCTGAATTGGCTCATCCTTTTTGCCAGAGCCCTCAACCACGCGCATGCAACCAGCAAGATTTCCGCCATATTCAAACGGATGCTCACCAGCAGAAAGTGGAGGCTCTTCAAACAAGGCGTTTGTGATCTTGCGCGTATAACGAGGGCTAATTCCCTCTTTAGTAAGGTCGATGGTTGAAGTAAGAATGACTGCTTCGCGAGCGCGTGTGAGAGCAACATACAGACGGCGGTTCTGCTCCTGCTCTTCAAACTCATTCTCTTGTGTTTCCAGGAACATTCTCCACTCAAGAAGGTTCTTACACTCATCAAGACTTGTAGGAACCTCATGACAACCGTCATACAATTCCTTGAGTGATTTAGAGCTACTATAAAATGCAATCTGATATGAATCATCTTTTCTAACATGCAGAAATGGTTTACTGCCAGCGCCTTCCTTAGGGTCAGATACAGCTCCTACAACAGCAACAACAGGAAATTCCAATCCCTTAGAGGCGTGAATAGTCATAAAAGTTACGGCATTTTGAGTGCTGCAATGAAGCACTTTTGGAGATTCCTTGGCAGTGACACACCACTGACTAAATGCTCTTGCAACAGAAGCAACGCCAACGCTTAGGTCTGTTTGCAAACTATCAATCTGCTCGAGAGCTGCAAAGATATTTGCAATCTTTGACTGCCCCTCATTCCCCATCTTTTGAAGGCGAGAAATCCATCCGGCATCAAGAACTACTTTTTTAATAACGTCTGAAACTCTCTTATTTGAAAGGGAGTTACGGGCATTGCTCAACACCTCTAAAGCATTTTTGAGCTTTGGACTTATCTCAAAGGGTGAATTAAATACGTCATCTACCACTGACTCTGCAATATCTCTATTGGTAATCCTCTGATCATTTTCTCCAAAATTAGTGCCCAAGAGAAGCAGGTCAGACGCATCAAGACTAAAAATCTCGCTCGAGAGTACAGGAAATAGCCCCGCGTACGAGTCATACATATTTGCGAGTGACTGTAAAAGGCTGCCAATCAACTGAACCTCAGGCTGCTCACCAAACGTTGAAGCTCCAGAAACCACGCTTTCAATTCCAAAGGTACGAAGTGCCTCAATATAGGGCTGTGCCTTTTTAACTGATTTCATCAAAATTGCAACATCTTTTGCTTGGATCTTCTCATCCTGCATAAGCGTATTGATTCTGTCTGCAAGTTGATACGCAACAAGCTGGCTTCTTGTGACGTCATCGCCTGGCTTAGAATTTCCTGACTTTTCAAATTTTGTGACTTCAAAATATACGCGTGGCGAATGAGCAATGAACGGAGTTGCAGGTTCTTCTCGCCCAGCAGACAGATCCATAAAGTTAGGAATCATGCCGTCAGCGCTGCAAACCTTTGCAACAAATCGCAAAATTTCGTTGTGACTGCGGAAATTATCTACAAGACGGGGTTGCAAATCTTCTGAAACCTCTGCTTGACGTCTAAAGAACACATCAACATCAGCACCGCGGAATCGATAGATTGACTGCTGCGCATCACCAACTGTTGTGAGATATTGAGCATCTTTACCTGAGAGACTCTTAATCATCTGCACCTGTTGCTGGTCCGTATCTTGGAACTCATCAACCATTACAAGCTTGAATTTATCCGTGTAAACAGCTGCAATCTCCGGATGCTCTTCAAACACCTTTGCCGTGAGATGCAAAAGGTCATCGTTATCAAGACCGCCAATAGCACGTTTCTTCTGCTTAAAGAGCTTGTAGACCTGCTCCGTAACATCTTTTAGACACTGACCCTCAGACATGTCCTGAATAAGTCCGAATAAAGAGCTACAAACTTTAAGCTGGTATACAGCTTCATCTTTGGCATCTTTTATTTCTTTTGAGGAACGAACGGCCTTGACAGCTTTTTCCAGAGCCTCCCAAAACGCCTGGTCAAAATCAGTGAGCGAGAGAACCAAGTGTTGCTGCAATTTACTTGAAAGCTCAGATTGAACATTTTGTAGCTGTTCTGCTTCATCTGGTTTTGTGGCAGAAATTGCAGCCCTTAGCGCTTCGAGTGCACCGCAGAGACTCTCAAGCTCCGCTTTTAGAACTTCCAGGTCAGAGCTATCCCCTACAAACGAAATAGCATCCATTCCTACAGGAGATGACTGAGCGTACGAAATCAGCGTTTCAATACGAGACTTCAGTGCATCTCTGTTCCCTGCATAGGTTGAGAGAAACTCAGCATAGCTTTCATCTTGAGAAAGCTCTCTGAGTACTTCTTCAATAGATATATTGACCAGCTGATTTCTGGTCATGTCGTCAATGATTTCAAACTCAGGATCAAGACCTAAATCAAGTGCATGAATCTTTAAGATTCTGCTGCACATACCGTGGATAGTACTAATCCACGCATCATCAACCTGCAACGCAGCGCTATGAAGATCTTCTTTTTCTAGAGCTTCTCTAACGCGTTCCTTAATTTCTGTAGCCGCGGCATTGGTAAACGTAATAATCAATGCCTGGTCAAGACTACTCAGGTACGGCTTTCCGTCAGCTCCCGAGCCTTCTTTTAAAGCCCACACAATTCTCTGTGTAAGCGTAAAAGTTTTTCCTGAACCAGCACCTGCTGCAACAAAAAGAGGCTTATCAAGCGTCTTGATGGTCTTCTCTTGACCGGGCGTATAACGTGTGTCAGCCATAGTAATTTACCTCCTCTTATCGCACAGTTTTACTGGACAATACTTACATGCATCCTTATCGCAAGGATTGGCTCGAACATCTCCAGAAAGCATGGCTTGAACCTTCTGAGCAATTAAACTCTCCCAAGCGTCCAAGTAGTCTGCAAACTCCGCTGAGTTTTGAGACACAACCATAACCGCCTGGTCCCTGAGCTTTTTATCTTCCGGATTCATGTTCCAAATATGTTCTGTTGCCGCTTCTGTTGCCATGCCTGCAAGAGCAAATGAAGGCTTATCTTTTTGCTCTTTGGTGCCCAGATAAATTGCAGCAACTGGCTCAAGCTTATACTTGGTGAGCTGTTTTCTCATAATCTGAGCATATATTGCAGACTGTACATGCCTTGGCAGAATCTCTTTTGAAAGCTCACTATCCAGACTTAACTTTGCTGAATAAGCCTTCAGATCTTTTGTGGCCTTGTGTTTATAGTCAATAATAAGTGCCTGACCATGAGCGTTTACATCTACGCGGTCAATCGAGCCTGTAAATTGAGCTCCTGCATACTCAACAACGTTTTCTTCTCTACCAAAACGAAGCTCAAAAAACCTGGGCTGATAGCCAATAAAGTGCGAAGCTTCAAACTCGAGAAGATCCTTGAGATTTTCTCGTATATTCTCAACCTGTTTTCTTTCTTGAATGCTATGCGGAATAAGCTCATTTGAAGATGCTCGGTTAATGTTGTTGAATTGCTCATCCCAGACCTGGGCAAAACAGCTGTCTAACACTTGTTTTGCATGCTCTAAGTTATCAGATGTAATTCTTGAGCCAGGAATATCTTGTAAAAGCGCAGATTCAACCACTGAATCAACTTCAGCCACATCACAACCAAGTGCTTCAGCTAAAAGTGTTGCGTGTGTTAGCTCCAAAACACGATGGATAAAGGTACCTATCTGCATTGGAGCAAACTCAGTGTCTACCTGGGAAATTTTGATGCGACGTTGCGTGAACCATTTGTAGGGACACTCAAGATATGTTTCAATCTGAGAAGCGGAAAGAAGTGGTAGCCCTTCTCGCGAGACCTCTATAAGACCCTGTAATTCCTGCTCAAGAGTCTCCCTAGTCAAATGACGTGGGAGTACCACGATATTTTTGAGTTTAGGGTCAATCTCACCAGATTCGATTGTTGGGAGTTCTGCAACACGTTCTGGATCAGTTGCTTGAGGCAACAGGTTTACCAGCACCTCTTCTTCTCCGCGTGCAACCCCTGTCTTCTTTGCATAGTCTTTGGGATAGCATGCTTTAACCTCACTGAGAGCTACTGCGTTAAAGACATCTTTTTGTTCAATCTTCTCAAATGCAACGCTGGTAGAAGTGGTTGTAAGCGCCGTATAAAAATCTCTTTGATATCGTGCAAACTCTGACACCTTAGGCATTTTACTCGCATGGCGAACAAACTCTTGAAGCGCACCATCTGATGCTTTGACGCCAAAATTCAACGTATCCATGCCCTGGAAAATGACGGCATCAAAAGAATGTGGCTCAATAGAATGAGCTTGGCTTACAGGAGCGATTAGCACCTGAATATCAGACTCAATACCATTAGAAACAGACATCATGACCGTCTGGTCTTTGCAAAGCTCAATAAAAGATTTAAGTGTCTGAGGAGTGAGCTTTAATCCTGCCTCATGCAACTCCTGTGCAGAAGAAACAATCTTGTTCATTACCTTAAGCGACTCTTGGTTTTGAAGAGACTGAAGCATCAACTCTTTAGACTGAGCAGCCTCTGACTGCTCATCAGATGTTCCTGCAGAAAGGTATTCAATAATGCGCTGAGCAGCAGAACCAATTCTACCAAGCTCAAGGTTCTTGATGGTCTCTGCGCACAGGCGTGAGCTCATAGCTGCTTTAGAAAGCGTCTCAAGCACTCTGGTGGCATACAGCGTTCTATTACCGCGCCAGCGTTTATCCAGCATCCACGCGCGCTCAACACTTATGCCTGAAATAGGAGAAATCAAATAGTCCGTAAGGGTACGTGGAGGCCACCACGACATATCCCCCATCTGATGGTCAGATGCCTGGTAGTCAATGTTTTTCTCGAGCTCTGCACGTTCACTGAGAGTGACGTACGCATCAATCAAGCTAGCAAACGCACGTCCTGCAAGCGAGTCTTGAATACGCACCGAACGCTTATAGTGAGCAGCAATTCCCTTAGCTGCAAGCTTTTGCGAAAGCGCGTCCCAGACCCTTTGCGAATCCGAGGTGTACACCACAAAGCTCTTGCTACCAGACTCAACGCGCTGAGAGATATACCAGCTTATAGACTCTGCCTCGGCATGCTGACCCAGCGGCGACAAAAACATTACTGCACCGCTCGGCGTAACCTCATTGCCCTCCTTGGCCCTAAAAACCCTGGCGAGAAGATCGGTGAGCTCCTGACTTTTTGCGGCTGGCGCCGGCTCCGCATCCACACGACAATCGCATCCCGGGCCGCCGACCAACTCCAGCTGCTGCTCTGCCGCATAACCTGCAGGTCCTTCGGGCACGTAGAGAGAAAACGTCACGTCCCGCTTCTGCGACAGCTTGCGCACAAACTTAAGACGCGCCTCCGAAAGATCTTCAACTCGCGAGAAAATCAGTGCAGCTCCTTGCGCTGGAATGGACTGCAGCAGGTAATCCAGACACTGACACACCTCGATATAAGACTTTTCTTCAAGCAGCGCCTTGTAGCGCTCTAGCACCGTACAAGCACTCATCTGACCAGCAGAAAGTTGACCAGAGGTCATAATCTGATCAAGCTCTGTAAGATACTCTGGAGCAAGCTTAGAGAGAAGCTCCACCGTACCCTTGCCAGCATTCAACGAACCCAGTTCATCAGCAGACATTCCATCTAAAACCTGCTGGAAAAATCCCTTGCGAAGCGTATTTGAAAGCAGACGATCAGAGCTTCCATACAGCTTCCATTGATCGCGCATCCACTCATCAAAAGTTGAAACATTCACACCAACAGAGAGCTCTTGGATGGCACCAAGCTGCCTCTTAACTAACAACACTGCATCGGGAGAAGGAACAATAAGCTGAGCAGAGCCCCATCTCTCAAGCGAAGCCTCTAGCCGCTCTTTAACAGAGTTTGATAAGAAAGCACCTGTTTGTTGTTTGTACAGAAGCAAGCCCATACGTCACCTCTCCGATTTTTCTTACTTCTTAAGTTACCACGCACACCGGACATAAATTAGAATCAAACTAAACAACAACTAAAAATCCCGCATCAAAAGGATTTTCATGATTATTTTGCTTCCACCATCGTCAGGAAAAACCGCTCCCACCTCTGGGCCTTCTCTTGATCTCTCATCACTTTTGTTTGGTTCTGAACTCACCAGCTGTCGAGAAGAACTCATCAAGGACTTACACCAGGTATGTTCTCACGCAAACGCAGCTCAGATGCTTAAAATTGGTCCGAACACCGTCGGAGACATAGCCGACAACCTGGACATCTTTGAGGCTCCAACCACAACTGCGCTCAACCTTTATACTGGTGTGCTCTTTGAGGCTGCAAAATTCAACCAGACACTTGAAAACGTCACGTTAGAAAACACACAGAAAACAGTCACATTACCAGCAGATATCCTTAACTCAGAAATCATGATTTTCTCTGGTCTCTGGGGAGTTGTAAGACCGCACGATCTTCTCCCCAACTATAGACTGTCTGCCTCAATCAAGCTGCCCACCGTTGGTACCGTTGCAACTTACTGGAAAAAGCAGCTTAATCCCCTGTTAAACGCCGCTCTGAAGGATCAAATAGTTGTGGATTGCCGCTCGGGAGAATACAGAAAGATGTGGACGCCATCGGCAAAGCACCCTAGCGAGTTGTTGCAAGTTGTTGTTCAGCGAGAAGATCCTAGTACGGGAAAGCGCAGTGTTGTATCGCATAACGCAAAACATATGCGTGGTGTACTTGCAGGTGCCCTCTTTGAGCAGCGAGCAAACGGAAAGCTCTCTGAAGAAGTCAGCGTGTCTCAAATTGTAGAAATTGCAAGCAATCTACCAAGCGTCATTGACGTTGACGTAAGCACAGCAAATGCTTCTGGAGAAGCAACGCTTACGCTAGTCACTGCTCAAAACTAAGCCAAACTTTTCAAAATAGACCTGCATAATTGAACTGCCTCCCATTTCTTGGACACGAGAAATAGGAGGCAGTTCAAAACACACC